>DASZUD010000040.1:0-49396 GCA_035548155.1 Polyangia bacterium
CCGCCCGTGTACGCGTTCACCATGTCGTCGACGTCCGAGCTGGGCGCCACCGTGGCCGTCCCTCGCGGCGCGCCCGGCGGGATGGGGAGCCCGAACGACGGCGTCGCAGGCTTGGGCCGGCGCGGCTCTCCGGGAGGCACGGGGGACGGCAGCGGCTATCATCCCGTCTCGGCGGGCGCGGTGGGCTCCATGCCCGAGGTGGACGCCGACGCCTGCGGCCGGGCCGCGAGATATCCGCGCGAGGCCGAGCAAAGCGGGATTGAAGGTGACGTTCGCCTGCGCGTGGCGCTGACCGAGGACGGGCGCGTGCAGTCCGTGCGAGTTCTCTCGGGCCTTGGCCACGGGCTGGACGCCGCCGCGATCGACGCCATCAAGAACCGCTGCAAGTTCTCTCCCGCGCTGGGGCACGACGGTCAGCCCGTCGCCTTCGTCATCCAGTCGTACACGTTCCACTTCGAATTGCCGCGCTAGATCTGCGCGCCTGGTGTAGTGGGGGGCCGCAATCGCGGCAGCCGCTCTGGGCCTGGGGGCGCGCGCGCCCCACGTTCGGCCCGTATGAAGGTGCTGCTCTGCCACCCGACCGGGCTCATGTACACCGAGGTGTACCTGCGCCTCGAGCCTCTCGGCCTCGAGCTGGCGGCGGCGGCGGCCCGTCGGGCCGGGCACGACGTGCGCGTGCTCGACATGCAGGTCTTCAAGCACGAGGACTACCTTCGCCTGCTGGACGAGTGGCGGCCCGACGCCGTCGGCTTCGGCGTCAACTACCTCGCGAACATCCCCGAGGTGATCGACCTCGCCGCCGAGACGCGCCGTCGCCTTCCCGGCGTCTTCTTCTTCGTGGGCGGCCACAGCGCCTCGTTCACCGCGAAGGAGGTGCTCGAGCACGCCGCGGGCGCCATCGACTGCGTCGTCAAGGGCGAGGCCGAGGAGATCACGCCGCGCCTCTTGGACGTCGCGCGCGAAGGAGGAGGTGAGCCCGCGCTGCGGGCGCTGCCGGGCGTCGTCACGCTCGAGGGAGAGGGACCCGCCGCGCAGCTCATCCGCGATCTCGACGAGCTGACGCCGGCGCGCGATCTGCTGGCGAAGCGCGGCAAGTACTTCATCGGCGTGCTCGATCCCGCGGCGTCGATCGAGTTCTCGCGCGGCTGTCAGTGGGACTGCTCGTTCTGCAGCGCCTGGACATTCTACGGGCGCAGCCACCGCCGCCGCGATCCCAGGGCGATCGCCGACGAGCTCGCGCGCATCCGCGAGCCCGGCGTCTTCATCGTCGACGACGTGGCCTTCGTGCAGGCGGAGCATGGCTACGCGGTCGCGAACGAGATCGGCCGTCGCGGCATCCGCAAGAAGTACTACCTCGAGACGCGCGGCGACGTGCTGCTGCGCAACCGCGAGGTCTTCAAGGAATGGCGCCGCATGGGCCTCGAGTACATGTTCCTCGGCGTCGAGGCCATCGACGAGGCCGGCCTAGCCCTTCACCGCAAGCGCGTCAAGCTCTCGGCGAACTTCGAGGCGCTCGAGGTCGCGCGGTCGCTGGGCGTGATGGTGGCGATCAACATCATCGCCGACACCGACTGGGACGAGGCGCGCTTTCAGGCCGTGCGCGAGTGGGCGCTCTCGGTGCCGGAGATCGTGAACGTCAGCGTCAACACGCCCTATCCGGGGACGGAGACGTTCCTCGAGCAAGGCCACACGCTGAACACGCGCGACTACCGCCTGTTCGACATCCAGCACGCCGTCACGGCCACGAAGCTGCCGCTGGATCGCTTCTACGCCGAGCTCGTCCGCACGCAGGAGGTGTTGAACAGGAAGCACCTCGGGCTGGCCGCGTTGACGCGCACGGGGGTGATCGCCGCGAGGCTGCTCGCCCGCGGGCAGACGAACTTCGTGCGCATGTTGTGGCGCTTCAAGGACGTGTTCAATCCTGGCCGGCAGCTCGCCGATCACGCGCGCCCCGTGAAGTACGCCATGCGCGTGCCGCCCCCGCGCCCGCCCGGCGCGGACAGGCGGCCCAAGGAGCTCTACGTCCTTCGTCCGCCGGCGGCGCGCGCGGCGTCGTCGTGATTCACCGCGCGGGGCGGCGCTGCCTACATTGACCCGCCCGTTTGTGTCACCAGATTTTGGCCCGTGAAGCGGCATCGTGGCGTGCGCGGAAGGGGTCTCGTCGGGCTGGTCACCGCTGCCTGCATCATCGTGGCGACGGCTCGTTCATCGGCCGCGGCCCCGCCGGACGCACGCGACGCCGCGTCGATCTATGACGTCTCGCCATGGGTCGACGGCGCCGTCATCGTGGGCGCCAACGCAGTGACCGTGGGCTTCTATGCCTTCGGCAACGGCCTCATCGAGGTGAAGTGCCCGTGTGACCCCGCGAGCGTGAACTCGTTCGATCGCAAGGCGATCGGGAACCACAGCGACCTCGCCTACGACATCGGTACGGCCACCGTCGGGTTGTCGTTGGTCGCGCCTGTGGCGCTGGACGTCTGGGACTTGCGCCGGTTCCGGCCCGTGCTCGAGGACGTCCTCGTGTACGGCGAGGCGCTGTCGCTCTCCGGGGCCTTCCTGACGATCGCGAAGTTCTCGACCTCGCGCCCGTTTCCGCGCACCTACGAGGGGACTGACCCAAACCTCGTGCGCGACGAGCGCGGCTACCGATCGTTCTACTCGGGCCACACCGCGCTGACCTTCACGGCGCTCTCGGCGGCGTCGATCACGATCGCGCGGCGCTACGACCACTGGGTGGTTCCTTGGGTCGTGACCGCGGTCGTGGGGTCGTCCGTGGCCGTGGAGATGGTCGCCGCCGGCTGGCACTTCCCGACGGACACGATGGCGGGCGCGCTGTTCGGAACGGCCGTCGGGGTCGTCGTCCCGGTCCTCCACTTCTCCAAGCTCCCCGTGCGGCCCACGGTGACGGTGAACCCCGGCGGCGACGGCCCCGCCCTGGCGCTCGTCGGGACCTGGCGCTGAAGGTATAAGGGGGCGTGTCTCTCAGAGCAGCGGTCCAGCACCTCGCGGCAGGGGAGTGGCAAAAGGCGCACGACATCGTGCACGGCGACGAATCGCCCTTGGCGTGCTGGGCGCACGCCGTCGTCCATCTGCAGGAGGGGGACGTCGACAACGCGCGCTACTGGTTCGGGCGCGCCGGCCGGACGTTCTCGAAGGACGCCGGAGCCGAGCTGTCCGCGCTCACGGCAGCCGTCGAGCGCCTGGCCGGCTGAGCGTCAGAGCGCGCCGGCGACGGCGCACGCGCGAGCGGCGCCGGTGATCTCGTCGGGGAGATGGGCGACGTCGATCTCGCGGCTGCCAGCGAGGATCGCCGCGTGCTGAATGGCGCGCCGGAGCTCGCGCACGTTGCCGGGGAAGGCGTACTTCTGAAGCGCGCTCCAGGCGGCGGGCGAGAGGCTCGATCCCGGGAGGTCGCGCGCTCGGAACTCTCTCAGGAAGTGTTCCACGAGCAGAGGGATGTCGCACGCCCGCTCGCGCAGGGGAGGCAGCTCGACGACGCTGTGGGCGAGCGCGGCGCTGAGCGCGGGGAGCAAGCGGCTTGCGCGTTCGGGCGCCAGCGCTCGGCTGGCCGCGACCAAACGCACGTCCGGCCCTGCGGTCTCTCCCGCGACGATGCCGACCAGCTTGGCTTGTACCTCCAGGGGGACGGTCGCGATCTCGTCGAGGAACAGCGTGCCCTCGTTCGCGGTGACGAGGCGCGCGAGGAGGAACGACGAAGGGGCCTCGCAGTCGACCGACACGAAGGGGCCGTCGCGCCGGCCGCTGTGCGCGTGGAGCGAACGCGCGGCGTGCTCCTTCCCCGTGCCTCGATCGCCCACGACGAGGACAGGCCGCTTCGTCGCGGCGAGCGCTTCGATCTGGGCGCGTGCGCGTTGGAGCGCCTCGCAGGCGCCGACGAGGCGCGAAGGCCGGACCCGACCGCCGGGCTGCTGCGGCGGCGCGGGGGCGCGCGTTTGCCGCAGGCGGCGCCGCTCGTCGATGCGCCGCACGAGCGCCAGGAGCCGGTCGAGCTCGAAGGGCTTCACGAGGTAATCGACCGCGTCGTCCTTCATCGCTTCGACGGCGTCGCCGATCGACGCGAAGCCCGTCATGATCAGCACCTCGACGTGAGGGAACTCGAGCCGCACGCGCCGGAGCAACGTCATTCCGTCCATCACCGGCAGGCGGACGTCGGTGATGATCAAATGAGGGGCGCGCACGGCGAGGAGCTTGATGGCCGCGTGCCCGTCGGGGGCCGTTTGGACCCCGTGACCTTCCTCGCTCAGTACCTGGGCGAGTGATGAAAGGATGTCGGGCTCGTCATCGACCAGAAGGATGTCCAGCATCACATCTCTCCTTCTGCCTTCCGCCGCGGCTCTAGCCATCGCGGTCCGCGAGCAGATCCTTAATTTACCACTATACGGAGCTACCCTCCAATCATGACGACTGTCGTGCAATGACGACTGTCGTGCAATGACGACTGTCGTGGCAATGTGCGCCGATGTGCTCGTTGCCGCAAAGAGAAACGTTACCGGCTGTGCACATTCAATCCGTTCATGCCGGGCGCCCAGATCGTCACCCAACGTTCATCAACGAATTGGTAATGATCATTGACGGCGCGTTGATGGACACTCGTGATCCCTACAGGTCTCCCGACCTTCTGCCGTACTCAGGACATTCGCGATTGACCCTCGGAGTGGGAGAGTCTCCGTGACAAGGCCAGATCTCGATTCAGGTTCGGGTGAACGTCCGGCCGTGAAGGTGAAGGGCGCCGTGCTGGACCGCTTCCTCGCCGATGCGTCGCGCGACGGCTCCGGGGCCGTCATCGCGGCGGCGACGCGCGCCGTCACGTCGCTCCTGGGCGAGCGCGGGTCGTGCATCCTCCTCGAGGGGGCGCCGCGCGTCGCGCTGGCGCTGCATCAACCCGCGGTGAAGGACCTGCAGATTGATCTCGCCCGCTATCCGGAGGTTCGCGCCGCCGCCCGGACCGGTGACGTCGTGACGATCGACGACGCCCACCGCGACGCGACGCTCGCGCCCGTGCGGGCCCTCCTACCGCGCAGCTTGCGCTCGGTGATCGCGGTGCCGCTCTCGGCCGGCCCTCGTTGCGTGGGGGTCATTCTGGTTCAGTCGACCGAGGCGAGGCAGCTCGATGCGGAGGCGCGGGACACGGCGGCTTTGATCGCTCGCATCGCGGCTCTCCTGCTGGTGCGGGCAGACGCTGGGGGCGCCATCGAGCAACCGGTCGGCGAGGTGGCGACGTCGACCGCGCCGCCGCCTCGGGACGCGCGCATCGTGGTCGTCGAGGACGACGCCGCGACGGCGTCGGCACTGGCGGACGCGTTGACCGGCGCGGGCTATCGAGTGGAACGTGCGGCGGACGGCGCGGCCGGGCTCCGCCTCGCGAACGAGACCCGACCCGATCTCGTCGTCCTCGACATCAACCTGCCGGGCATGAGCGGCGTCGAAACGGCCGCCTGCTTGCGGCGCGACCCGCTGACCAGCGACACGCCCATCCTGTTTCTCTCGGGCGCGGGCGGGCTGCCGGCGCGGGTGCGCGACGCGCAGCTCGAGCTGGTGGACTTCATGCCGAAGCCCTTCGGCCTCGACGAGCTGCTCACGCGCATTCAGCAAGGGGTGCGCCAGGCGCGCGCGCGTCGCAATCTGCTGGTGGCGGCGGAGCAAGACGAGCTGACGGGGCTAGGGAACCTCCGCCTCTTCCGGAGGAGCGCCGCCGCCGAGCACGCGCGCTTCGCCCGTTACGGGCACCCGCTGTCGCTGGCCATGATCGACGTCGACAAGCTGAAGACGATCAACGACCGGCACGGCCACGACGCGGGCAGCGAGGCGCTGCGCGCGATCGCGCGGGTGCTGCGCCGGGAGGCGCGCGACACGGACGTGGTCGCGCGGTACGGCGGCGACGAGTTCGTGGTCCTCTTGCCCGACACGGCCCTGCCAGACGCGCGCGTGTTCTGCGTGCGGGCGTCGCTGGAGGTGGCGAATCTGCGCCCGGGGTGGGGCGGGGTGACGGTCAGCGTCGGGGTGGCGTCGCTCACGATCCGCAGCAGCCGCGAGTCCGAGCACGATCTGCTCCGGCGCGCCGATCAGGCTGCCTATCGCGCGAAGGAGCTGGGCGGCAATCGGGTCTGCGTCGCGGACGACGAACCGGGGTAGGGACGCCGGCCCGGACGGACGCGCATCGAGGATGCGCCTGCTGGCCGTGCGGCCCGGCGAGCCCTCGGGGCCGGACGGCGCGCAGAAATGGTTCGCCCTGATCTCGCGCAGCATGGAGGTGTTCCAGGGCGTCGGCGACGCGACGTTGAATGACCTCGCGCAGCCGGGAGCCTGAGGCTCAGCGGCTCAGGGCGGGGAAGGCGGCGGGCGTCGGCGCGGGCCTGCGCACGCGGCGCAGGCCCGTGATGATCGAGTGCAGCCAGATTAGGCACACGAGCACCAGCACGAGCATGACGGCGAAGCAGCTCTCGGGCCGGCCGGTGCGCGTGTCGAGGTAGCCGAACGTCAGCGGCAGGAAGAACCCGCCCAGCGCCCCCAAGGTGCCGACCAGGCCGCCCGCCGCGCCGACGTCGTTCGGGAAGTACTCGGGGATGTACTTGTAGACCGAGGCCTTCCCGAGGCCCATGCCGACGCCGAGGACCTCGATGAGCCCGAAAAAAGTCCAGGGCCCGACGTGAAAGCCGAGCTGCCCGTTGGGCGCGGCCAGCGGAATGCAGGCGAGCAGCATGGCGATGAAGACGGTGTACGTGACCGGGCGCGGCCCGAAGCGATCGGAGAGCCAGCCGCCCACGGGGCGCAGGAGGCTGGCGGGGAAGATGAAGAGCGCCGTGAGCAGCGCCGACGTGCCCAGCGACAGCCCGAAGACGCGCCGGTAATAGCCCGGCAGCCACAGCGACAGCGCGACGTACGCCCCGAACACGGCGACGTAGTAGAGGCCGAAGCGCCACGTCCGCACCTCGCGCAGCGGCGCCAGCATCTCGCGCAGCGGGCGGCCGGTGCCGGGGCGGCGATCGGCCTTCGGCGCCGCGAGCCACAGGACGCCCGCCATGATCACCAAGAGCACGCTGTAGAGGACCGGGACGAACCGCCACCCGCCGGGCACGAGCGCGCCGGCCGAGGTCGCGGGGACGAGGGCGATGAGCGCCGGGCCGATGAGCTTCGTGATCGACGCGCCGACGTTGCCCGCGCCGAAGACGCCGAGGGCGAAGCCCTGCCGGGACTTGTCGGCCCAGGCGGCGTTCCACGCGATGCCGACCGAGAACGAGTTCCCGGCGAGACCGAGGAAAAATGCGCAGACCAGCAGCTCGCCGAAGGTGGTCGCGCGCGACACGAGGTAGGTGGGGATCGCCGTCGCGAGGAGGAGCAGCGTGAAGAGCCGCCGCCCGCCGACCCGATCGGCGAGCACGCCCAGCGGCAGCCGCCACAGCGAGCCGCTCAGCACGGCCAGCGCGCCGAGCCACGAGAACTGCATCATGCTCAGGTGAAGCTCGGCCTTGATGGGCACGCCCAGCACGCCGAACATCAGCCACACGGCGAACAGCAAGGTGAAGGCGGTGGTGGAGAGGGCGAGCACGCGGTTGGCGGCGGTCGCTTGGGCCTGCAAGTGGGAAGCTCGCTCGGGCGATGCCATGTTCGAGAGATAGCGCCTGCCCGATGTCCGGCGCTTGTCTCGATTCACGGTTCGCCGTAACAGCGCGGGCCGCGCCGCTTGACGCGGCGGTTACACGCGCTTGACAGAGCCTCCCGGGGGCTCGGCGGGGCTCAGCGCCGCCGGCGCATGCCGCGCAGGGCCGGGTGCGTCGGCGCGATCTGCTGGCCCATCGGCATCGTCGGCACGGGCTCGAGCTGCAGCGCGAGCCACTCCTGCCCGAACGCCTTCATCTTGACGGGCTTCGAGTTCTGGATCGCGAGCTGCATTTTGTGCAGGGCCTCGTCCTTCGGCATCCGCGCGCGTCCGGTGGTGAGGGCCTGCAGCGCGGCGTCCTTCCGCCCGCGCTTGAGCGCGCACCAGGCGTAGGTCGCCCACACGAGGCGCTCCTTCGGTCGCTTCTTCATCGCGCGCTGGAAGACCTGCTCCGCCTCGTCGTAGCGGCCACGCTTGAAGAAGCTCGCGCCCAGCATGGCCCAGGCCTGCCCGCTCTTCATGCGGGCGCGCTCCAGGAAGGGCCGCGCCTCGTCGATCTCCTGCAGGCCGGCATAGCGGAGCGTGCCGATCTGCTCGTCGAGGGACCAGCGAAGGAGGGGGTGCCAGATCCCCAGCGGGCGCAGCGCGTCCAGGCGCTCGATCGCCTTCTCGACGCGCCGCGCGCGGAGGTGCCCGTCGACCTCCTGCTGCGCCGCGGTGAGGCGCTTCCCGATCACGCGACCGAGGACGATGACGGCGACGATGAACGCCAGGAGCCCCAGCAGGATGCCGGAGCCGATGCCGAACCAGTGAAGGCCGGCCATGAAGCCGCCGGCCGCGGAGAGGACAGCGATGACGAGACTGAGCACGCGAACACGTCTAGCACGCGGAGGCCCCTGAGGAGGAACCCATCGTGGCACTTTTCGGGGGGCGGGGGCGTGCCCAGATTGTTCGGGAGGGAGCTCGAGACGGGAGGCGCCGATGGCCGAGCCGCATACGGAGGCGGGGAGGGGGACGCAGGCTGAACGCGGGCGCGGCGGCCGCCGCCGAGAGACGGACGCGTGCATCGCGGCCTGCACGCAATGCCAGCGCGTGTGCCTCGAGGTGGCGCGGGCGTGCCTGCAGACGGGCGGCGATCGCGCGGACGCCGACCACGTGACGCTCCTGCTGGACTGCGCCCAGCTGTGCGCGACGAACGTCGACTTCATGGAGCGCAGCTCCGAGTACCTCGTCGTCACTTGCAGCGCGTGCGCCGAGATCTGCCGCGCGTGCTCCCGGTCTTGCCGCGACCTCGACGGCGGCGAGGACATGGAGCGCTGCGCCCAGGTCTGCGACGCGTGCGCGGCCTCGTGCGAGGAGACCGCCAAGCGCGTGCGGATCGCCGCGCAGCACTGACACTACCGCCGGGAGGCGACCAAGCCCGCGGCGGGGACGAGCTCGTCGATGAGACGCGCGGTGCGCCGAAACGCCGGGTCGTCGCCGACGTTCGCGCGGAGGGCGGCGAGCAGGATGCCCGCCTGCTTCTCGTCAGTCATCGCGCTCGGCCTGCCGCGCCTCGATCTCGCTCTGGTCGAGCTCGATCCAGGTCCCGAGGACGACCGCCGCGAGCGACGCGACGGCGCCGGCCTGCCTCAGCAGGCGTGAAAGCCGGGACGAGGGACGCTTCGGTGTCGCGTGGGCGCCGGTCGAATCCTCGCTCGTGGCTGGAGCAGCGACGGCGGCCCGAGATATTCCCCCGCGCGGGGCGGGGGCTATCGCGCGGAGACGTCGCCGACGAAGCCGTCGAAGGCGGGGTTCGTGTCGTCGAACGCGACGGCGAAGCCCGCCGGCAGGAGGCGCACGACGCGGCCGCGCGCCAGGCAGAAGCCGCGATCGGCCACGACGAAGCCGAACGCCGCGCGCTGTCCGAGCTGCGGCGGGCCATCGGGCGCCCTCAGCGCGCAGCCGCTCGCGGAGACGTCGACCATCTCCACGGTCGAGAGGGCAGGGGTCTCGTCGAGGTAGACGCGGACTGGGATGCCGAGCGGCGTGCGGCGGTGGCGGCGGCGTTCTTCAGGCGAGGCTTTCAGCGCGGCGGTCATAGGTGCGCCCGCCTGCATCGGCGGGGTGCAGTGAAAGTTGAGCGGGGCGTCAAAATGTTGGCGTGATCGCGGATCGGCGGTCGCGTCGTTGCCAAAGACGACTCGAGAACGTTGTGGGCGCGTTTGACGCCACCGTTGCGCGCTGAATATCATGCCGCATGGACGAGTCGCGGACGCAGCAACGGACTGGAGCCGAGAGCAACGTTGATTCGAAGCGGCTCGGCGCGGCCATCGCGCGGGCGCGCCGCGTGCTGCTCCGGGCGCGTCGCACCGACGGCTCGTGGATCTCGTTTTGCGATCTCGGCCCCGCCGCGACTGCGCACGTGCTGGTCAGCCTGCGCTTCATTGACCGCCTGGACCCGGCGACGTCCGAGGCCGCGCAACGTTGGTTGATCGCGCAGCAACGGAGCGACGGCTCGTTCGTCGGCCATCCGTACGCAAACGAAGGCGATCTGGGCGCCACTGGGTGCGCGTGGGCGGCGTTTGCGGCCACCGGGCTGGGCCGCGATGACCAGCCCCTGCGCCGCGCCCGCGACTTCGTCGAGCGTCACGGCGGCGCGCCCGCGCTGGCCGAGCGATTCCAGCAGGGGGATCTCGCGGGGCTGTTCCTCGCGCTGGCCGGCTGCCTGCCGCCGGACGCGCTGCCCGAGCCAAACCTGCTCTTCGCTGCGTTGCCGCCGGTCGAGCACTTCCTGGAAAGGCGCTTCAACCTTCAGTTGCCGCTGACCATGCTGCAGACGGGCCTGCTGCTCCGCCATCTGCGCGGCGAGCAGGGCGGCCTCTTCGCGGGGCGCGAAGAGCGCCGGTGCCTCGAGCTGCTCGACGCCTTCCAGAACCACGACGGCAGCTGGTTCTACGGCGACACGATGGACGCCTCGATCGCCCTCGCGACGCTGAAGGTGCTGGGCGTGCCCGCGGACGACGCGCGCGTCACGCGTGGGCTCGCGTTCCTCACGGGGCAGGCGCGCCGCGATCACGACGGCCTGTCGTTCAGCATCTTCAACACCGACGTGTGGCCCACGGCGTTCGCGCTGCGCGCGCTCCTGGCCTCCGGCACGCCGCGCGGCTCGGACGAGGTGGCACGCGCGGCGCGGTGGCTCGCGGGCGCGCAGCTTCCCGTTGGCGACGACCGCGGCACGTGGTCATTCCAGTCGGGCAACCAGACGATGCCCGACAGCGACGACGTGGGCGTCGCGCTGGCGCCGCTGGGGATCGCGCTCGACGCCTCGTCGTCGTCGCTGCTGCCCGTCGAGGCGGTCGCCGCCGTGCGGCCGGCCGTCGAGCGCGGCCTGCCGTGGCTGCTGGCGATGCAGAACGCCGACGGGGGATGGCCGGCGTTTCAGCACGGCATGCCCGGCAAGAAGCCGGGACCCATGATGACGTCGCCGCCGGCGGGCCCCAGCGGGAGCTGGCTCGACAAGCTGAAGTTCGTGCTGCACCCGCCGGCGGAGCTGGGCGATCCGTCGACCGAAGACGTGACGGGGCGCGTGTTGCACGGCCTCGGCCAGCTGGGCTACACGACGGGCGCGCCGGAGGTGCAGCGCGCGCTGGCGTTCTTGCGCGAGCAGCAGCTTCCCGACGGCAGCTTCTGGGGGCGCTGGGTCGTGAACTACCTCGCCGGGACGGCGTGGGTCGTGCGGGGACTCGCGGCCGTGGGCGCGCCGCTCGAGGCGGACTGGATTCGCCGCGCGCTCTCCTTTCTCGTCGCGCACCAGAACGCCGACGGCGGCTGGGGCGAGGACGTCGCGTCCTACCGCGAGCCCCGGCTGGCGGCGCGGGGCGCGAGCACCCCGGGGCTCACGGGGTTGGTCCTCGCGGCGCTGCTCGAGGCCGACCTCGACGTCGAGGACGCCGCCATCGCACGGGGCGTGCGCTACCTCCTCGCCGAGCAGCGCCCCGACGGCTCTTGGCCGAGCGGCACCCAGCTCCACGCGCTGGTGCCGCCCTCGCTGTTCTACACGCTGCCCGGCACCGAGCTGCAGCAGCCGCTCGAGGCCCTGGGCCTCTACCGCGCGGCGCGCGGGGGCGCGCTGGATGACGACCTGCCGGCGTCGGAGAGTGAAGCGACGCGCCGGCGCGCGTTCGTCGTGCGCGCCATCGACGCGACCGCGTCGCCGCGTCATCCGGGCGGCGCGTGGGACGAGGACGGGCTCCGCAAGCTGACGTCCGCCGGCGATCCGCCCGCGGACGCCGTCATCGACGAGGTGTTCGCCGCGGGTGACACGGAGGCCGTGAACCAGCTGATGCGCACGCTGGCGCGCGCCGCGGATCCGCTGCCGCCGGGGCTGCCGCCCGTGACGCGCGCGTTCCTGCAGGAGGCCGCCGTGCTGCCTGCGTGGGCCGATCCGGCGCGCGTCGAGGTGGCGCAGAAGATGTTCACGCGCTGCGGGTGGGGCGTGGGCGCCGTGCTGTTCTGCTCGTCGCTGCCGCAGTGCTACGCGTTCCCCGAGGGCGCGCGCGTGCTGATGTACACGCAGGGGACGAGCCGCCACGCGTGGCGCCGCGTGATCGAGACGGGCCAGATGGTGTTCGACGTCGCGAGCGAGGGCGGCCTCGCCCCGCAGGGTCATGGTGTCGCGACCTTGCGGAAGGTGCGCCTCATGCACGCGGCGATCCGGCACCTCGTCGAGGAGCAGAAGAGCTGGGACCCGGCGTGGGGCGTCCCCATCAACCAGGTGCAGCTCGTCGGCACGCTGCTGGCGTTCTCGTCGCTGGTGGTCGACGGCCTGCGGCGGCTCGGCTTCGACGTCAGCGCCGACGAGGCGGACGCGTGGATGCACCTGTGGGGCGTCACGGGCCACGTGCTCGGCATCCGCGAGGATCTGCGGCCGCGCGACATGGCCGACGCCGAGGCCTTGTTCGACGTGCTGCGCACGCACTGGGGCGCGTCGTCGGAGGGCGTCGAGCTGACGCGCGCCACGCTGGATCTGATGCGCGAGCTCTTGCCGGAGCAGCCGATCGACGGTCTGCCCTCGGCGCTGGTCCGCCACCTCGCGGGCGAGCACTGCGCCGATCTGCTGGGCGTGCCGCGCGCCGACTGGACCGCGTTGCTGGTCGAGGCGGGCGTCGTGCTGGCCCACGTCATCGACTTCGCGGAGCGAAGGGCCGACCCGACGGGGCTCGCGCGCCACGTCTCGTTCGCGCTCATGAAGTCCCTTCACGGTCTGGCGCGCGAGGGGAAGAACGTCGACTTCCGAATTCCCGACGCGCTCATCCGCCGCTGGGACGATCAGCAGACCTAGCTCGCGCGCCGGCAGATCCGAATTCGGTTGGTTCGGATCTGATCGGTCGCTATGGATCTGGGTGTGCCCGACCACACCGCTCTGACCGACGCGACGCCGGTGGCGCTCGGCGTACCCGTGCTGTTGCTCCTGTTCGGGGCGACCTTGGTGGGCGTGCTGCTGTTTCACCGCCGCGCGCTCGAGGTGGCGCTCGGCGGCCTGGGGCTCATCGTGTGGGTCAGCGTCGGGCAGGCGCACTTCAGCCTGTCGACGCACCTCGCCCACGAGTGGGTGAAGCTGGCGAACCTGCTGGGCCTCATGGTCGGGTTCGCGCAGCTGGCCGAGCACTTCGAGCGTTCGGGCGTCCCCGATTCGCTGGTGCACGTCCTGCCGAAGGGCGCGCGCGGGTGCTTCGCGCTGCTCGGCCTCGTGTGGTTGCTCTCGGGCGTCGTCGACAACATCGCGGCCGCGATGATCGGCGCCACGGCGGCCAGCCGCGTCTTCAACGGCCGGCTGCACTTGGGCTACCTGGCGGCGATCGTCGCGTGCGCGAATGCGGGCGGCGCCGGCAGCGTCATCGGCGACACGACGACGACGATGATCTGGCTCGAGGGCGTGAGCCCTCTGCGGATCCTGCCGGCGTACACGGGGGCGGCCGTCGCGCTGGTCGTGTGCGGCGCCGCGGCGTCGATCCAGCAGGACCGGCACGTCGTCGCCGATTTCGGCCGCGTCGAGCGGCACGCCATCGATCGCGCGCGGATCGCGATCGTGTTCGTCGCGTTGCTGACCATGGTCGGCGTGAACATCCTCGGGAGCGCCGTGCTCGGGGCGCGCGCCGAGCGCCTTCCGCTGATGGCGATCGCCCTGTGGACCGTGATCCTCTTCTCGGGTCCGCTGCGGGCGCCGCGGTGGAACATCATCCCGCCGGCGCTCAAGAGCGGCGTGTTCCTGGTGGCCCTCGTGCTCGCTGCGTCGCTGATGCCGCTCCGCGGTCTGCCGGCGCCCAGCGCGGCGACGACGTTGGGGCTGGGCTTCGTCTCCGCGATCTTCGACAACATCCCGCTCACGAAGGTGGCCTTGCGCCAGGGGGGCTACGACTGGGCGCTGCTCGCCTACGCCGTCGGCGTGGGCGGCTCGATGCTGTGGTTCGGCTCGTCGGCGGGCGTCGCGGTTTCGTCGGCGTTCCCCAGCTCGCGCTCGGCGTGGCGCTGGGCGCGCAGCGGGTGGCACGTGCCGCTCGCGTTCTTGCTGGGATACCTCGCGCAGCGCGCGATCCACGGCTGGAACCCCTGAAGAACCGCCGCTCGGGAATGCCGGGTGGCCCCGCTTGCCGGCCAGCGCTGGAAGCTCCAGGTTCGTAGCCAGGGGGTGACGCATGGCCTTTGCGCTGACGACGTCCAGCTTCGGTTCTGGCGAGTCGATTCCCATCGCGCACACGGCGGACGGCGAGGGGCTCTCCCCGCCGCTCGCGTGGGCCGACGTCCCGCGCGCGGCGAAGAGCCTCGCGCTGATCGTCGAGGATCTGGACGCGCCCAGCCCCCAGGGCCGAGGGCTGCCCTTCACTCATTGGGTCGTTTACAACGTTCAGCCGAGCGCGCCCGGCATTCCGCTCGGGGCCAGCGACGGCGGCGATCTTCCCGCGGGAGCGATCGAAGGGCGCAACGACGGCGGCGCCGTCGGCTATCTGCCGCCACGGCCGCCCGAGGGGCGCCACCGCTTCGCGTTTCGATTGCTCGCGCTCGATCGCGTCGTGTCGCGGCGGCCGGGCCTCACGAGCGGCGAGCTCCTCGCGGCGATTTCGGGACACGTCGTCGCAGAGGTGGCGCTGATGGCGTTCTATGCGGCCCGCGAGGACGTGGCGCGCGAGGGACAGACCACGGGCCCCGTCAATCCGTAGTTGAATTACGGCGTCGCACCGATAGACGCCGCTGCGTGCGGCTCACGTTTTCGAGGTGCCTCTTAACGAACGTTAATGACCCTCGTGAACCCCGTGCCGACGGCTGCTCGAGAGCGTGTTCTCGAACCTCTTGCAGACCGTCGGCCGGCGCGCGGCGGGGGCGCTCGTGCCGATCGATCTCCGGCGCGTCGGCGGCGAGGCGCGGATCCGCGTCTCCGACGGCGGATCGGAAAACCAATTGGAAAACTCAAGCTGCGCGGCGCCGTCGCACCTACATGAAGGCGAAGAAGGGAAAGGGCGGGGGAGGAGAAGAGAAGTGGACAGGCGACGCTCGCCTGTGTAGTTCTCGAACGGATGTCTGTACTTTCGTCCGCCCAGCCTCGGGAGGCGGACGCGCTCGCGTGTGTTCCGTGCCTCCGGCTGGACGTCGAGACCTTGCTGGTCGCCGACGGTGAGCGGCTGGCGCCGCAGTTTCGCGATCAGCAGTCGGCCGTCGCGGCGCTCAGCTTCCTCTACGGCGACGTGAGGGTCCGCGCCGCGCAGCCGCTCTCGCTCGCGTCCGGGCCGGTGCGTGACCGCGCCGCCGAGGGCCGCGCGCGCTACTTGCTCGAGAGCCTGGGCGCCGTCGAGCTCGGCTGCCTCGACGACGTCAGCGCGGCGCCCGGCGTGGACGCCGACTACCTGGTGCGCGTCGACGGAGACGTCCACGCGCTCTGCTCGTTCACGGCCTACGCCGTGCCGCAGCTGCGCGCGCTCGGCTGGCGCGTCGAGATCGCGCCGCGCTACCCGTTCCAGGTCGTCTCGCCGGACGCGCCGTGGTACGCGCACGTCGACGAGGAGGGCCGCCCGGGCTGGTTCAACCTCGAGCTCGGGATCGAGGTGGGCGGCAAGCGCGTCAACCTTCTGCCTGGCCTGCTCGACATGCTCGAGCGAATTCCGGCGTCGGCGCGCCTCGATCGGCTGGCGCCCCCCGGCGGCCGCGCGTTCGCGCTGCCCACGGGCGACGGGCGGTACGTCACCGTGCCGCCCGAGCGCCTGCGCATCATGCTGCGCGTGCTCGGCGAGCTGTACCAGGGCCAAGGTCGGGCGACCCGCGCGCCGCGCGTGACTTTCCCGGCCGCGAAGGCAGGCTCGCTCGCGCAGCTCGACGCGGCCTTCACCTCCGTGCCCAAGGCCGGCGCGGACACGCACGCGGATGACAAGTCGCTGGCCTGGACGGGCCACACGGCGATCGCCGAGCGCGGGCGCGCGCTCGCGTCGCGACCGTCGGTGGGCCCCGCAGTCCGCGGACTGAACGCGACGCTGCGGCCGTATCAGGAAGACGGCGTCCGTTGGCTGCAGCACCTCGCGGCCAACGGGGCGGGCGGCGTCCTCGCCGACGACATGGGCCTCGGCAAGACGCTGCAGACGATCGCACACATCGTGACGCTGAAGGCGGCCGGGCGGCTGGACGCGCCGGCGCTCATCGTCGCGCCCACGAGCGTCGCGGGGAACTGGCGGCGCGAGATCGGGAAGTTCGCGCCCGACCTGCGCGTGCAGATGGTGCGCGGCGCGGGACGGCGCTTCCAGTGGGCGCTCGCGGGGCGCTGCGACGTCGCCATCACGACCTATCCCGTGCTCGTGCGCGACGAGGCGATGCTGGCGTCGCGCCGGTTCTCGATCGCGATCCTCGACGAGGCGCAGACGATCAAGAACCCGCGCAGCCAGGCGCACCGGGTGGCCACCGGCCTCAACGCGGACCTGCGCCTCGCGCTGTCGGGGACGCCCGTCGAGAACTCGCTTGGCGATCTGTGGTCGCTGTTTTCGTTCACGAACCCGGGCCTGCTGGGCGACGCCGAGTGGTTCCATCACCGGTTCTCGCGGCCCATCGAGCGCGATCGCAACGTCGAGCGCCTGCGCGCGCTGCGCGACCAGGTGGCCCCGTTCATTCTGCGCCGCACGAAGGAGGAGGTCGCGCGCGACCTTCCGCCCAAGACCGAGATCGTACGCCCCGTCGAGCTGCGCGGCCCGCAGCGCGACCTGTACGAGAGCCTGCGCGTGGCCGCTCACGCCGACGTGCGGCGCGCCATCGCCGCGCGCGGCGTCGGCGCCTCGACGATCGCGATCCTGGACGCGCTCATGAAGCTTCGACAGGTGTGCTGCGACCCGCGGCTGATGCAGGGCGATCTCGCGCGCGGCGTGGCGTCCGCGAAGTACGACATGCTGATGGAGCTGCTCGAGCAGCAGCTCGGGCTCGGGCGGCGGGTGCTGGTGTTCTCTCAGTTCGCGCGCATGCTGCAGCTCGTCGGCGAAGGCCTCGACGAGCGCGGCGTCGGCTGGGTCTCGCTCACGGGCGCGACTGCGGATCGCCAGAAGCCAATCGACGACTTTCAGCAGCGTCGCGCCAACGTCTTCCTCATCACCCTGAAGGCGGGCGGCACGGGCTTGAACCTCACGAGCGCCGACACGGTCGTGCACTACGACCCGTGGTGGAACCCGGCGGCGCAGGCGCAGGCCACCGATCGCGCCTACCGCATCGGCCAGACGCGCCCGGTGTTCGTCTACAACCTGGTCGTCGCCGGCAGCGTCGAAGAGCGCATGCTGGCCCTCCAGCAGCGCAAGCGCCAGCTGGCCGACGGCATCCTCGCGCGCGACGGGGCCGGCCTCGGCCTCACGACGGGCGAGGTCGACGGGCTGTTCGCCCCGCTGCCCGACGCCTGATCAGCGCGCCGCCGCGCGCGCCAGCAGGTCCGCCGCCGTGATGGCCGGCAGCGGTCGCCACGGCGCGCCCCGCTCGAGCAGCCGTCCCGTGCGCAGCTCGATGGCGAGGTTCGCCTCGATCGGGTAGTAGCGGTTGTGTCGGGCGATGAGGTCGTTGAGCCGCGCGAGCTCCGCGGCGATCTCGGCCGACGCCACGATGGCCGCCGGCGCCTCGGCCTCGGCGAGCTTGGCGAGCAGCCGCGCCTCGACGTCCTCGATTTGCCGGCGGCGCCGGATGTGACCGGGCACGCCCTGCACGTAGGCGTTCAGCCGCTCCTCGACGGAGAGCTTGAAGTTCGTGGCCGGCGCCAACGTGTCGGCGGGCTGCTCCGCCTTCGTCATCCCGACGAGCTTAGCAAATGACGTCAGTCGGCCGGTTCGGGGACGTCGTGCTGGCTCATGCTCGCGCCGTCGGCCGGCCGAAGCTGGCTGAAGATCAGCGCCGACACGACGGTGAAGGCGCCGAGCGCGAGGAACGCGTGGTGGATGCCGCGCACGAGCGCGGCGGCGTTCGTCGCGGCGCCGCGCGGGACGAAGACGGCGGCGACCAGCGACGCCGCGGCGACGCCGAAGCTCATCGACATCTGTTGGGCGGTGCTGGCCAGCGTGCTCGCCGCGCTGGCCTGCTGGGCCGTCACGTCGGCGTAGGTCAGCGACGTCATGCTCGTGAACTGGAAGCTGGAGAAGAAGCCGAAGGCGAACGCCTGCGCGACGATCTCCCAGAACGACGTGCCCGGGCCGATGCGCGCGAAGAGCGCGATGACGCCGCCGACCAGCACGGTGTTCGACCGCAGGACGCGCCGGTAGCCGAGGCGGCGCAGGAGCTTCGGCATCGCCAGGCGCAGGCTCATCGCCGCGAGCGACTGCGGGAGGATGAGCAGGCCGGACACGAGCGGGCTCACGCCGAGGCCAATCTGGTACAGCATCGGCAGCAGGAAGGGCACGCCGGCGATGGCGACGCGGGCGACGAAGCCGCCCGAGACGGCGACGCGCACGGTGCGGATCCGAAACAGGTCGAGGCGAAGCAGCGGATGGCTCTCGGTCGTGGAGTGTCGCCAGTAGCCGAGCAGGAGCACCCCGGCGATCGCGAGCAACCCGAGCGTCTCGTAGCCGCCCAACGAGTGCTCGCCGAAGATCTCGAGCACGTAGGACAGCAGCGCGACGCCCGTGCCGAACAGGACCAGCCCGACGAAGTCCAGCGGCGCCGGCCGCGGCGCGCGGTAGTCGGGCAGCCGCCGCAGCACGACGGCGAGCCCCAGCACGCCGACGGGCACGTTGACGAAGAAGACCACGCGCCAGCTCCAGAAGCGCACGATCGCGCCGCCGACGACGGGGCCCAGCATGGGGCCGAGGAGGGCGGGCAGCGCGACGAACGCCATCGCGCGCACGAGCTCGGCCTTCGGGAAGGTCCGCACCATCGTGAGCCGCCCCACGGGCACCATGAGCGCGCCGCCCAGGCCCTGCAGGATGCGGAACAGCACGAGCATGCGGACGTCGGTCGAGAGCCCGCACAAGAGAGAGCCCAGCGTGAACACGCCGATGGCGGCCGAGAACACGCGCCGCGTCCCGAACCGATCGGCGACCCAGCCGCTGGCCGGGATGAAGACCGCGAGGCTCAGCGTGTAGCTGGACAGCACGGACCGGAGGCTGAGCGGGGCGACCCGCAGCGCCGTCGCCAGCGTCGGCACCGCCGTGTTCAGGATCGTCGTGTCGAGCGCCTCCATGAAGAACGCCACGGCGACCAGCCACGGAACGATGCCGTTCGAGGCGGGGCGCGCGTCGCCTGACGCTTCGTGCTGCGCGGTCACGATCCGATCGAAGATGGGTCCGCGGTCGCCCTCCGTCCAGCCTGGCCGGACCAGCCGGTTTGGCGCCATCGTTCGCGGCGGCGCGCGACAAACGGTCGCAGCGGCCGCGGCCGTCGACTTGACACGGCCCCCCTCGGGGCACTACCAACGTCGCCGTGAGGGCCAGGCGGCTGGGGTCGGCGTCGTTCGCGCGCCATCGCGACGGGCGGTCGCGGGGATGACGGCGGCGCTCCCTGCCGGCGCCGAGCGATCGCTGCTGATCGGCCTCGCCCGGGCCATCGCTCACCCCGAGCCCGAGCTGGCGCTCGAACGCGCGCTCGTCGTGCTGGCGACCTTCGGCATCACCGCGGCGCCGCCCGGCGATCCCCAGCCCTGGCTGCGCGTGAGCGCGCGCGGCGGCCGGATCGAGCTCACGACGCCCGCGCCGCCCGATCCCGAGGTCCGGAACGCGGTCGAGGGCATGCTGCGCGCGACGATGGAGCGCTGCGAGGCGGACGACGAGGCCGCGCGGCTGCGCGACCGCCTGGAGACGTTCTCGTCGGCCTCCTTCGAGGGCATCTTCATCCACGGCAACGGGATCATCATCGAGGCGAACGATCGGCTCGCCGAGATGCTCGGGTACTCGCGCGACGAGCTCGTCGGCTTCGACGTGCTGAACCGGGCCGTCGCGCCCGACGAGATCCCGGGCGTCGTCGAGCGGCTGCAGAGCAAGTACGAGGGCGAGTACATCGTGACGGCCGTGCGCCGCGACGGCTCGCGGTTTCGCGCGGAGCTCCTGTCGAAGGAGGGCTACCTCGGCGACGCGCCCGTGCGCATCGTCGCCGTCCGCGACGTCACGGAGCGCGAGCGCATCCAGGGCCTGCTGCGTGAGAGCGAGGCGCACTTCCGCAGCCTGGCCGAGGCGGCGTTCGATCTGACCGTGTTCAGCAGCGAGGGCGTCATCGTCGACATCCGCGGCGCCTGCGAGCGCGTCCTCGGCCGCCGCGCGGTCGACCTGATCGGCAGGCCCGTGTTCGAGTTCATGGCGCCGTCGTCGGCGGCCGCCGCGCGCAAGATGATCGAGGACACGCGGCTCGGCTTCATCGAGGGCACGGCCGTGCACGCCGACGGGACGCTCGTGCCCATGGAGGCCATGGTCGTGGAGTCGACGCTCGACGGGCGGCCCGTGCGTGTCGCGGGCGTGCGAGATCTGCGGCCGGCCCGGCGCCACGAGGCCGAGCGGCGCGCGCTGGAGCGGCAGCTCGAGCGCACGCAGCGGCTCGACAGCCTGGGCGTCCTCGCGGGCGGCATCGCCCACGACTTCAACAACATCCTCGCGGGCGTGCTCGGCAACGCGGAGCTGCTGCTGGAACGTTTGCCCGGCGCGGACGACCGCGAGCTGGCTGAGGCGATTCAGATCGCGGCGCAGCGCGCGGCGGATCTCACGCGCCAGATGCTCGCGTACGCCGGGCAGCGAGACCTCGGCCGCAAGGCGCCCGTCGATCTGGGCGAGGTCATTCAGGAGCTGCGCACGCTGCTGGTGGCGACCCTGTCGAAGAAGGCGCAGCTCGAGGTCGCGGCCGCCGCCGACTGCCTCGTCATGGGCGACCGCGCCACGCTGAGCCAGGTCCTGATGAACCTGCTCACGAACGCGTCGGACGCGCTGGGCGGCGAGACGGGCCGCATCGACGTGCGCATCGGGCGCACGCGCGACGTGGACGGGCGCTGGGATCACGCGCACGGCGCCGGCGTGGGCCCGGGCGACTGGGTCCTCGTCGAGGTCGAGGACTCGGGCCGCGGCATGGACGAGACCACGCGGAACCGGTGCTTCGAGCCGTTCTTCTCGACGAAGGAGCGCGGCCACGGCCTGGGGCTGGCCGCGTGTCTCGGCATCGTCGCGGCTCACGGCGGCGCCGTGCTGGTCGAGAGCGAGCTCGGGCGCGGAAGCAGGTTCTCGATCCTGCTGCCCGCGTGCCGCGTCCCCGAGCGGCGGCGCACGATGACGACGCCCGCCCGCCGCGTCACTCGCTGCGACGTGCTCGTCATCGACGACGAGGGCATCGTGCGCGCCCAGCTGCGCCGCCTGCTGGAGCGCCGCGGCTACACCGTCGACGAGGCCGTCAGCGGCCGCGACGGGCTGGCGGCGCTGGCGCGCAAGGCGCCCCACGTGATCATCCTCGACATGACGATGCCGGACATGGACGGCGCCGAGGTGCTGCGACGCTTGCGGGCCGAGGGGTGCCGGCTACCCGTGATCGTCTCGTCGGGCTACCTCGATCCTTCGATCGAGCAGAACCTGCCCGCCGACGCCTACCAGGCGTTCCTCGCCAAGCCGTACAGCATCGCCGACCTCGACGCCGCGCTCGAGCGCGCGCTCGGCGCCGCGCGCTGACGTTGCCCGCAGGGTGCGGGTGCGCAGATTGCGGGGAGGAGGGAACGATGAGCGCGCAGATCCCGCGATCCATGAAGGCGGCCGCGTTCGACCAGTTCGGCGGCCCCGATGTCTTCCAGCTCAAGGAGCTTCCGGTGCCGACACCGGGGCCGAAGGAGGTGCTGATCCAGCTCGAGTCGGCGGGGATCGGCGCCTGGGATCCCGACGCGCGCGCCGGCGAGCTCGAGCTCGGAGGCGAGCGCGGCTTCCCGCGCATCATCGGCAACGACGGCGCCGGCCTGGTCGTCGCGGTCGGCAAGCGCGTCCGTCGGTTCGAGGTGGGCGATCGCGTGTACGCCTATGACTTCGAAGGCGGCTTCTACGCCGAATACGTCGCCGCGCCCGAGGATGACGTCGCGCTGGTCCCGCCGGGCGTCAGCCTTCGCGAGGCGGGCGCGCTGGGCGCCGACGGCATCACGGCGCTGCGGGGCCTGACGGATCACCTGGCCATCCGCGCGGGCGAGAAGCTGATGATCTTCGGCGCCAGCGGCGGGATCGGCCACCTCGCCGTCCAGCTGGCCAAGCGCTTGGGGGCGACCGTGTTCGCGATCGCCTCGGGCACCGACGGCGTCGAGCTGGTGCGCCGCCTCGGGGCCGACGAAGCCGTCGACGGGCGGAGCGAGGACGTCGGCCAGGCCGCGCGCGCGTACGCGCCGCAGGGGCTGGACGCTGCGCTGGTCCTGGTCGGCGGCGGTGGCGTCGACGACGCGCTGGGCTCGGTGAAACCTGGCGGGCGCGTCGCGTTCCCGAACGGCGTCGAGCCCGAGCCGGCGGCCCCGGCGGGTGTGCGCGTCCTCGCGTACGACGGCACGCCGGATCGCGACGCCTTCGAGCGGCTCAATCGCCTGATCGGGAACGAGCCCTTTCACGTCGAGCTCGGGCGGATGTTCCCCTTGTCCGAGGCGGCCACCGCGCACCGGCAGGTCGGGCAGCATCACCTGGGCAAGCTCGCCTTCCAGATCCGGTCGCACTGAGCGGCCTTGCCGCGGCGCCCCGCGCGCGGCACGCTTTCTATAGGGGAGGTGCGGCGATGCGGTGCGAATCGATCATGACGGCCGAAGTTGAGACGGTTCGGAGCGGTGACACCGTGACCGAGGCTGCCCGCAAGATGCGCGACCTCAACATCGGCTTCCTTCCGGTGTGCGATCGCGACGGCGTCGTCGACGGCGTCATCACGGACCGGGACATCGCGATGCGCGTCGTCGCGGAGAGGCGCAGCGCGTCCACGAAGGTGGACGACGTGATGACCTCGGACGTCGTCGCGTGCTCACCGGACGACGACGTCGCGCGCGCCGAGGAGCTCATGCGCGTGAACCAGAAGTCGCGGATCGTATGCATCGACGACGACGGGCGGCTGGCGGGCATCATCAGCACCGCGGACCTCGTGCGATACGAGGACGAGCGCCGCGCGGCCGAGGTCATCAGCGACGTGACCGAGCGCGAGGCGAGCGGCCCGCACTGAGCGCGTCACCACTGCCGGCGGACGCGAAGCAGAACGGCAAGCCCGTCGTCGCGATCTGGGGCCTCGGCTACAACGAGCACGCCGGAGACGACGCTGGACGTGATCAACTACTTCCACGGCCTCGGTGGTACGTCATCGGCGGCCTGGGCAACGACTGGCGCACGGCCGACGGGACCCGCTACCTGCGACTACGGCTCGCCGCGGCGGTAGCGGAACGTGTCGCTGAGGACGACGTCCTTCATGAGCGCCTTGAGGCCCCAGCCCTGGGTGGACCAGGCGGTCCGGATCTGGTTGAGGTAGGGCGAGTCGGACGCCGTGAGCGCGCGAGACAGCGCGTAGGTCATCATCTTGCGCGCCGAGCAGTCCGTGAGCTTCTTGATCTGCGTGTCCGTCGACAGGATCGCGGCCAGCGACGCCACCGAAGAGAACGTCTCGCCCGTCGGCAGCACGCCCGACGCATCGATCGTCGTCGTGGCCGTCGGCGAGTACTTCGTGCGATAGGCGCCGACCGCGTCGAAGTTCTCGAGCCCGATCCCGATCGGATCCAGCGTGTTGTGGCAGGTGGCGCAATCCACGGCCTTGCGGTGCATCTCCAACCGCTCGCGCACGTTCTCCTGTTGAAGGCCCGGATCCGTCTTGGGCTTCGTCGGGTCATCCAGCGCCGGCGGGGGCACAGCCGGCGGGTCGATCTTCTGGCACAGCAGATTCAGCAGCACCCAGCGGCCGCGCAGCGTGGGCGCCGTGCGATACGAGTACGACGTCAGCGTGAGGAAGCCGCCGAGCCCCAGGAACCCGACGCGGTTCGGGTCGGCGGCGGTCACCTTCTGGAACCCGGTCCCCGTGACGGCCGGCAGCCCGTAGTGCTTCGCGAGGCGCGTGTTCACGAAGTTCTCTTGCGTCGTGAAGAACTTCGTCATGGGCAGCGGGCCGTGGAGGAACTCGTCGAAGTACATGAGCTGCTCTTGAACGAAGGCAGCGCGCAGGGGCTCGTCGAACGTCGGGAACGCCGTCGGCTCGACCTGGTGCGCCTGCATGCTGCGCCCGCCCAGCCACTGGCCGGCGAAGCTCTGCGTGAAGGCGGCGGACTTCGGATCGGCCAGCATGCGGTCGATCTGCTGCGACAGCACGGCGTCGCCGGAGAGCTGCTTCGACGCCGCCAGATCGAACAGCGTCTTGTCCGGCATCGAGCTCCAGATCAGGTACGAGAGCCGGGTCGCGAGCTCGTAGGGATCCAGGGCGTGCGCCTCCGTGGAGCTCGGGTTCGGATCCATCTCGATGCGATAGAGGAAGCGCGGCGACGCGAGCAACGTCTTGACGACCTGCTTGATGCCGCCGTCCGCGGTCTCGCCCAGCGCGACGGCGTCGGTGGCCAGCTTCAACAGACCCTGGAGATCGTCCGTCGAAAGCGGCTGCCTCCAGGCCTTCTGCGCGAACGCGGAGATGATCTTCGACGTGCACGTCGTGTCCGTCGCCGACGGCACGCACGCGGGCGAGACCAGCCCGTACACGTACTTCTGCCGGAGCCCCGTCGGGGCCGTGTCTGCGAACACCTCTTCGCCGAGCGTGTCGGCGTTGGTGAAGTACTGCTCGAAGCGGGCGTCGTTGATCTTGAACTGGTCGGCGTCGTTGTCGAACTCGCCCGACTCGTCGTTCTGGAACGTCTTCTGCGCCATGCCGTCGACGCCCAGGAGGTCGCGCACGGTGTTGTCGTACTCGAAGCTGTTGAGCCGGTGGGCGGCGATGCGACCCACGTCGGGCGGCGCGGTGCCACCGGAGCCGGCGGGACCACCGGAGCCGGCGGGACCACCGGGGCCTCCGCTGCCCGCGACGCCGGTGGAGGTTTCGCCCGGGATGCCGCTGATCGCGCCGTTACAGGCCGCGGCGCCGAGCGCCACGACCGTGCCGATGAGCAACGTTCGAGAAAATGGCTGAGTGGCGGCCCACGGCCCGCGTCCGGCGTTCATGCACGGCTCCCGCAACAATCCCCAGGGTGGATGTCGAAGTCTCACCGCGGCGAAAGGGGCGCCGCCGAGGTGGGGTCCTGGGTGTTCGTCGAAGCAGACCGCGACCTTTGACGGAACAAAATGCGCGCGGGCCGCGCGGGCCTACTTCAGGCCTGCGGCAATTGCGCGCACGGTCTCCGCCGTCGGGCCGCCGCTGGTGCCGCGCGGGTCGCGCGCGTTCTGGAACTCGATCATCCAGCCCGGGTACTCGGAGGGCAGCGCGCTCGCGTCGTCGAGCTTCTTCACGTGCTCGGGCGGGAGGCGCAGCTCGGTCGCCGCCAGGTTGTCGGCCAGCTGATCGGGGCGCTTGGCGCCGATGATGACGCTCGTGACGAAGGGGCGCGTCAGCAGCCACGCGAGCGCGACGCGCGCCACCGAGACCTGGTGCGCCTCGGCCACCTCGCGCAGCGCCGCCAGCACGCGCGGCAACCGCTCCTGGCTCACCGGCGGGAAGTCGAACGACGCGCGCCGCGCGTCGGCGGGGCCCTTCTTCGCGGGGTCGAACTTCCCCGAGAGCAGGCCGCCCGCGAGCGGGCTCCAGGGGAGGATCGCGACGCGCTCGGCCTGGCAGAGCGGCGCGATCTCGCGCTCGATGTCGCGGCCGGCGAGCGAGTAATAGACCTGCGCGCTCTCGAAGCGCGCGAGGCCCCGCTCGTCCGCGAGCGTCAGCGCCTTCGCGGCGACCCACGCGGGCAGGTTGCTGAACCCGACGTAGCGCGCCTTGCCCGAGCGCACGACGTCGTCGAGCGCGCGGAGCGTCTCTTCGATCGGCGTCACGGGATCGAGGCCATGAATCTGATAGAGGTCGACGTAGTCGAGGCCCAGCCGCCGGAGGCTCGCGTCGATCGACGAGAGGATGTGGGCGCGGCTGAGGCCGACCTCGTTGACGCCCGGGCCGACGCGGCCGCGGACCTTCGTCGCGATGACGAGCTGATCGCGCGGGCGCGCCAAGGACTTCAGGGCGACGCCCAGCAGGCGCTCGCTGTCGCCGTCCGAATAGACGTTCGCCGTGTCCACGAAGTTGATCCCCGCGTCCAGCGCCGCGCCCACCAGCGCCGTGGCCTCCGTCTCACCGACCTGTCCGATCGCCTGGTACATGCCCTTGCCGCCGAAGGTCATGGTTCCCAGGCAAAGCTCCGATACATAGAGTCCCGTCCGTCCGAGCAGGTTCTGGCGCATTTTCGTCCCTCTCTTTTCGCGTGAAGGAGGGAAGTCTACTTGCTCCCGGCGCGCGATGCGTCGCGCCGCCGGTTTCGAAACCGACCACGCCGGACGGTCCGCGTCCTCGTCGCGCGCGCGCGATCGACACCGCGGTTATGAAACCGACTCGCGCGAAATTACTGAAGATCCTCGCCGAACATCACCTGATTCCGCGGAAACGTTCTGATAGTTTGGCGCGCAAATGTCCGAATTCGAGACGCCTCGCCCGCTGCGCGCCTTGATGGTCGGACAGGACGACGACGAGGTGGGTCGCATCGTGGCCGCGCTGCGCGGCGCTGGGCTCGAGGTCGAGCCGACGCGCGCCGATTCGCCGGGGCTCATGGCCCGGGCCTTGAAGCAGGCGACCTGCCACGTCGTCGTCACCGAGTGGGCGCCGGCGGGCTTCGAGCGCACGTCGCCGCTGGAGGTCTTGCGGGTCGCCGGACACGACGTGCCCGTGTTGATCGTGTCGAGCCGGACCTCCGCGGAGGTGATCACCCGGGCGATGCGTCAGGGGGCGCGCGACTGGATCGTGAGGACGAACCTCGATCGGCTGGCGTCCGCGGTGGTGCGCGAGGTCGCAGAGGCGCGCGAGCGCCGCATCGAGGACGAGGCGCGCCGCCGCCGGGAGGCGCTCGAACGCCTCTCGCAGCAGCTCGAGGCGACGTCGCGGCTCGCGGCCAGCGTTGCCCACGACTTCAACAACGTGCTCGCGGTGATCGTGGGCCACGCCGAGCTGCTGCTCGACGAGCGCCCGGGCGAACCCGGCGACCGCGAAGGTGTGCTCGCGATCCGCTCGGCGGCCGAGCGCGCCTCCGAGGTCACGCGCAAGCTGCTGGCCTTCAGCCGCCGGCGCGTCCTCAGCCCGCGCGCCGTCGACGTCGGGCGGCTGCTCGCGGGCCTGGCCGAGCACCTCCGCGCCACGTGCGGCGAGGCCGTCGAGCTGGTCGTGCGCTGTGCCTCCGGGCTGCCGCGCGTGTGGATCGATCCGCTGCAGCTCGAGCAGGTGATCGACAACCTGGTGACGAACGCGCGCGAGGCGCTGCCCGGCGGCGGCCTCGTGACGATCGAGGCGCGCGCTGCCGGAGCGGCCGTCGCGCTCGCGATCCACGACGACGGCGTGGGCATGACCGAGGCGACGCGGGCGCGCCTGTTCCAGCCCTTCTGCTCGACCAAGGGGCCGGGGCGGGGGCTCGGCCTCGCGACGGCCATCGAGGTCGTCTCGCGCAGCGGCGGCAGCATGCACGTCACGTCGGAGCTGGGCATGGGCACGACCGTCACGGTGACGTTGCCGCCTGCGCTCGAGGTCGACGGCCACTTGGACGCCGGCGCGCGGCCGCCCGAGGCGGCGCCCGGGGGCTCGGAGGCGCTGGCTGGCTCGGAGACGGTGGTGCTGGTCGAGGACGAGGACGCGATTCGACGCGTGGTCCGGCTGGCGCTGTCCCGCTGCGGCTATCGCGTCATCGACTTTCCCAGCGGCGAGGCGGCGATGGCGTTCTGCGAGGTCGCGGACGAGCGCCTCGATCTCTTGCTCACCGACGTGGTCATGCCGGGGATGAACGGCCGCGAGCTGGCCGAGCGGGCCGTGGGGGTGCTGCCCTCGCTGAGGGTGCTGTACATGTCCGGCTACGCGGACGGCGCGATGGAGGCGGGGGCCGTCGCCGATCCGGCGCGCTTCTTGTGGAAGCCGTTCACGCCCACCGAGGTCGCGCGCGCCGTCCGCCGCGCGCTGGACGCGCGCTGACCCTCTCACTCGGGCGGCGCCGTCGGATCCTTGCGCGGGGCGCCGCGGTGGACGGGCAAGCGCGCGCCCGTGAGCGGCTTGAGACGCGCGCCGCACGACGGACAAATGACGCGACCGAAGCGGCCCGGGCGGCCGGGGCGCAGCGAGGCGGGGCACCTGGGCGGTAGCGCGTCGTCGTCGTCATCGTCGTCATCGCTGTGCCCTGAGCCGGTCATCGTGGGTCTCCGCTCTGTCTTCAGAGCAACCCGCTTGCCGACCGAGAGCCGCGGCCCGCGCGGGCCTGCCGCGTTCCCACGTCTCATAATGAGACAGTTCGTGATACGATAGTCTCAGTAATGGACAAGCCCTCGCTCGCGGACCAGCTCGCCACCGCGCTGGGGTCGCCCCTGCGGCTGCGGCTCGTCGCCCAGTTCCTCGACGCGTCGGGCGAGGCGCTCAGCCTCGAAGAGGCGGCGGTGCGAACCGCGTGCCCGCAAGAGGACGTGGCCGCGTGCCTGCGCCCCCTCGTGTCGTGGGGCGTGCTGGAGGAGATGGAGGGCGGCTCGGCGTGGCGCCTGCGAAAGGGGCTGCCGGCCGAGCTGGCCGCGACGATCCGGCGCGCCGTGCGCGGGCGGTCGGACGACCTCGAGCGCGAGCGCCGCGTCCGCCACGAGCTGCTGGGCGGCCTCATCGGCGGCGATCCGAAGATGCAGCTCGTCACCGAGATGGTGCGCAAGGTGGCGCGCCTCGACGTCCCCGTGCTCATCACGGGCGAGACGGGCACCGGCAAGGAGCTGGTGGCGCGGGCGCTGCACGACCTCAGCCGCCGCAGCGGCGCGTTCTTTGGCGACGTCAACTGCGCGACGCTGACCGAGACGCTGTTCGAGTCGCACGTCTTCGGGCACGCGCGCGGCGCGTTCACGGGGGCCATGCGCGCCCACGCCGGCTTCGTCGAGCGCTGTGACGGAGGGACGCTGTTCCTCGACGAGATCGGCGAGCTCAGCCCGGAGAACCAGGCCAAGCTGCTGCGCGTCCTGCAGACCCGGACGTACACGCGGCTCGGCGAGACGACGCCGCGCTCGTCGGACTTCCGCCTGGTCTCGGCGACGAACCGCGAGCTCGCGACGATGGTGCGCGAGGGGCGGTTCCGCGAGGACCTCTTCTACCGACTCAACGTGTTCCCCATCCGCGTGCCCGCGCTGCGCGAGCGGCTGGACGACCTGCCGTACCTCGTCGAGGAGATCGTCGCCCGCAACGCCGGGCGCCTGGGGCGCGCGCCGAAGTCGCCGGCGTTCACGGCCGCGGCGCTGCAACGGCTGCGCGAGTCGGCGTGGCCGGGCAACATCCGTGAGCTCGAGAACGTGGTCGTGCGCGGCATGATCGCGGCGGGCGGCGCGCGCGTCGACGTGCCGCACCTGCCGCCCGCCGCCGCTCAGCCGTCGCCCCCCACGCCGGCCCCGGGCGCGCGCGGGCTGCGCAGCCTCGCGGACGTCGAGCGCGAGCACGTCATGCACGTGCTCGAGGCGCTGGGCGGCAACATGACCAGCGCGGCCGAGGTCCTGGGCGTGAGCCGCGCGACGCTGTACCGCAAGATGCGGGAGTACGGCGTCGCGATGGAGCGGACGGCGCGGCCGACGCGCCGAGGCTGAGGCCCAGCCTTCGAGGTGTCGGGCCGTCGGGGACCGGCGGGAAAGGGGCTCGGCCTCTTTTCAGCGCGGCGCCACGACCCATGATCATCGAGGCGGTGAAGACTTGGCCGATGCTCGGTGGTCGTCCGGTGAGCGAGAGCTGATCGTCTCGGAGGGCGGCGGCCGAGCGGTGCGCGTGCGCATCGCCGGGCGCTGGCGTCTCCACGACGGTGTCGCGTCGGGGAGAGAGGTCGCGGCGTGGTTGTCGGGGCGGCCCGTGTCCCTCGTGTCGTTCGACGGCAGCGGCGTCGCCAGCTGGGACTCGGCGCTGGTCGCGTTCGTGCACGAGCTCGCGCAGCGGTTGGCGGGCAGGGGCGTCGCCTCGGACTTCAGCGGGCTGCCCGACGGCGTGCGGCGGCTCCTGGCGCTCGCGGGCAACGAGCCGATCACGCGCGGCGGTCCGCCCGCGGCCGCGCGGGGCCCGCTCCTCGCGCGGATCGGTGGCGCCACGCTGAATCGGGCGCGGAGCGTCGGGGCCGACGTGGCGCTGCTCGGCGAGGTGACGACGTCGGTGGGGCGCGGCGTCGCTGGCCGCGCGCGCGGCCGCGTCGTCGACGTCGTCGCGGAGATGTACGAGGCGGGGGCGCGCGCGCTGCCCATCATCACGCTCACGAGCGCGCTCCTCGGCGCGATCATGGCGTTCGTGGGCGCGGCGGCCCTGCGGCCGTTCGGCGCCGGCATCTACGTGGCCAACGTCGTCTCGATCGCGATGCTGCGCGAGCTCTCGTCGACGATGGCGGCCATCGTGATGGCCGGTCGCACCGGATCGTCGTACGCCGCGCAGCTCGCGACGATGAAGCTCACGCAGGAGCTGGACGCGCTCGAGACGATGGCCATCCCCGCGATCGACTTCCTGGTCTTGCCGCGCGTGCTGGCGCTCTCGATCATGCAGCCGCTCCTGTGCGTGTACGCGGACTTCGTGGGCATCGCGGGGGGGGCGGTCGTCGCCGTGAGCATGCTGGATCTCTCGCTGGTCCAGTACGTGAACCAGACGCGCCTCGCGGTCACGTTCTCGACGTTCGCCATCGGCGTGGGCAAGAGCGCGGCGTTCGGCGTGCTGGTGGCGTTCCTCGGCTGCCGCGCCGGCCTTCGCACGGGGCGCAGCGCCGCGGCGGTCGGGCGCGCGGCGACGAAGGCCATGGTCAGCGCGATCGTCGCGATCATCATCGCCGACGGCGCCTTCGCCGTGATCTTCCAGGTGCTGGGGGTGTGAGGATGGACGCGCCCGATCCCGCTCCCCCGATAATGGTGTCCGGACTGTCCGTGGGTTTCGGCGCGCGCGTGCTCCTGCGCGACGTCTCCTTCCGCGTCACGCGGGGCCAGATCTTCGTGATCATGGGCGGCAGCGGCTCGGGCAAGAGCACGCTGCTGCGCGCGCTCTTGGGGCTTCACCCGCCGATGGCCGGCGAGATTCGCTACGGCGGCGAAGCGCTCGATCGCGCGCCGCCGGGCCGCCGCGACGGGATCCTGCGCCGCTTCGGCGTGCTCTATCAGAGCGGCGCGCTGTTCTCGTCGATGACGCTGGCCGAGAACGTCGCCGTGCCGCTCAAGATGCACACGCGGCTGTCCGCCGGCGAGATCGCCGCGGTGGCCAGGCTCAAGCTGGCGCTGGTCGGTCTGCGCGGCTCCGAAAACCTGCTGCCCGCCGAGCTCTCGGGGGGCATGCAGAAGCGCGCGGGCATCGCGCGCGCCATGGCGCTCGATCCGGAGATCCTGTTCCTCGACGAGCCTTCGGCGGGGCTGGATCCCATGACGGGCCGTCGCCTCGACGAGCTCATCCTCGCGCTGCGGAACAGCCTGGGCACGACGGTGGTGCTGGTCACGCACGAGCTCGACAGCATCTTCCGGCTGGCCGACGACGGCATCTTCCTGGACGGCGAGCGCGAGCGGGTCATCGGCGCCGGCTCACCGCGCGAGCTCCTCGCGCATTCGCGCGAGCAAAAGGTCCTCGACTTCCTCACGCGCGGCGGCGACCGCGCTTCCACGGAGGAGACCCGTGCGTAAGGTCACGGACGCGACGGCCATCGGCGCCTTCGTGCTCGGGGCGCTCGCGCTGGTGATCGTCGCGGTGGTCCTGTGGGGTTCGGGGCGCCTGTTTCGCGAGACGGCCCGCTACGTGTGCTACTTCGACGGCTCGGTCGAGGGGCTCGAGGTCGGCTCCACCGTCAAGGCGCGGGGCGTCTCGGTGGGGAGGGTCGTCCGCATCCAGCTCCGGTACAGGCAGCGTCCCGACGACGACCGCATCCCGGTGATCGTCGACCTGGATCTGAACCGGATCGCGGGGCTCGGCGCGCAGCGCTTCGGTCCGCACAGCTTCGACCCGTTGATCGCGCGCGGGCTGCGGGCGCGCCTCGAGATGCAGAGCCTGGTGACGGGCACGCTGTTCGTGAACTTCCAGCAGTTCCCGGACGCGCCGGCGCGGTACTCCGAGATCGATCCCGCGCACGGCCTCCCCGAGATCCCCACCGTGCCGAGGCAGCTCACGCAGCTCAGCGAGTCGGTGACGGCCATCATGTCGAAGCTGGGCAACACCGACTTCCCAGGCATGGTTCAGGCGATCACCGACGCCGCGGCCAGCGTCGGCAAGTTGACCGACGAAGGGCAGCTGCCGGCGGCGCTCGCCGAGCTCAAGGGCGCGATGATCTCGTACAAGAAGCTCGGCGACACGGTGGACGCCGAGATGAGGCCGTTGCTGGCCGATCTCCGCGGCGCCGTCTCCGATGCGCGCAAGGCGTTCCTCGGGCTCGACAGCGCGGCGGGCGCGACGAGCCGCCTCATCGCGCCCGAGGCGCCCCTGTCGGTCCGCCTCGGCGACGCGCTCAAGGAGGTGAGCCGCGCGGCGGCGTCCGTGCGGGAGCTCGCGGACTACCTTCAGCGCAACCCGAACTCGCTGCTTCGGGGCAAGCCGAAATGAGGCGTCACGGCTCGTTCGCGCGGCCGCTGCTCGTCTTCGTCGCCTGGGCCGCGTCGTCGTGCGCGTCGGTGCTCCCGAAGTCGGCGGAGTCGCGGTTCTTCGTACTCTCGTCACTCGAGCCCGCGGCGCGCGTCGAGACCGGCGGCCAAGCGCAACCCTCGGTCCTCCTGGGCGCGGTGACGCTTCCGACGTATCTCGACCGGCGCGAGCTCGTGACGAGGTTGGCGTCGAACCAGGTGCGGGTCGAGGACCTCGAGCTCTGGGCCGAGCCGCTGCGGGAAGCCGTGCCGCGCGCGCTCGAGCACGACCTCGACACGATGCTCGGTGGAGGCAAGGTCCAGCGCCTGCCGTGGACGGTCGCGGCTGCGCCCGCGCTGGTGGTGTCGGTGGACGTCCGCCGCTTCGAGAAGACGGCCAACCGCACCGTCGAGCTGGAGGCGAGCTGGACGATCGCGGCGGGCGCGGCCGGCGCCGTGCGCGTGCGCCGTGACACCCGCCTGACGCTGCCCATCGCGGAGGCCGGCACGCAGGCCGCCGTGAAGACGCTCAGCGACGCGCTCGCGGGGCTCGGCCGCGAGATCGCGGCGGCCGTCCGCGACGTCTCGCGCGAAGGTCTGTAACCATCCCGCGCGGGCGGCATCGAACCGCGCCGAGGAGGAGCGGACATGAACGTCACGATTCTTGGAGCCACGGGGAAGACGGGCCGCGCCGCGGCCGAGGCGCTGCTCGCCGCGGGCATCGGCGTCAAGGCCATCGCGCGCTCGCCGCAAAAGCTGGGCGAGCTCGCCAAGAAGGGCGCGACGCCCGTCGAGGGCGACGTGTACGACGCCGCGACGTTGACGGCGTCCCTGCGAGGCAGCGATGCCGTGTACGCGATGATCCCGGGCAACCCCACGCAGCCCGACCTGCTGGGGCAGTACGCGCGCGCCGGGCAGAGCCTCGCCGCCGCCGTGCGCGACTCGGGCGTCAAGCGCGTCGTCTTCCTGAGCAGCCTCGGCGCCGAGCGTTCATCGGGCGTGGGCCCCATCGTCGGGCTTCACGGCGCCGAAGAGTTGCTGAAGGGGATCGGCGGGCTCGATCTCCTGCTGCTGCGTCCCGGCTATTTCTACGAGAACCTCTACGGCTCTGTCGGCCTCATCAAGGGCCAGGGCGTCAACGGCGGCGTCACCGAGCCCGCGGCTCCGATGACGATGATCGCCGCGCGCGACATCGGCGTCGTCGCGGCCGAGGCGCTGAAGAAGCGGGACTTCTCGGGCGTCACCGTCCGAGAGCTCGCGGGACCGCGCCGGCTGTCGATGGGCGAGGCGACGCAGATCCTCGGACGCGCGATCGGCAAGCCCGAGCTGCCCTACGTTCAGTTCCCCGACGCGGGCTTCATTCAGGGCCTCGTGGCCGCGGGCTTCTCGGAGGACGCCGCGCGGTCGTTCGCTGAGATGGGCAACGCGTTCAACAAGGGTCTCGTCGCGAGCCAGCCCGGCAGTCAGAAGGTCACGACGCCCACGACGTTCGAGGCCTTCGCCGACGAGTTTGCGCGCGCGTACCGCGCGGCCTGAGCGCGTCAAGTCGGGCTCGGCGCCGGCGTGGCGCCCGGGGGCGGAGTCGGCGCGCGAGAGCTCGGCTCCGGCTCCCTGACGGGCGCCGTCTCACGAGAGCTCGGCTCCGGCTCGCCGACGGGCGCCGTCTCACGAGACGTGCGACGCAGCACCACGAGCCGCTCTTCGAACTCGGCGGTGGACAGCTCGCCGCGCGCGTAGCGGCGCCTCAGGATCGTGTCGGGATCGTCGTCGGGTCGCGCGCGGACTCGCGACGCCGGCGCGATCGCCGTGAAGAACAGCACCACCATCAGCGCCCAGAACAACCACCAGAAGACGTGCATGCCCCAGAACGACCAGTAGACCATCGGAGCCCTCCTTCCCCTCATTTGATCTTGGCGTTATGGGAAGGGTGAGGCAACGCGCGACGGGCGGGCGATGGAGGAAGACGTTCACATCCCGATCGCGCCGTTTTCGATCGATGGGCACGTGAGCTTGCCCGAACCGGCGCGCGGTCTGGTGCTGGTGGCGCAAGGCACCGGGAACCGGCGGCCTGGCCCGAAGGGGCGGCTGCTCGCGCGCTCGCTCGCGGCGGCGGGCATCGGGACGGCTTGGTTGGATCTGCTCACGGCGTACGAGGGTGAGCGGGACGAGCGCGGCCGCCTGACCTGGTCGGACGCGAACCTCATGGCGGGCCGGCTCGTGATCGCGACGGATTGGTTGGCGTCGCACGCGAAGACGCACGGGCTCCCGTGCGCGTACCTCGGCGTGGGCGCGAACGCAGCGGCGGCGCTGGTCGCTGCCGCCGAGCGCCCGTCGGTGGTGGGCGTGGTGTCGTGGGAGGGTCGGACGGCGCTGGCGGGCTCTGCGCTCGGCGGAGTCTCGACGCCCATCCTGATGCTGGGCCAGGTCGTGGGCCGCGACGTGGGCGCCCCGCGCCAGGCGGCGATCGCGCGCGACTGGTTGGTCCGCGCGCTCTCCCGCGCCGCGCCGCCGGGGTGAGGCGATCGCGCTCCCGGGCCTCGCCTGGGGCCGGCGGCGTTCTTAGAACTGATGGTAGGGAGTTCTTCTAGGGGGGAGCCATGGGAACTACGAAACGGATTCCGCCCGCGGAGTGGAAGGCCTACTTCGACGGCTACACGCGCGATCGTCTCGAGGACGAGGGTGACGAGTTCGAGGCCGCGGCGGTCGAGGTCATGTCGCCGAGCTTCGGTGATCAGTTCGAGGTGACGCGGGCGCCGCTGATGGGGATGACCTACGACGAGAAGAGCAACGCCTTCGAGCTGTCGCTCGGGGAGGTCGACCACATGGTCTTCCACCCGAAGGAGATCGCCGTCATCGAGGAGGAGGACGGGTTCATCTCCGAGCTGGAAGTGCTGAGCGACGACGACACGAAGGAGATCGTGCATCTGCTGCGCAGCGGGCCGCCGGCGTATCCGTACGCGCCGCCGCCCTCGCCGGGGGGCTGAGTCGCGCTCTGCGCGAGAGCTCGGCGCGAACGAACACTAAGGCGCGGGCGCCGTCGCGCGCGGCATGAGACGCGCGGCGACGCCCAAGCTGCGCAGCGTGAACCGCGGCGCGAGCCGCTTCGCCAACCGTAGCAGCCGCGCCGGCGTGCCGATCACCGGCTCGGTCGCGCCACGCGCGGTCGCGTGGACGATCCGGCGCGCGGCGCGGCGCGCGCCGACGGTCACGCCGGGCAGCTGCGCCGCCGTGCTGAACCACGCGCGCTCCTTCTCGGCGCGGCCACCGAAGTGCGCGAAGCGTTGAGACCCCGTGCGCATCAGCCCGGGGACGACCGTCGTGACCTGGACGCCGTCCGCGGCGACCTCGGCGCGCACGCCCTCCGAGAAGCCGACGGCCGCGAACTTCGCGCTGTCGTACGGCACGAGGTGCGGCACGGCGACCTCGCCCCCGATCGAGGTGACGTTGACGATGCGCCCGGCGTGGCGCGCGCGCATCTGCGGCAGGACCGCCAGCGTGACGTGCACCGTGCCCCAGAAGCTCACGTTCATCGCCGCGTGAAAGTCCGCGACGTTCAGCGCCTCGATGGGCGCCACCTCGATGATGCCGGCGTTGTTGACGACGACGTCGATGCGCCCGAACTGCTGCGAGACGCCCTCCACCATCGCGCGCACGGCGGCCTCGTCGCCCACGTCGCACACGAAGGTCGCGACGTCGTGCCCATGCGCGGCCAGCTGCCGGCGCGCCTCGGCCAGCTCCGCGGCGTCGCGCGCGCAGATCGCGACCGCGCACCCGGCGCGCGCCAGCTCGTCGGCCACGAGGAAGCCGAGGCCGCGTGAGCCGCCAGTGACCAGCGCCACCTGACCGCGCAAGGCGCGCCACGCGTGGTGCGAGCGGCGCGCCCACCACGCGCCCGCGCCCGCGGCGGCGATGCCCGCGGCGGCGATGCCCGCCGTCCGCCACCGGAGCGCGCGCTTCGCCGGCCGCCGCGCGAACGGCGCCGCCGCGTTCCTCACCAGCTCACCCATCTTCATGTGGGGAAAATGGGCTTGGGGCACGCGGCCGCAAGCCCGCTTCGGGCGTGGCGCGACTTTTCGCGCATACGCTCACATCCGCTCCGCAGGCTCTGAGGTCTCGCGCGTGCTTGCGACCGCTCCTCGGCGCATCAGGCTTCGATCGGGAGACTCATGATGCCGAGCCTGACCTCAGGACCGTTCCGCTCCTCCAGTGCCGCCTATGACGATGATCGCTCGAGACGGCGCGACGTCACTTGCACGGCCGGCGGGCTTCTGACCGGCGCGGGTCTAGGGCTGATCCTGGGCGTGTTCGCGGCGCCCGGCGTGGTCCTGCCCGTGATCATCGGCGGGCTGGCCGGTGGGATCGTGGGCCGGCTGATGGCGCTGCGTATCAGCGCCGATGACTGGGATCCGCACGCCTCCTCGCAGGCCTACGTGGGCGCGAGCAGTCCCGACGACGACATCGCGAGTGGATAGCCTCGCTAGGCCGGCAGCGGGATCTCGCGCTCGAAGCCGTCGTCGGCCACGGTGACGGGGCCGTCAAAGACGGCGCGCGCCTCGGCGAGGAGAAGCCCGGTGTCGGCGTAGCGCGACGAGACGTGCGTGAGGACCAGCTCGCGCACGCCGGCGCGCGCGGCCACCTCGGCGGCCTCGGCGACGGTGCTGTGGCCCGTCTCGACGGCGCGCGCTCGCTCGGCGGTCGCGAAGGTGCCGTCGTGGATCAAGAGGTCGGCGCCCGCGGCCGCCTCGATCAACGCGGGGCAGGGCCGCGTGTCGCCCGAGAACGCGACCTTCCGCCCGCGGCGCGCGGGGCCCACGACGTCGTTCGGAACGATCTGACGTCCGTCGGGCAGCGCCACGGCCTGGCCGCGCTGAAGCAGGCCGAAGAGCGGCCCCTCGGGCACGCCCAGCGCGCGCGCCCGCGCGACGTCGAAGACTCCGGGCCGCGGCGGCTCCTCGAGCACGTAGCCGAGGGCCGGGACGCGGTGTTCGACCGGCACGGCGCGCACGGCGTAGCCGTCGCGCTGGATCCGCTCGCCGCCCAGGAGGCGCCTGAAGAAGACGTGGAACGGCATGTCTTCGCGATCGAGCTCGAGCTGGATTCCCAGCCTGTCCTCGTCGCCGAAGGGGCGCGGGCCGTAGAGGGCCAGGGGGGCCGTGCGGCCGCCCATGGCCATCGTGCGCAGGAACCCGATGATGCCCAGGTAGTGGTCGGCGTGAAAGTGCGTGAACAGCACGAAGTCGACGTCGAAGCCGGTTCCGAACCGGAGCAGCTGGCGCTGCGTCCCCTCGCCGCAATCGACCAGGAAATGGTCACGGTGCGCCCGCACCGACGTCGCGCTCAGGCCGCGGCGCAGCGTGGGCTGCGCGGCCGACGTTCCCAGCAGCGTGACGCGAAGGATGCTCATGCCCGTCGGTCGGAGTGTACGTCGAGCGCTCGCTCTCCGAGAAGGTGGGTCGGCGCGTTCCCACGAGCCAGGCCTTTGCGGAGAGGCCCGACGTTCGGCCGGGCGCGCGGGCGCTCAGATTGGCCTTGGCGAAGGTGACGCCTCCATGGCGCAGCCGGGCGCGCGCGGAACCACCGATGTCTCCTTCCGCGTCGGGGAGGCCGGCACGGGCGCCGTCGAGGGGAGCTTCGCGCTCGAGCCCGTCGCCGCGGAGCTCCGCGTCCGGCTGCGCGGCCTCGACCTGCTGCCGGTGGCGGCCCCGATCGGCCGCGCGATCCACGCCATCGTGCAAGGCGGCGCGTTGTCGGCCGACGGGCGCGTCGGGATCGCGAACCGCCCGGCCGGCCGGCGCGGGACGCACGTCGCTGCGAGTGACGCTGGACGGGAGCCTCGAGGTCACGGGCTTTTCGTCCGTCGATTCGACGGGGCGCGCGCCCTTCCTCGAGTGGCGCAGGTTGCGCGCGACCGGCGTCTCGTCCTCGGCGTCGCCTTCGACGCTGGTCATTCGCCGGCTCGGGCTGGACGGGGTGGCGTTGCACCCTCGACGGTTCGGCTGAGGACGTGGTTCGCACGCTGGCGGACGCGTTGAGGGAGCGGCCCGCGACGGCGTTCGTTCATCGAGGGGGGCGCCGATCCGGACCGCGACGGCGGGCACGATCTGCCCGCGCTCGCGCAGCGCCGGGCCGCCGTCGTGCGCGACGCGCTCACGCGCGCGGTGCCCGCGGCGGCGCGCCGCTTGAGGGCTTCGGCCCCCAAGGTCGAGGAGGGCGCCGGCAGCCGCGTGCGGCTGCAGCTCGATCGCGGCTAGAGCCCGTCGCTCGTCGCGATTGAGGAGGCTGCCGGTCGGGTGCTCCCGCACGTCCGTCAGGTGCAGGCTTGTTCCGCGCCGGATCGTCACTAGCGTTGGTCCGGAACGCGGGAACCGAAGGACCATGCGGGGCGGCGGGAAGATCGTGGCGGCGCGCGGAGTCGGGTGAATGTGGATTGTTCGTCTGGCGCTGCGCCGCCCGTACACCGTCCTCGTGAGCGTCCTCGCGGTCGTGTTGTTTTCGGGGCTCGCGCTGATGCGGCTCAAGCGCGACGTCCTGCCCAACATCGACATCCCCGTCGCGAGCGTCATCTGGAACTATCCCGGCCTCTCGGCCGACGACATGGAGAAGCGCGTGGTGTTCATCACCGAGCGCGCGCTCTCGACGACCGTGGGCGGCATCCAGCGCATCGAGTCGCAGTCGCTCTTCAGCATCGGCCTCGTGCGCGTCTACTTCGAGGAGGGCACCGACATCGGGTCGGCGATCGCGCAGATCTCGGCCGTCTGCAACACGATCCTGCGCATCATGCCGCCCGGCATCACGCCGCCCAACATCCTGCAGTACAACGCCTCGAACGTTCAGGTGGCGCAGCTCACCATCAAGAGCGACTCGCTGTCCGAGCAGGAGCTCTTCGACTACGGCCTCAACTTCCTGCGCCTGCGGCTGTTCACGATCCCGGGGCTGTCGACGCCCGCGCCCTACGGCGGCCGCTCGCGCCAGATCATGGTCGACCTGCAGCCACGCCAGATGCAGGCGCGCGGCGTGTCGGCCGCCGACGTCGTCGCGGCGCTGTCGAACAACAACGTGATCCTGCCCGCCGGGCAGGCGCGCCTCGGCGGCACGACCTACGACGTGCTCATGAACTCGTCGCCGCCGACGGTGCCCGAGTTCAACGCCATGCCGCTCAAGGTGCAGAACGGCATCACGACGCTGCTGGGCGACGTGGCCCACGTCCACGACGGGTTCGCCGTGCAGACCAACGTCGTGCGGGTCAACGGCAGGCGCGCGACGTACCTGTCGATCCTGCGCAAGGCGGGCGCGTCGACGCTGGCGGTCGTCGACGCCGTGCGCGCGCTGTTGCCCTCGATCGAGGCCGCCGCGCCCAAGGGCGCCGAGCTTTCGATCGACTTCGATCAGTCGGTGTTCGTCCGCGCCGCGATCGGCGGCGTGCTGCGCGAGGCGGCCATCGCGGCCGTGCTCGTCTCGGCGATGATCCTGTTCTTTCTGGGGAGCTGGCGGTCCGTCGCGATCGTGTGCACCTCGATTCCCGTCGCGCTGCTCGTCGGCGTCATCGGGCTCTTCGTGACCGGGCAGACGTTGAACCTCATGACGCTGGGTGGGTTGGCCCTCGCCGTGGGCATGCTCGTCGACGACGCGACCGTCGAAATCGAGAACATCCACCGCAATCGTCTCCTGGGGAAGCCGCTCACGGTCGCCATCCTCGACGGCGCGCACCAGGTGGCCGTGCCGGCGCTCGCGGCGACGCTCACGATCTGCATCGTCTTCTTCCCCGTCGTGACGCTCGAGGGCCCTGCGCGCTACCTGTTCGTCTCGCTCGCGATCGCCGTCGTGTTTTCGATGATCGCCTCGTACCTTCTGTCGCGCACGCTGGTGCCGTCGCTCGCGCGCCGGTTGCTCGCCTCGCAGCACGGTGAGGAGTCGCGCTTCAATCGCTGGCGCGACCGCCAGTTCGAACGCTTGCGGGGGGCGCACGGGCGCGCGCTGTCGACGTGCGTCGCGCACCGGCGCGTCTTCCTGGTCGGCGGCCTCGTGTTCAGCGTCGTGAGCCTGCTGCTGGTCAAGGTCATCGGCTTCGACTTCTTTCCGTCGGTCGACACGGGGCAGATGCGCCTGCACGTGCGGGCGCCCATCGGCACTCGCATCGAGAACACCGAGCAGATCGTGGCCGCCGTCGAGGCGGAGATTCGCCGCATCATCCCGGCCGACGAGCTGGACATGGTCAACGACATGATCGGCGTGCCGACCTTCTACAACCTGGCCTTCAACGCGACGGACAACGTCGGTGAACAGGACGCCGAGGTGCTGATCCAGCTCAAGCGCGAGCACCACCCGATGCAGGAGTACCAGCGGCGGATCCGCCAGGAGCTCCCCGCGCGGTTTCCCGGCGTGCAGACGTACTTCATGCCCGCGGACATCGTGACGCAGGTGCTGAACTTCGGCGTGTCCGCGATGCTGGACGTGCAGATCGAGGCGCGTGACCCTCAGGCCGCGTTCGCGGTTGCGCGCGAGCTGACCAGCCGGATCCGGAAGGTGCCGGGCGCGGAGGACGTGCGCATCCAGCAGGTGTTCGATCACCCTGCGATGCTCGTCGACGTCGACCGCCAGCAGGCGCAACAGCTCGACGTCGGGTTCCGCGACGTCGCGAGCAGCCTGCTGACGTCGCTGAGCTCCTCGTCGCTCACCAGTCCGAACTTCTGGGTCAGCCCGCAGAACGGAGTGAACTACGTCGTCGCCGTGCAGACGCCGATCCCCAGCATGGCCAGCGTCGACGATCTGCTCGGCACGTCCGTCACGCCGGGCTCGGGCGCCGCGGCGAGCCCGGCCGCGCGGGCGGCGACGCCGAACCCGCTGCTGGCGAACACCAGCGCGCTGGGGCCGCCCCCGACGGCCGCGCCGTACCTCGGCGGCGTGGCGCGCCTCACGCCCACGCAGGACAAGGCGCTCATCAGCCACTACACGGTGCAACCGATCGTCGACGTGCAGGCCTCCGTCCACGGCCGCGATCTCGGCGGCGTCACCAGCGACGTCGGCGCGATCGTGCGCGACCTCGAGTCGCGCACGGGCGCCGGCATGAAGATCCGCGGCCAGGCGCAGAGCATGGTCGAGTCGTTCCGCAGCTTCGGCCTGGGGCTCATCGTCGCGATCGCGCTCGTGTACCTGCTGCTCATCGTGCTGTTTCAGTCGGTCCTCGACCCGCTCATCATCATGGTGGCCGTCGTGGGCGCGTTCGTGGGCATCGCGTGGATGCTGGCCATCACCGGGACGACGCTGAACGTCGAGTCGTTCATGGGGGCGATCATGGCGATCGGCATCGCCGTCTCGAACTCGATCCTGCTGGTGAGCTTCGCCAATCAGACGCGGGCCGAGGACCCGGGCGTCGGACCGGTCGAGGCGGCGGTGCGCGCGGCGTCGACGCGCCTGCGCCCCGTGCTGATGACGGCGCTGGCCATGATCCTGGGCATGCTGCCGACGTCGCTGGCCTTCGGCGAGGGCGGCGAGCAGAACGCGCCCCTCGGCCGCGCCGTGATCGGCGGCCTGCTCATGGCCACGGTCGTCACGCTGTTCGTCGTGCCGACGATCTACGTGATCCTGCGGCGCAAGCCGCCCACGGCGCACGCGCTGGACGAGAAGTTCGCCGAGGAGTCGCGCGGCGCCGCCGCCGGCGCGCTCTCGGGGCGGGCGGGCCCATGAGCGCCGGGGCAGGACCACCGGCGCGGCCGACCGACGATCCCTTGGCGCCGGGGCCGAAGACGGCGCGGCGCCTCGCCTGGCTGGGCGGCGCGGCGCTGCTGGGGGCGGCGCTGTTCGCGGCGTTCCTCTTTTGGCACCGCCACCACGTGCTCGGCGAGGAGGCGCGCCGGCGGCGCGACGAGGTCGATCGCGGGCCGCGCGTCTTCGTCACGGCGGCGCGGGCCACGCCGGCGGCGCGCTCGCTGACGCTGCCGGGCGACGTGCGCGGGTTCCTGCAGTCGACGCTGTACGCGAAGATCGCCGGCTACGTGCGCACGATCCGCGTCGACAAGGGCGACCGCGTGCGCGCCGGGCAGGTGCTGGCGGTGCTGGAGTCGCCCGAGGTCGATCAGCAGGTGGCGGCCGCCGAGGCGGACCTCGCCGTGAAGCGGCGCACGTTCGAGCGCTACCGCGAGCTCGTCAAGAAGGACTTCGTGTCGACGCAGGACTTCGAGACGACGCGCGGGCAGTACGAGGTCTCCCAGGCCACGTTGCGGCAGGCACGGGCCATGCGCGCCTACGAGACCGTGCGCGCGCCGTTCGCCGGCGTCGTGACGGCACGCTACGTCGACCCCGGCGCGCTGGTGCCGGCGGCCACGGGCTCGACGCAGAGCGCGCTGCCCGTCGTCGAGCTGGCCGATCTGCGCCGCCTGCGCATCCTCGTGTTCGTGCAGCAGGACGCAGCGCCCTACGTTCACGCGGGCGATCGAGTCGAGATCCGCGTCGACCAGGACCCCGGCGTGCACATCTCGGCCCCCGTGAGCCGCTGCGCGAACGCGCTCGATCCGGTGACGCGCGCGATGCTGTGCGAGATCTGGCGCGAGAACGAGCACCGCCTCTACCCGGGGATGTTCGTGCACGTGACGTTCAAGCTGACCGTGCCGCCCGCGCCGGTCATCGATTCGTCGGCGCTGGTCTTGCGCCACGATCAGCCGGCCGTCGCCGTCGTGCGCGACGCGCGCGTCCACTTCGTGCGGGTGCGGCCCGGCCTCGACGACGGCAAGACGGTGCAGATCGTCGAAGGGCTGCGGCCGGGCGAGCTCGTGACCCTGGCGCCGCCCGCCGAGCTGGCCGACGGCGCGCCCGTGCAGGCGATCCAGCGCCAGGAGAACGAGGGGCCTGGCAAGGGTGAGGGAGGCGGACGGCGGCCCCGGGGCGCGGCGGGCGAGCCGTCGCGGCCGACGCGCGAGTGACGCATGCGGCGCGCGTTCATCCTCTCGATGGCTGCGGTGATCGGCGCGGGAGCGTCTGCGCGGGCGGCGGAGGCCGATGCGATCGTGCCGCTCACGCTCAAGGAGGCCATCCGCATCGCGCGCGCCCACCACCCGACGGTCGAGTCGGCGCGCGGCCAGGCGACGGCGGCGCTCGGCCGGCAGCAGCAAGCGCTCGCGCAGCTCCTGCCGTTCCTCGACGGCGAGGCGGGCTATCACCCCACGACGCCGAACCTCGTCGTCACGCCGGGCGAGGCGCGCACCGTCATCGCGAACGCCGGGACCGTCGCGGTGCCGGACGCTGCAGGGAACCCGGTGGTCGTGACGTGCCGGAACCCAGGGGCGGGGGCGTGCCAACCCGCGGTGACGCCGCCGAGCGTCTGGACGCCCGTCAACTTCTGGACGGCGAGCGTGGCGCTGCGGTGGACGGCGTGGGATTGGGGCCGATCGACCTACGGCTATGCGGGCGCGCGCGATCTCGCCGCGGGCGCGGACGCGGGCGTGCGCGCCGCCGCGCTCGACGTGAGCCTGCAGGTCGCGGTGGCCTTCTACGGCGTGCTCGCGTCCGACGAGCAGGTCGCCGTCGCGGCCGACGCCGTCAAGACGTACCAGGCCCACCTCGCGCAGACGCGCGGCCTGCACGATCAGGGCCTGCGCACGGGCATCGACGTCGCCACGGCGGAGTCGGCGCTCGCCCAGGGCGGGATCGCGCTCGCTCGCGCCGAAGCGGCGGCGGCGACGGCCCGCGCCCAGCTGCAGGTCGCGCTGGGGGAGGGGCGCTGGGGCGGCTGGCGCCTCGTGCCCGAGCCGGGGTCGTTCGAGCTCGACGACGCGGACGAGCGCGACGCCGCGGCGCCCGCGGGGGCGCTCATCGAGCGGGCCGAGGCGCAGCGGCCTGACCTGCAGCAGCTGCGCCTCGAGGTGCGCGGCTTCTCGAACAACCGCGCCGCGACGCGCGGGGCGTACCTGCCCGCGCTCACGCTGAGCGCGATGCCGGCCTGGGCCGGCGAGCACCTCTCCTCGCTGACGCCCAACCTCACGTTCGGCGTCTCGCTGGCGTTCCCGTCGGGGGGCATGAGCCCGCTTGGCGTTCACGGGCAGACGCGCGAGGCCGAGGGCAACCTCTTGGCGACGCGCGCGCAGGAGCGCGCCGGGATCGACTCGATCCGCGCCGAGTCGGTCGCGGCGCGCGCGAACCTGGTCGCGGCGCGCGACGAGATCCGCCAGGCGCGCATCATGGTCGAGGCGGCGGCGCGCCAGCGCGGGCTGGCGTCAGGGCGCTACCAGACGGGCGTCGGCAACGTCATCGAGCTGTACGACGCGCTCTACACCGACGTGAACGCCCGCTCGCAGCTGGTGCAGGCGCGCCTGGACCTGGCGACGGCGCGCGCGCGCCTGCGCCACGCTCTCGGGGAACCCCCGTGACGAACCATGACCGTCGCCAGTCGCGCGCGGGGCGGGTTGACCCTGCATCGAACCGCCGTTACGTTGCCCCGCGCATGAGCCGCGGCAAATTCGCACGGTTGGCCCTAATGTGGATCGGATTGCTGGGAACCATGACCATGACGGCAGGATCGGCTGAGGCGACGGAGCGCAAGGACATCGCCGACAAGTACAAGTGGAACCTCGCGGATCTCTACCCGTCCGAGGCGGCGTGGACGAAGGCGAAGGAGTCCATCGCGCATCGCCTTCCCGAGCTGGGGAAGCACCGCGGGCAGCTCGGCAAGTCGGCCAAGGACCTGCTCGCGGGGCTGCAGCTCATGTTCGACCTGGACCTCGAGCTGTCGCGCCTGTCGGTCTACGCGCACACGCTGTCCGACGAGGACGTCCGCGCCGCGCGCCCGCGCGAGATGAAGCAGGCGGCCGAGGAACTGGCGACGCAGTTCTCGTCCGCGACCTCGTGGGTGCGCCCCGAGATCCTGACGCTGGATCCCGCGAAGGTGAAGAAGTGGGTGGCCGACGAGCCGAAGCTCGCGCCGTACCGCATGTTCCTCGACGAGACGTTCCGCCGGAAGCCGCACACGCTGGGCGCGCCCGAGGAGCGCATCGCCGCCGAAGCGGGCGAGCTCGAGCGCGCCGGCAGCGAGGTGCACGGCATCCTCACGAACGCCGACCTGCCGTACCCGACGATCAAGCTCTCCACGGGAGAGAGCGTGCGCCTCGACGCCGCGGCGTTCTCGCTGCATCGCCAGGCGCGCGAGCGCGCCGACCGCGACAAGGTGTTCTCGGCCTTCTTCGGGGCGCTCAAGACCTACGAGCGCACGTCGGGCGCGACGCTGGCGGCCACCGTGAAGTCGCACCTCTTCGAAAAGCGCATCCGCAACTACGGGTCGGCGCTGGAGGCAGCGCTGTTCCAGGACAACATCCCGCCCATCGTCTACAAGCAGCTCCTCGCCGACGTGCACCGCAGCCTGCCGACGTTGCACCGCTACCTGACGCTGCGCAAACGCATGCTCGGCCTCTCCGAGCTGCGCTACCAGGACCTCTACGTGCCGCTCGTCGCGAGCGTCGACATGCACTTCGGCCCCGACGAGGCGCGGCAGATCACGCTGGACGCGCTGGCGCCGCTGGGCAAGGCGTACACGGACGCGCTGCGCAAGGGCTTCGAGAGCCGCTGGACGGACTACCTGCCGTCGCCGGGCAAGCGCTCGGGCGCGTACTCGACGGGCGTCTACGGCGTCCACCCGTACCAGCTGCTGAACTTCAACGGCCGCTACGAGGACCTCACGACGCTGGCCCACGAGTCGGGGCACTCGATGCACACGTACCTGTCGTACGCGGCGCAGCCGTACCCCACGGCCGACTACCCGATCTTCGTGGCCGAGGTCGCGTCGACGTTCAACGAGAACCTGCTCATCCACTACATGCTGGATCACGCGAAGGACGACGCGACCCGCCTCTTCCTCCTGGGCACGCTGCTGGACGGCCTGCGGACGACGCTGTTCCGCCAGACGCAGTTCGCCGACTTCGAGCTGCGCTTTCACGAGCAGGCCGAGCGCGGCGAGCCGCTCACGGGCGAGAACCTCTCGCAGCTCTACCTTCAGATCGCGCGCGACTACTACGGCAGCGCGAAGAAGGTCTGCCAGGTGGACGACCTCATCGCGATCGAGTGGGCCTACGTGCCGCACTTTTATTACAACTTCTACGTCTACCAGTACGCGACCAGCATGGTCGCGTCGACGTCGCTCGCGCGCGCCGTGCTCGAGGAGGCCCGGTCAGCAAAAACGACGGGCAAGACGCCGCGGCGCGACGCCTACTTGAAGATGCTCTCGTCGGGCAGCTCGAAGTACGCGATCGATCTGCTGAAGGAGGCGGGCGTCGACATGACGACCTCGGCGCCCTTCGACGCCGCCATGGCCGAGATGAACGCCACGATGGACGAAATGGAGCGCATCCTGGACAAGCAGGGCAAGCCGAAGGCGCCCGCACAGCCGTCGACGAAGCACTGACGACCGCACCCGCGCGGGCGCTGAGCCGGCGCCCGCGCTACTTGCTGGCGACCACGGCCTTGAGCTTGTCGTAGTCGGCCTTGGCGCTGTCCTTGAGCGCAAAGTTGTCGAGGTCCTTGTGGCAGCCCTCGCACGAGAACTGCCTTTGCCCCTTGGCCCTGGCGTCGGCGACCATCTTCTTCATCAGCTTGTTGGCCGCCTGGCGGCCGCCGCTGGCACACGCCTTGGCCGTGTCGCTATCGCCCTTCGTGGCGATCGTGCAGGGCCCCTTGCTGCCTTCGGCGGCGAAGGCGGCGGAAGCGGCGCTCGTGGCGAAGAGGACCGTGAGGGCGAAGATGACGGCGCGAGACATGGGGACTCCTTTCGGGAGGTTGACGGCCATCTCTGGTACCGGTGGTCAGGCGGAACCAGGCGGCCTTCGTAGGGCGCTATCGTAAAGCTGAATCGTCCTTCGAAGAGATTGGGCGCCCGCGTCCGAGATTCGCACCGCTGATCCCACCTTGCGCGAATCGAGGCGCGACCCATTTTGCGGCGATGCGCCAGCTGGCCGTCATGGGAGGGGCGCTCGCGTTGCTGGCCGTCTCGGGGCTCGCGGGCGCGGCGAAGAACGAGAAGCCGTTGCCGCGCGAGAACGTCGGCCAGGCCAAGCTGTCGCCGCCGCCCAAGCCCGGCCCGCTGGCCGAGCCCGCGCCCGCGGAGCAGCGCGGCACGCCCAAAGATCTCGTCCGCGTCGTGACGCCGGTCGACAATCCGACGACGCCGGAGCGGGTGGCGCTGGGCAAGCGGCTGTTCTTCGACCCGCGGCTGTCCGTCGACGGAACGGTCGCCTGCGCGACCTGCCACGATCCCGAAAAGGGCTTCACCGATCGGCGCGCCACATCCGTGGGCGTCAAGAACCAGGTGGGTCACCGCAACGCGCCGACGATCCTGAACGCGATGTTCGACGAGACGCAGTTCTGGGACGGCCGCGCGCGCCTGCTCGAAGACCAGGCGAAGCTGCCCATCACGAACCCCATCGAGATGGGGCAGAAGACGATCCAGGACGCCGCGGCGAAGGTGGGCGGCATCCCCGAGTACGCGCGTGACTTTCGCGCCGTGTTCGGCCGCGACGTCAACCCGGAAGATCTCGCGCGCGCCATCGCCGCGTACGAGCGCACGCAGACGGCGTTCGACTCGGCCTTCGACCGGTTCCTGGCCGGCGACGACAAGGCGCTGGACGCCGCGCAGCGCCGCGGCTGGACGCTGTTCAACGGACGCGGCCGGTGCATGAGCTGCCACCAGGTGAACCTGGTGCAGCCCCTCGGCATCGACAACAAGTTCCACAACATCGGCGTCTCGGCGCACAAGAGCAACTTCGTCGACCTCGCGCGCACGGCGCTGAAGATGGTCGACAGCGGCAGCAAGGAGCAGGTGGACCGCGCGGCGCTCGAGACGGACATGAGCGAGCTTGGCCGGTTCCTGGTGACGAAGCGGCGTGAGGACGTGGGCGCGTTCAAGACGTCGATGCTGCGCAACCTGCTGGTGACGGGGCCGTACTTCCACGACGGCTCGCAGGAGACGCTGTGGGACGTCGTCGATCACTACAACAAGGGCGGCGTGCAGAACCCGTTCCTCGACGGCGGGATCCAACGGCTCGGGCTCTCGGAGACGGAGATCGACGATCTCGTGGCGTTCCTGGGGTCGCTGACGTCCAGCCGCTACGAGGCGATGGCGAAGAAGGAGCTCGCGCGCCAGCGCGCGCTCTCACGGACGAGGCGCCCGCAGCGCGACACCGAGGCCGCGCTCGGCAAGAAGGCGCAAGCGGGGCTGACGGGCCCGTGGGGCGATGTCGCGCCGGCGCCCGAGCCGAAGGGCAAGGACCCGGCGAAGATCGGAGGTCTGTGATGGCCGCGCGTTGGAAGAGCGTCGAGACGAAGTTCATGGAGGAGCGCGCGTCGCTGCTGCGCGCGCTCGCGCGCATGGATCGGCGCGCCTTCATGAAGGTCGCGACCGCGTCGGCGGGCGCGGCGCTCGCGAAGGGCTTGCTGCCGCCGCACACGTTCCAGTTGGTGAATGTGGCCCACGCGGCGCCGGCGCCCAACCAAGGCTTCCAGTTCGCGTACATCTCGGACACGCACCTCTACGAGAAGAAGCTCAACGAGCGGTTCGTGCGCGCGGCGCTCAAGGCCGTCGACGACGTGAACGCGCTCGATCCGCAGCCGGACTTCGTGCTGTTCGGCGGAGATCTCGCGC
>DASZUD010000041.1:0-17218 GCA_035548155.1 Polyangia bacterium
GAGATCGACGGCCCTGCCCAGCGAGGCCACCGCCTCTTCCAGCGCCCCGCGCCGCGCCCGCAGGCGGCCGAGGTGGTAGTGCACCGCCCCGAGCTTGGGGTGACGCGCGGCGAGCTCCGCCAGCTGCTGCTCGGCGTCCTCGAGGCGGCCCCGCTCCGCCGTCGCCAGCGCGTGCGCCAGCGCGGCGCGCGCCTCGCCGTCGCCCTCCCCCGCGAGCCCGTCGAGCGTGCCCGCGATGCGCTCGATGATGCCCATCAGGCCGTCGTCGCGGCGTCGTCACCGCCGGGCGGTGCTTCCCACACGCGCTGTCGGATCTCTGCGATGCGCTCGTCGAGCGCGCGGACGTTCTTGAGCGCCGCATCGACGGCGGCCACGTCGGCCCGCGCGTCGCTCGCGGCGCCGCGCGCCTGCCGCTCGGCGCGCGCCCGGTCGAGCACCTCGGCGATGCCCTTCCCCAGCGCCTCCCCCGCCTGCGCGACGAACTCCAGCAGCCGCGCGCCGAACCCGTCCACCAGCTCGTCCAGCTTCGGGCCGACCAGCGCCGCCACGCGATCGATCGCCAGCGGCGCCTGCTCGCGCGCCTCGGCCTTGATCTCGGCGGCGACGCGGCCCTTGAGGATGAACGCCAGCACGGGCGCCGACAGCGCCAGTAGGCCGCCCACCATCGAGTTGACGAACAAGAACACGGTGGTGCCGAGCGCGCCCAGCGCGAACACCGAGGCGTCGTACTTCAACGTGTCGACGACGATCGGAACTTTCGTGTCCGAGGGCCCGAGCTCGCCCGACACGCTCTGCGCGACCTCGCGGATGTTCTCGTTCGTGACCTGGATGATCTGCTCGGCCAGGCGATCCAGCTCGGCGGCCACCAGCTCGCCCTCGGCCTCCGTCCACGCCTTCCACGTGTCCTGCACGAAGAACGACAGGTACTTCTGGACGTCGGCACCGTCGACGGCGTCGATGTCCGTGGGCAAGCGCCCGCGGAGCTCGGCCGTGAAGTCGGCCAGGTCCTGGCGCACGCGCGCCTTCAGCGCGGCCGTCTCGGCGCGGATCGTCTCTGCCGCCGTCTCCAGCACCTTCTGCCCCGAGCGCAGCTTGTCCTTGGCGCGATCGATGCGGGTCTCGAGCTCGCCCATGGGCAGCTCCAGCGACTTGCGGCGGATCGCCAGGCTCTGGCGCACGAAGGCCGCCAGGCGGGTCGCGTCGCCGAGCGCGTTGTCGAGCAAGAGCTTCCGGCGCTCGTTCGCGACGGTCGCGCCCAGCTCGTCCACGACGGCCCGCAGGCCGGAACCGTCATCCGTCCCGCCGGGGACCTTGCCGTTGAGCGCGCGCTTCGCCGAGACGGGCAGCACGACGGGCTCGGGCACGATCGCCGCGAGGTGCTTGCGCGCGAACGCCAGCGTCTCCTCGAGCTCGGCCGCGTCGAGCAGGTCGGCTTTCGCGACGACGAACAGCAGCCGATCGCGGCACGAGCGCAGGATGCGCTCCTCCAGGAACTGGCGCTCGGACGCGCTCAGGATCTGCGTCGCGTCCAGCAGGAACACGGCGGCGTCGGCGCGCGGCAAATAACCGTACGTGATCTCGGCGCGCTGCTCGTTGATGTCGTTGACGCCGGGCGTGTCCACGATCGTGACGCGCTCGCCGAGGATGTCCGCCGGATGGACGATCTCGACGTGGTGGACGTTGGCGCCCGCGTGCGCGGCGAGCCCCTCGACCGTCAGCCACTCGCCCAGCTTCTTGACTTCGATCGCCTTGCGCTCACCCGACTCGAGGACCAGCGTCGCGCCCTCCTTGGGGCCCTGCGAGATGTGCGCGAGCACGGCCGTCGTGGGCGTGATGCCGGTCGGCAACACGGGCCGCCCGAGCAGCGCGTTGATGAACGTCGACTTGCCGTGGTTGAACTCGCCGAGGACCACGATCGTGAAGCGTTCGTCGTCGAGCTTGGGCAGCCGCGTCTCGCGCACGTCGCGCGCGACCGAAGGCAACCCCGCCGCCTCGGCCGCTGCGCCCAGATCCACCAGCACGGCCCGGATGGCCGCCTTGCGCTCGTCCAGTGAGGCCCAAGTGGATGGCGTCGACGTCGTCTTCATCCGATCACCTTCAGAATGTCGCCCACGCGCGCGTCGCACTCGTCCTTCGACAAGCCCTGCGGCGCGGGCGCGCCCGGCTTGGTGATCACGCTCTTGAAATACGTCGTGTCGGCGAACAGGCGCAGGGCCGCCACGCGCTTCGGCAGGTACGGGTGCGTCTGCATGAGCTCGTCGAAGCGCCCCACCGAGCGGCTCGTCTCCTCGAGCTGGTGCAGGTACTCCTCGACGTTGATGTCGCTGTAGAGCTTGCGCGAGCCCAGCCCCAGCTTGACGAGGCAGGCCACCGAGACGTCCAGGTTGCGCGTGCACAAGAGCGCCGCGCGATCGCAGGTGATCTCTGCGCGCCGCGCCCACGCGTTCAGCGCCAGCACGGCCGGCTTCACGCTCCAGCGCAGGAACGCGTTCGCCGCGTGCTTGAGGAAGTGCAGCGTCGTCATGTAGACGACGTGGTTGTTCTGGATGTGCCCGCACTCGTGGCCCAGCACGTCCAGCATCTCGGCCTCGGACAGGTGATCGATCAGCGCGGCGTTCACGACGATGCACGGATCGTCGGCGGTGCCGAAGGTGTGCGCGTTCAGCGCGCCGACGTTGGGCGAGACGTACACCGTCGGCACGGGGATGCGCAGCGTGTCCGCGCACTGCTCGGCCAGCTTGAACACGCGCGGGAACTGCTTGGGCGTCACCTTGACGGCCGTCCCCAGCAGGCGCGTCCGCTCGACGGTCTGCCAGAGGCGCACGGTCGCCTCGACGGCCAGCGTCACCGGCTTGATGCGGTCCAGCGTGGCGCGCACTTTGAGCTCACCCCCGTAGGCGTACGCTGAGCCTTCACGGGCGCGCGCGTCGGCCGCGCCCTTACGGGCGGCGACGTACCGCGGGAACGACAGGTCGATCTGCGGCTTGGGCACGGGTGCTCCTCGATGATAATAAAGTAACCTCCCGCGATGACCACCGCCGGCTCTCTCGGCCTCGCGCCGCAGCCCACCCCGCTCGCCCTGACGGATCGGGAGACGGGCTACATGCGCCGCGCGCTGGCCGCCGCCGAGGAGGCCGCGAGCCGAGGCGAGGTCCCTGTCGGGGCCGTCGTCGTCGTGGGCGACGAGATCGTCGCGGTCGCGCACAACGAGCGCGAGACCGGGAGCGACCCGACGGCGCACGCCGAGGTGCTCGCGCTTCGCCGCGCGGCCACGGCGCTCGGCAGCTGGCGCCTGAACGACGCCGAGCTCTACGTCACGATGGAGCCCTGCCCGATGTGCGCGGGCGCGCTGGTGAACGCGCGCATCCGCCGCCTCTACTTCGGCTGCGATGACCCGAAGGCGGGCGCCGTTCGCACCCTTTACAGCCTCTTGGATGACAAACGCCTCAACCACCGGGTCGAGGTGGTTCCCGGCGTGCTGGCGGCCGAGGGCTCGGCCCTGCTGCGCGGCTTCTTTTCGCGCCTCCGCCGACCGTAACGACGCGCCGCCACCTGGAATCGGTCTGATTCCAGGTCTTTGCCGCGCCGTACGTCGTCACCCGACGCCGCCGACCCCATTGGTACTGGCGCTTCGTCGCACACTGTAGGAGGCCTCTCTTACGGTGTGATGCCTTACGTCACTAAACGCACAAAACGTGACGAATCGTAGTCGCGCCTACATTCGCCCCTCTTTGGGTCAGGTACCGTCCCCTTCTCAAATTCTTTACCCAAAGGTGGGGAAGTGCGGTTTATCGTCGCACTCCAACACACCTCACTCTCGTATTCACTTCACTTCGGAAGGTGGAGGACCAGGAATGTCAAAGGGCCAATTCGTAGGACTTCGTTTCGGAGCGGCGGCGGTCGTCGTCGCCGTGCTCGGCTGGGTTGGTTGCAGCCAATGGGAAGGCGTTCAGATTCAGGAATCGAGCCTGGTGAGCCCGAACGGGGCGATCACTCAGGGCGCGGACGAGATGCGCACCAACTGGTATCCGGATCAGCCCGGGCTCGATCCGGCGATCGTCGGCGGCCCGAACTTCAAGCGCCTCTTCAAGACGACGCTGCCGCTGTCGCCGGGTGAAAAGGTCCTGGCCCAGCCGCTCGTGACGAACGGCAAGGTCTTCATCGTCACCGAGCAGAACAACCTCTACCTGCTCGACGCCGTCACGGGCGCGATCACGGCCTCGCGCAGCCTGGGCGCCGGATTCGACGCGCAGGGCAACCTCGGCTGCGGCGACATCACGCCCGCCGTCGGCATCACGGGCACGCCCGTCATCGACAACAGCACGAACACCGCCTACTTCTTCTCGAAGGGTGCTTCGGGCGCGTACACGTTCCACGCGGTCGACGCGGGCACGCTCGCCGAGAAGACGGGCTTCCCCGTCACGATCTCGGGCGCCGCGCAGAACCTGCCCTCGCTGACCTTCGACAGCGTCCACGCGCACCAGCGCCCGGGTCTGCTGCTCATGGGCGGCGTCGTCTACGGCGCCTTCGCCTCTCACTGCGACATCGGTGCCTACCAGGGCTGGATCATCGGCGTCTCGACGGCCGGCGTGATCAAGACGCGCTTCACGACCGAGGGCGTCGCCGGCGGCAAGGGCAGCGGCATTTGGATGTCGGGCTCGGGCCTGTCTTCGGACGGCGCGGGGCAGATCCTCTTTGCGACGGGCAACGCCGTCGGCGGCAACCCGACGTACCCGGCCCCCATCGCGAGCAACGCGCCGCCCGCCTTCCTCGAGGAGGCCGTGGCGCGCGCCGTGGTCCAGGCCGACGGCAGCCTGAAGACGACCGATTTCTTCGCGCCGTTCAACGCCCAGTCGATGGGCGACGACGACCTCGCGGGCGGCGGCATCATCTCGCTTCCGTCGCAGTTCGGCACGGCGGCCGTCCCGCGCACGGCGGTCATCGTCGGCAAGGCGGGCCTCTTTTATCTGCTGAACCGCGACAAGCTCGGCGGCTACCGCGTGGCCGCGGGCGGCGGTGACGACGTGCTCACGACCATCAACCTCTCGGGCGGCACCTGGGGTCACCCCGCCGCGTGGCCGGGCGACGGCGGCTGGGTGTTCGTGACGACGAACGGCGGCACGGGCGGCCTCGGCTACCGCCTGCAGGTCCTCAAGTACGGCACCAACGGCGCCAACCCGACCTTCACCCTGGCGGGCACGGCTCAGTCGGCGGGCGTGGTCGACAATTTCGGCGCCTACTCGGGCTCGCCGATCGTGACGTCGAACGGCACGACGGCCGGCAGCGCCGTCGTGTGGGTCGTCGGCAACACGGCCCAGCTGCGCGCCTACAAGCTCGCGGCGCCCAACCTCACCCGCATCTTCGCGGATTCGACCAGCAGCACGTCGAAGTTCCAGACGGTCGGCGTCGGCGCGGGCCGCGTCTACGTCGGCAGCGGCGACGGCAACGTCATCGGCTGGGGCGCGGGCACGGCCGCCGTCACGGGCTCTGCGCTCGACTTCGGCACCGTGGTCGTCGGCCAGCAGAAGACGCTCACGGCGACGATCACGGCGAACCAGGGCCTCACGATCCCGGCCGGCGGGCTCACGATCTCGCCCGCCACGTATACGCTGGGCGCGTCGACGCCCGCGCTGCCGGCGACGCTGGCGGCCGGCGCCTCGCTCACGGTCCCGGTGACGTTCAATCCCACGGCCTCGGGCTCGATCTCGGGCGCGATCAACGTCGCGATCCAGGGCGGCGGCGGCGGCACGGTCTCGCTCACCGGCGTCGGCCAGGTGAACGCGGCGCAGCTCAACGTCACCCCCTCCTCGCTGAACTTCGGCGGCGTCGTCACGGGCACCAGCAAAGCGCTCTCCATTTCGATCCAGAACACGGGCAACCAGACGCTGACGTTCGGGACCTCGACGCTTCCGGCGGCTCCCTACTCGGTGACGGGCCTGCCCGGAAACGGCGCGACGCTCGCCGCCGGTGCTTCGACCACGGCCACGGTGACGTTCGCGCCCACGGCGGACGGCACCTACAACGCGAACCTCGTCGTGAACAGCAACGGTGGCAACGCGACGATCGCGCTCGCGGCGCAGGCTGGTTCGGCGCCCGTGATGGTGATTTCGCCGATGTCCATCGACTTCGGCTCGATCCCGGTCGGGTCGTCCAAGACGCTGTCGTTCACCATCTCGAACACGGGTGGGACGGATCTCTCGATCCCGATCACGAAGAATCCGGCCGCGCCGTTCGCAGCGGCGACTGTGCTGAGCGAGGGTGACTCGGTGAAGCCGGGCCAGACGCTCACCGAGTCGGTGACGTTCACGCCCACGGCGACGGGCGCCTTCACGGGCGGCTGGGAGATCACCGGCAGCGACGATCCCACGAACCGCAAGACGGTCACGTTCACGGGCACGGGCACGGCGGCGCCGACGATGCTGTCGCGCACGGGCTGGGTGGCGACGGCGTCGAACACGGCCGGCGGCGACGTTCCGGCGAACGCGCTCGACGGCAGCCTCGCGTCGCGCTGGTCGACGGGCGCCGTCGAGGCGGCCGGCATGTGGTTCCAGGTCGACATGGGCACCGCGAACACGGTGAGCCAGATCGTCATGGACTCGAACGGCAGCGGCGACTACGCCCGCAGCTACTCCGTCTACGTGACGAACGATCCGGCCAACCTGGGGACGGCGGTCGCGCAGGGCACGGCGACGGCGACCCCGATCACGGTCGGGTTCACGGGCAAGAGCGGCCGCTACATCCGCGTCGTCCTCGGAACCATCCCCGCGGGCACCGGTTCGTGGTGGTCGATCCACGAGTTCAACGCCTACGGCACGAGCGGCGGCAGCACGGGCGCCGGCGGCGCTGGTGGCTCGACAGGCGCGGCCGGCTCGGGCGGCGCTGGTGGTGCCGGCGGCTCGGGCGGCGTGGGCGCAGTGATTTCGCGCACGGGCTGGGTCGCGACGTCGTCGCAGTCGGCGGCGCAGACGGGCGGCGACGTTCCCGCGAACGCCATCGACGGGAACCTCGGGTCGCGCTTCACGACGGGCGCCGTCCAGGCGGCCGGCATGTGGTTCCAGATCGACATGGGCGCGACGAACACCGTCAGCCAGATCGTGATGGACTCGAACGGCAGCGGCGACTACGCCCGCGCGTACTCGGTGTACGTGACGGCGACGGCGCCGAACCCGACGAACCCGGGGACGCCGGTGGCGCAGGGCACGGCGACGGCCACGCCCATCACCGTGCCGTTCAACGCGACGGCGGGCCGCTACATCCTGGTGATCCTCGGGGCCCCCCCCGCGGGCACGGGCGCCTGGTGGTCGATCTCGGAGTTCAACGCGTACGGCAGCGGCGGTGGCGGCACCGGCGCGGCGGGCAGCGGCGGCACGACGGGCGCGGCCGGCAGCGGCGGCACGACGGGCAGCGGCGGCACGACGGGCGCGGTCCTCATCAACTCGGGCGGCACGGCGTCGGCTCCGTACGTCGCCGACGTCAACTTCACGGGCGGCACGACGATCAACCACGCCAACACGATCGACGTCTCGGGCGTGACGAACCCGGCGCCGGTCGCCGTGTACCAGACGGCCCGCACGGGCAACTTCTCGTACACGATCGGCGGCTTCACCCCCGGCTCGAGCCACACGGTGCGCCTCCACATGTGCGAGACGTACTTCAACACGGCGGGCTCGCGCACCTTCAACGTCTCGATCAACGGGACGCAGGTGCTGGCGGCCTACGACATCCGCGCGCAGGCCGGCGCGATGAACAAGGCCATCGCCCCGCAGTTCACGGCGAACGCCAGCGCCAGCGGTCAGTACGTGATTCAGTTCACGACCGTCGTGAACAACAGCCTGGTCTCCGGCATCGAGATCCAGTGATCCGGCGGACCACGGGCTCGGGGCCACGTGCCCCGGGCCCGGCCGGTCTCGCAGTCAGTTGCAGGCGGCGCAGGTGTTGTTGAAGTCGCACCCGCCCGACGCGCACTGAGCGCCGATCGAGCAGCTCCGGCCGTCCGCCAGCAGCGCCCGGCAGCTCGACGTGCCGTCCCCGTTGTCGAAGCACGAGCCGCCGATGCAGAGAATCGCGCTGCCCGTCATCGCGCCACACGCCTGGCCCACGTGGCCGGCCGCGACGCAGACCCGCGAGCCGGGATCGCAGGCGGCAAAGCCCACGCAGCCGTTCGGTGCGTCGCCGCACGCCTCGCCGATCGCGAGGCGCTCCACGCAGCGGCCTTGCGCGCAGCGCTGCGTGCCCAGGCACTCGAGATCCGTGGCGCACGGGCTGCCGGCCGCCATGGCGACGCACGTCTCGCTCGCGCCGTCGCAGCGCAGGCCGGGCCCGCACTCGGGTTGGCCGGCACCACACGCCTCACCCACCGCGCCGTACGCGACGCAGGTGCCGCCCAGGCAGGTCACCACGCCCGCGTAGCAGAACGGGACGCTCGTGCAGGGATCTCCCACGCGGCTCCCGACGACGACGCAGGTGCTCTCGCCGCACGCGTTGACGCCATACTCGCCGGGCGCCCAGCAGCCGGCGTTGCCCGGACATTCATAGTCGTTCGTGCACGCGCCGCCCGCGGGGACGAGCCCTTCGAGCGTCTGCGTGAAGCAGAAGTTCTCGGGCGCCGCGCAGTCGCGCGCGGCGCTGTTCGCCTTCAAGCAGTCCGCCGCCAGCTCCGGGTGGAAGCGCAGCGTGCGCCGGGCCACCAGCTCGTCGAAGGTCGCGCACGGCAGATAGCCGTCGCGCAGCGCCTTCCAGTCGGCCTCGGCGCCGCCCAGGCAGCGCGCGCTGAATGCCGCGGTCTGCGCCCGCTCCTGCTCGCAGAACGCCGACGCCGTGAGGGGCGCCGACGCGTCTGCGCCCGGGTCGCCAGGCGCGCCGCAGGACGATCCGCCCGACGATCCGCACGCCGCCAGCGCGCACGCGAAGGCGACGGCGACGGCCGACACACCACGATCCCAGAGGGCCTCCCGAGCGCGCATCATGTGCTGATAACAATGAGTGGGCGCGCGGTCGAGCGGTCGTTGCGCGAACACACTAGAATCGCCGCCCATGACCCAGATCGCCACGGGACCGTTCGACGTCACCATGAGCCCGAACCCGAGCTACGAGACCGCCGAGGGCGGTGTCGTGCTGGGGCGCGTGGCGTTCACCAAAGAGTTCCACGGTGACCTCGAGGCGTCGTCGGTCGTGCAGATGCTGAGCGCGGGCACGGCCGTCCGAGGCTCGGCCGGCTACGTGGCCATCGAGCGCGTCGTGGGACGGCTGGGCGGGCGCGCGGGCAGCTTCGTGCTCCAGCACAGCGGCACGATGAATCGCGGCCAGGCGTCGTTGGCGGTGACCGTCGTGCCCGATTCGGGCACGGGCGAGCTCGCGGGTCTCGCCGGGACGATGGCGATCGACATCGTCGACGGCAACCACTCCTACCGGTTCGAGTACACGCTGGCGCTCACAGCGCCGTGACGGACACGAACTCGTAGAGCACGAAGCCGACGACGACCAGCACCAGCGCGAACAGCAGCGCGCGCCTGACGTCGCCCATGATGCGCGCGCTGCGCTCGCTCCGTCGCGACGCGATCTCGGGCGCCCCCGCGACGTGCCGCGACTCCGTCGAGAACAGCGCCGCGCTCGGGCTCCCCGGCGTGGGGCGCCCGCCCTTCTTCGGCGGAGTCGGCGGAATCTGCTGCATACGGCGGCGGATCATGAATCGCGCGGCGCGAACGCGCCAGGGACAAACTTCGTGCTGCCGGGGGAACGAGCGCCGGTGGTAATATTCCTCGTGAGCGTGCCCCCCCGCTCCGAAGGGCCGCGCGTGACGATACGGATCAAAACGACGACCAAACCGAAACGGGACCTTGACCTTCCCCTGCGCGAGGACATCCGCTACCTGGGGCGGATCCTCGGTGACACGATCCGCGAGCAGGCGGGCACCAAGGTCTTCGACCTCGTCGAGCGGATTCGCCTCTCGGCGATTCAGTACCGGCGCGATCACGACGCGCGCAGCCTGAGCACGCTCGAGCGGACGATCGGCGGTCTCGGCCAGGACGACGCGACGAACGTGGTGCGCGCGTTCAGCTACTTTCACCATCTGGCGAACGTCGCCGAGGACGTGCACCGCGATCGCTTGCGGCGCGCGCACGAACTCCGTCAGGCGCCGCCCGAGCCCGGCAGCCTGGCCTTCGCGCGCGCGCGCCTGCGCGCCGCGAACGTCACGCCGCGCCGGCTGCAGTCGTTCTTCGAGCAGGCGCGCGTCGAGCCCGTCCTGACCGCGCACCCCACCGAGGTCCAGCGCAAGAGCATCCTCGACCGCCAGCACGCGATCCGCGAGCGCCTGGGCGCGCGCGCGTTCGCCAGCTCTCCGCTGAACGTCGACGAGGATCTGCGCCGCGAGGTGCTGGTCCTCTGGAAGACGAACGAGCTGCGCGGCGAGAAGCCCACGGTGGCCGACGAGATCGGCAACGGCCTGGCCTACTTCCGCAACACGTTTCTCGAGGTCGTCCCACAGCTCTACGTCGACGTGGAAGAGGCGTTCGCCTTGGGCGGGCCCGTGCCGCCCTTCCTGCGCGTCGCCAGCTGGATCGGGGGCGATCGCGACGGCAACCCCCACGTCACGCACGAGGTGACGGCGCGCGCGGTCGAGCTGCAGGCGCAGGTGGCGTTCGAACACTACCTGCGCGAGATCCACGCGCTCGGCAGCGAGCTGTCGCTGGCGACGAAGTACATCGTCGACTCGTCCGAGCTCGAGGCGCTGGGCGCGCGCTCTCCGGATCGCGCTGCCAGCCGCCGCGACGAGCCGTTCCGCCGCGCGCTCACGGGCATCTACGCGCGCGTCGCGGCGACGGCGAAGCGCCTCGCGCCCGACACGATGGTCCCGCACGTCGCCGTCGGGCAGGCGCCGCCGTATGCGACGGCCGACGAGCTCTCGGCCGACCTGGACGTGATTCACAACGCGCTCCTCGGCGCCGGCTGCGCGCGCCTGGCCGAGGGGCGCTTGCGCCTTCTGCGCCGCGCGGTCGAGGTCTTCGGCTTCCACCTCGCGGCGCTCGACATTCGCCAGCACAGCGCCATCCACGCGCGGGTCATCCAGGAGATCACGGCGCGCGCGACAGGCCTCGATCTCTACGACGGTCTCCCCGAGGAAGAACGGCAGCGCCTGTTGCTGCGCGAGCTCGTGCCGGCGCGCCCGCTGGTCTCGCCGCACGTCACCTACGGGCCCGAGACAACCGAGTCGCTGGCGACGCTGCGCACGGTGGCGGCCCTGCACGAGCGTTACGGCGAGCGCGCCGTCCCGAACTACGTGATCTCGATGACCGCGGGCCCGAGCGACGTGCTCGAGGTGGCGTTGCTCCTGAAAGAAGCGGGCCTGCTGGTCCCCGGGCAAGAGCCGCGCTCGGCGGTCAACATCATCCCGCTCTTCGAGACGATCGAGGACCTGCGCTCGTGCGGCGGGATCATGCACTCGCTGTTCTCGGTGCCGTATTACCGGCAGCTCCTCGAGAGCCGCGGCGATCTTCAGGAGGTGATGCTCGGCTACTCGGACAGCAACAAGGACGGCGGGTTCCTCACGTCGAACTGGGAGCTGTACAAGGCCGAGCGCGCGCTGGTCGAGGTCTTCGAGAAGCACGGCGTGCGCCTGCGCCTCTTCCACGGCCGCGGCGGCACGGTCGGCCGCGGCGGCGGCCCCAGCTACCACGCCGTGCTCGCGCAGCCGCGCGGCAGCGTCAACGGCCAGCTCCGCCTCACGGAGCAGGGCGAGGTGATCGCCAGCAAATACGCCGACCCCGCCGTGGGGCGCTTCAATCTGGCGACGCTCGTCGCGGCCACGATGGAGGCGACGCTGGTCGGCTCGGGCTCGGAGGTGGACGGCGAGGCCGAGCCGCGCGACGCCGCCGAGGACGAGCGCTTCACCGCCGCCCTGGAAGAGCTCTCGAGCCTGGCCTTCCGCGCCTATCGCTCGCTCGTCTACGAGACGCCCGGCTTCATCCGCTACTTCCGCGAGTCGACGCCCATCAACGAGATCGGCGACCTCAACATCGGCAGCCGCCCGGCCAGCCGCAAGAGCTCGGACCGCATCGAGGACCTGCGCGCGATCCCCTGGGTGTTCAGCTGGGGCCAGTCACGGCAGAGCTTGCCCGGCTTCTACGGCTTCGGCACGGCGGTGCGCGCCTTCCTGGACAAGGACAAGGGTCGGGGAAAGCGCCTCCGCCTGCTGCGCGAGATGAACGCGCGGTGGCCGTTCTTCGCGACGATCATCGACAAGCTGGAGATGGTGCTGGCGAAGACGGACATGGGCATCGCGGCCCGCTACGCGGGGCTCGTGGGCGATCGGCGCCTGCGGACGTCGGTGTTCGCCCGCATTCAGCGCGAGCACGACGACACGCTGGCGGCGGTGTTCGACATCACGGGCGCCAAGCAGCTGCTCCAGCGCAACCGCTCGCTCGCTCACAGCTTGCGCAACCGCACGCCCTACATCGACCCGCTGAACCACCTGCAGGTCGAGCTCCTGCGGCGGCTGCGCGCGGGCCGCGGCGACCCCAACGAGGTGCGCCGCGCCGTGCACCTCACGATCAACGGCGTCGCGGCGGGGTTGCGAAACAGCGGCTAGTCACTACGGTTCCGCCCCATGGACAGAAACCTCGCGCTGGAGGTGGTTCGTGTCACCGAGGCGGCCGCGCTGTCGGCGGCGCGGTTCGTGGGGCTGGGCGATCACGACGGCGCCGATCAGGCGGCGACGCAGGCGATGCGCGACACGTTCGGATCGCTGCAGGTCCGCGGGACGGTCGTCATCGGCGAGGGTGAGCGTGACGAGGCGCCCATGCTGTACATCGGCGAGAAGCTGGGCAACGGCGCGGCCGAGGCGCCGGCCGTCGACATCGCCGTCGATCCGCTGGAAGGCACGAACCTGTGCGCGAACGGCGCGCCGGGCGCGCTGGCCGTCGTGGCCATGGCCGAGCACGGGCGCTTCCTGAACGCGCCCGACACGTACATGGAGAAGCTGGCGGTGGGTCCGTGGATCGGCGCTGGCGTCGTCGACATCCGGCGCTCGCCCACCGCGAACCTGCGCGCCATCGCGCGCAAGAAGGGCGTCGACGTCCACGACCTCACGGCCGTGATCCTCGATCGCCCGCGCCACCAGGAGCTCATCGCCGAGGTGCGCGCGACGGGCGCGCACATCCGCCTCATCAGCGACGGCGACGTGGGCGGCGCGATCGCCGCCGCCGATCCCGACGCCGGCATCGACGTGCTCATGGGGACGGGCGGCGCGCCCGAGGGTGTGCTGGCCGCGGCCGCCCTCCGCTGCATGGGCGGCTACATGCAGGGCATCCTGAGGTTCCGCAGTGACGAAGAGCGCGAGCGCGCCGAGCGCATGGGCGTGGACGACCCCAACCACGTCTTCGAGATCGACGAGCTCGCGGGCGGCGACGTCATGTTCGCCGCGACGGGCATCACGGGCGGCTTCCTGCTGCGCGGCGTGCGGTTTCTCGCCGACGGCGCGCAGTCGTACTCGCTGGTCATGCGCTCGAAGTCGGGCACGGTGCGCCGCATTCAGACGCGCCATCGCTTCACCGACGGCCCGACCTACGCGTCGGCGCGCAAGCCGGGCTGACCTTCGTCGCGCGCAGCCGCGGCGGGCGCGAAGCGATCGATCATGATCGAGAGGACCATGTCCGAGAGCGCGTTCGTGACGGCGCGCGCGCGGCCCATGATCCAGTCGACGGTCAGCAAGAGCGGCAAGAGCTCGAGCGGCAACCCGACGGTGTTGAGGACCAGCGCGAGCGAGACGAGGCCCGCCTCCGGCACGCCGGCGACGCCCATCGCGGCGATGAGGCACGAGCCCGCGGCGACGAGCTGCTGGCCGACGGAGAGGTCGATGCCGTGCGCCTGCGCGACGAACAACACGGCCATGCCCTCGTACAAGATGATGCCGTCGTTGTTGAAGTTCGTGCCGACGCACGCGCCCAGCGCCGACGACGCGGGCGACACGCCCACGCGGTCCAGCGCCGACAGCGTGATGGGCAGCGTCGCCAGGCTGCTGCCCGCGCCCATGGCGTAGGCGACCGGCTCGCGCGCCGCGCGCCAGAAGCGACGCAGCGGCAGGCGCGCGACCACGCCGACCAGCAGCTGGTAGACGATCGCGATCTGCAGCGCCATGCCGAGCAGACCCGTGGCCAGGTACGCGCCCAGGCCCTTGAGAGGCGCGAGGCCGTGCTGGCCCACGGTCATGGCGACGACGCCGAACACGGCGACGGGCACGAGGCGCACCACCCAGCCGAGCACGATCTCCGTCACGCCGTGCAGCGCGGCCACGAGCTCGGCGACGGCCTCGGCGCGGTCGGGCTCGCGGCGGCGCAGCGCGCGCACGGCGAAGCCGAACAGCAGCGCGACCAGCACCACCGACAGCACGACGTTGTCGATGAACGGCTGCAGCACGGTCGACGGCACGTAGCCGGCGATCGTCTTGATGACGTCGATCTTCTTGTCGGTGAGCGCGCCGCCCGCCGCCGGCTTCGAGATCCCGTTCAGGTCGAGCACACGCCCGGGGTGAATGAGGTTCGACAGCACGAGGCCGATCGCGAGCGCGATCGACGCGCTCAGCGCCGCGAACCCGAGCATGAACGCGCCCTGCCGTCCGCGCACCTCGGTCTTGAGGATCGCGTCGACGATCGCGAAGAAGAGCAGCGGGGTGGCGACGGCCTTGATCAGCTGAATCACCAGCTTGCCCAGCTCGCCCAGCGGCGCGGCGCGCGGGCCCAAGATCGGCCCGAGCGCGAGCCCGATCGCCATGCCGATCGTGATCTGCAGGGACAGCGGGACGCGCCGCATCGGGGTCATCTTACGCGCAGGCTTGCACGCGCGGCGCCGTTTCAGCCTATGCTGCCCGCCATGGCAAAGCAGCGCGGCATCTACATCGGGACGGACAGCGGCGCGACGATGTCGAAGGTCGGCGGCGTGTGGGACGACGGGTCGACGATCTCGACGAAGCTGTCCCAGCAGCCGACGAACTTTCAGCAGGGGCCGGCGGCAGTTCTCAAAGGGTGGATCGACGCGGTCGATAAGTATCTCACCGAGAACGAGCAGAAGTGGGAGCAGGTGCTGGCGGTCGGGCTGGCGATCCCGGGGCCGTACCAGCGCTACGGCGTGCTCGGGCACTCGGCCAACCTGCCGAAGAGCTTCGACGGCTGGGACGTGCACACGGCGTACAGCCAGGCGCTCGCGCAGAAGGCGGGGCGCGCCGTGCCGCTGGTCGTCGGCAACGACGGCGCGCTCGGCGGCGTGGGCGAGGCGCAGCGCGTGCGCGGCTCGGGCTCGGGCGGCGTGCTCATGCTGGCGCCGGGCTCGGGCCTCGGCTCGGCGTACATCGCGCCCACGGGCCTGCCGCTCGAGGGCGACACGCTCGCGGGCATGGAGACGGCGCACATGCCGGCGGCGCTGCACCTCCTCGGCGCGAAGCCGTATCCGTGCGGCTGTGGCCGGACTTGGGGCTGCGCCGAGGTGTACACGACGCTCGCGGGATTGCCCCATTTGCTGGAAGAGCGCCTGCCCGAGTTCCCCGATCACCCGCTCGCGAAGGCGCAGGGCACGCCCAAGGAGCGCGCCATGGCGCTGCGTGGCCTCGCGCAGAAGGGCGACGCGCTGGCTGTCGAGCTCTTCGACTTCCAGGCGCGCGCCATGGGGCTGCACATCGCGAAGCTGTGCATGGTGCTGGATCCCGAGTTCGTCGTGATCGGCGGCGGCCTCATGGATCCGGAAAACACGACCGAAGGCTTTCGCAAACGGTACCTGCACACGATCTCCGAGACGATGCAGCCGTACCTGTGGCCGCAGCAGCGCGGCCGGATCACGGTGCTGCCGTCGACGCTGGGCGAGCTGTCGCAGGCGATCGGCGCCGCGCTGGTCGCGCTGTACCGCAGCCGCGGCTGAGCGGCACCACCGCCGACAAATATTGCGCACCTCGACCTCCCCGCGGGTCTCCCGGGCGGAGGTCGAGATGAAACGACGAAGCGCAGTTCTGGGAACGATGTTGCTCGCCGTGGCCGCAGCGGCCGGGTGCGATGGCGCGGATGTGGCCGAACCGCACGAGCAAGGCGAAGGAGTCGCGACGGCGTCAACCGCCGACGCCCCGCGCGCGGCGTTCATGGCCGAGTTGTCCGCGCTCAAGGCCAGCGGACGCGCGCAAGCCGACGGCGGGCGGGCCGTGAACGAATTGGTGCGAAGGTACGATCCGCGGGTGCCGCCGCTCGCGCCCAACCCGCCCGCGGAGCTCACACAGCCCACAGCCGAGGGCGGAGTCACGCGCACCAGCAGCGCGCTCATGGTCAACCGGCCACCGTTCTATTACGTGCTCGTCAAGGACGTCACGCTGCCGTTCCGGCAATCGTTCATCCGCAATTTCACCGTAAACCCTAACGAAACGATGACCGTCACCACGGTGGCCTCGGGGACCACCGACAGCGTGCTCACGGCCTACTACAACGACGGCTTTTACCACCAGGTCGGGTTCAACGACGACATTGGTCCCGGCAACCTGAACTCCCAATTTTCATGGCTCAACGACAGCGACTCGACGCGGACGGTGACCGTGATCGCGTTCGCCTACGACAACAACACCACCGGCACGGCGACCGTGAAGACCACGATCGCGGGGCGCTCGTACCCGACGACGAGCGCCGTCATTGGGGGCGCGGTCAGCCGCAATGACAACCTGTTCCCCACCCCACCGTGCAACAACTGGACGGGCAGCAACTTCGACGCCTCGGACCCGCCCGACAATCGGCGCGCGATGCACGTCATCGGCGACGGCCCCGGAGAGTTCGACATCTACTGGCACACGAACCTCCTGGACCCGCAGACGGGATGGCACAACCTCTACGTGGGGCCGTGGTCGACGGCTTACCCTGGCTACGATTTGATCTTCTCGCCCGACGACGTGCCTGCCGGGAAAACGATCCGCTTCCTAAAGCAGAACGAATACACCTGTCAGTGAGCAGCCGGCGCTGGCATGACGCTGGCAATCGCCCAGCGTCATGCGGCTCACCTTCGATCGCGGAACGCTGTTGCTCGAGGACGCGCCGCCGGGCGTGGATCCGGCGGACTTCCCGGGGTTTTTGTGGGACGAGCGCGTCGGCGCGCTGCGGGCGCCGGCGCGCCTCGCGTACGCGCTCGCGTCGGCGCTGAGGCGGCGCGAGGTGCCGCTCTCGGACGCGCCCCGGCCGAGGCTCGGCTTTGCCCAACAATC
>DASZUD010000042.1:0-26840 GCA_035548155.1 Polyangia bacterium
CAGCCGCTGCGCGAGCCGCTCGGCGCGCCGGTCGAGCTCTTCGTAGGTGACGGCCAGGTCGCCCGTGCGCACGGCCACTTGCCCGGGCGTGCGCGCAGCTTGGCGCGCGATCTCCTCGTGCACGCACGACGCCGCCAGGTCGACGCGCGTGTCGTTCCAGTCGACCAGCACGCGGCGCCGCTCCTCCTCGGACAGCACTCCGAAGCGCGAGATCGGCGCGTCCGGGTCGGCGATGGCCGCGCTCAGCGTGCGCTCGAAGCGCTCGACGAAGCGCGCGATCGTCTCGCGCTCGTACAGATCGGCGCTGTAGGTGAACGAACCGGTGACCCCGTCCTTGGCTTCTTCGAGCTGCACCAGGAAGTCGAACATCGACTCGCCGTGAAAGGCATCGACCGGAGTGGCCTTGACGCCCGGCAGGTCGCACGCCGTCTCGGGCGCGACCAGATACCCGAGCATGATCTGAAAGAACGGGTTGTGGCTCGGGTCGCGCGCCGGCCGCAGGGCCTCGACGAGCTTCTCGAAGGGGACGTCCTGGTGAGCGGCGGCGCCCGCGATCACCTCCCGCGCCCGCCCGACGAGCTCGCGGAACGTCGGCTCCCTGTCGCCGCCCGTGTGGAGCCGCAGCACGACGGTGGCCGCATAGAAGCCGATCGACTCCTCGATCTCGGCGCGGCTCCGGTTGCCGAAGGGCGAGCCGACGACCACGTCGTCCTGTCCGGTGTACCGCTGGAGCGTGAGCGCGAACGCCGACAGGAGGCCCGCGAAGGCCGACGTCCGCTCCTGCCGGCACAGCGCCGTGAGCGCGTCGAGACCCTCGCGCGAGGCGAGGCGCGCGCAGATCCGCCCGCCGCGCCGGCTGGGCGTCGCGGGCCGCGGGTGATCGGCCGGCAACTCCGTCGACGGCAGCTCGCCGCCCAGGCGCTCGCGCCAGTACGCGAGCAGGCGCTCGAGCTCGGCCCCCGCGAGCAGCTCGCGCTGCCACAGGGCGTAGTCGGCAAATTGGATCGTCACGGCGGGCAGCGGCGACGGCTGCCCGGCGCGGAGCGCCGCGTACAGCGCCGAGATCTCCTTGAACAAGATCGAGATCGAGATCCCGTCGACGACGATGTGATTCGCGTTGACGACGAACACGTGATCGTTCTCGGCGAGCCTGACGAGCCGCGCGCGAACGAGCGGCCCTCGCCCGAGATCGAAGGGCGCGGTCGCCGTCTCGGCCAGCGCGCGAGCAAGCTGCGCGTCGCGCGCCTCGGGGGGCAGCGCCGACAGATCGTCGACCGGCAGCGGGATGACCAGCGCGGGCGCCACCACCTGCACGGGCACGCCGGCCTCCGACTCGAAGGTCGTGCGCAGCGCCTCGTGCCGCGCGACCACCTGGTCGAGGGCGGAAGACAGCAAGGTGGCGTCCAGCGGGCCCTCGAGGCGCACGCCCGACACGACGTTGTAAGCTGCGCTGCCCGGCTGGAGCTGGTCGAGGAACCAGAGCCGCTGCTGGGAGTACGACGCGGGAAAGACGAAGACTTCTTCCTCGCCACCTGTCGAGGCGTCGGCGCTCATACCCCTAAAAAACTAGGTTCACCGCGCGCGCATCGAAGAGGTCACCGACGGTTTCAGGTCGTTTGTGGTTCTGTGCGGCGCCGCCCCGTCGGGGTCTTCGGCGACCGAGACCCGATCGAGCTCTGCGACGACCGGAAAGTGTGTCGCGACGTGGACGTCCAGCCGCACGAAAGAGACGAACCGGAAGCTCGGGTCCGAAAGGATACGATCGAGGCGTAGCCAGGGCGGGCTCTTGCGCGCCGGATACGTATACCCGAAGCCACGGCCCACCTCGACGAAGCCATCGCGATAGGCGCCGAACGCGGCGCGCAGGACGGGGCTGCCCGACGGGAGGTTCGTGTCGCCGGCGATGAGCACGGGATAGGGAGACCGGGCGGCGTGCGCGAGCGCGTCGGTGACCTGACGCTCCCGGATGCGCGTGTTGCGGGCCAGCGCGCCGAAGGCGGCGTGATTGCGGAAGAGGCGGCCGCTCGCCAGCTCGCCCACGAGCCCCGCGCCACGAAACTTGTCGAACGGCCCGTGCGGCGACAGCGGATGGACGTCGTACACGTCGACGAGGCCCAGAGGGGTCCGCACGCGGTAGCGCGCGAACGACGGCGAGAACCGCTCGCCTTCGATCACGCTCGTGGCCGGGACGAACGCGTCGACGATCGGGTATCGGCTCGCGAAGATGAACTGCTTGTCGAGCCGCACGAAGTGCCGCGGCAGCGCGCGCACGACGGGACCGAGCTCGTCGCCGCGCACCTGTTGTAGGCACACGATGTCGGCGTCGACCGCACGAACCGCCTTCATCAGCCCTTCGGGATCGTCGGGCCCCACGCCGACGTTCCAGCTCATGAGCCGCAGCCGAGGCCCTGCCGCCGACGCACGTCCCAGCGGCGGCAGCTCGAGCCCCATCAGCGGAAACAGCACGATCGCGGCGGCGGCCGCCTGCGTGAGCAGCCACCGGCGCGGCCGCACGAAGCCGAGGGCGATCGCGAGGAACGGCAACGGCAGCCCAAAGCCCACGCGCGGCAGATACAGCGCCAGCGTGGTCACGGGCCACCGCTCGCCGATGCCGTGCAGCGCGAAGACCGCCAGCAGCAGCGCCAGCGGATACGCGACGGCGAGGCCCAGCGTGACCCGACGCAGCCGACGCCGCCACGGACGCGGCGGCCCCTCGCCGGTCCGACGCGGGGCGGTCACGCGCGACGCCCCGTCACGGTGACACGCCTCGACGGCGCGTCTTGGCGAGCACGGTGGCGGCCACCAGGAGCGCCCCGGGAATTCCGATGAGGTAGCGCCAACGCAGCCCGCCCCCGCCGCGCCACCCGAGGACGAGCTCGGCCGGGCGGTGCGGGCGCACGCCCACGCCCGCGGGCGGCCCCGGGTCCACGCCGCCGTCAGCCACGAAGCGCGCCAGCGCGCGGCGCGCGGCGAAGAACGCGGCGCCGTGCTCGCTCCATGCGGGCGGCTCTCCGGGAACGGCCTCGGCCAAGATGCGCGGCAAGAGAGCGCGCGCGATCGCCGAGGCCTCTTCGCGGTGCGACGCGCGCGCGAGTTGGAGGTATCCGGCGTCCTCGATCCCGCGGCGCAGGTTCTTGAGGCGGATCGACGGGAGCACGCCGGGAAGACCCACGGAGTGCTCGGTGAAGCGATCGACCTGCCGGCCCGGGTAGAGCAGCACGCCGTCCCCCATCAGCGCGTCGCCGTCCTTGTTGTGATAGGTCTCGGGCGTGACGAACGGATCGAAGGGCCCGCGGCCGCCCGGGTGCCCGTCGTACCAGGCCGTCGTCTCCCAGATGAACCAGCGCCGCGCCGCGGTCATCGCCGCGATCCAGCCCACGGTGCGCAGCGACACGGCCTCGGTGTCGGTGAGCACCGTGCCCGTCGACGGTCGATACCCCGAGTAGATCCAGGTCTCCTTGCCCACCTCGCGCGCCGCGAGCGCAGCGGCCGGATCGTAGGCGAACGCGCCGACGATCGGGACGTCCACGGGCTGGTGCTTCGGCTCTTCGCTGCACGTCCACGCGACGCGCACGCGCCGCGCGTTGACGTTCGGCGCGCCCGTCAGGGCCGCGCGCCAGGCCGCGCCGCGCGGCGAGCGGCAGTCCTCGTCCTCGGCGTAGAGCACGACGTCGGCGGTGTCGAACACCCGGTGCGCCGCCAGCTCGTCGGCGATCTCGCCGACCGTGCGCACGGCATCCGGCGTCGCGTCGCCCAGCGATCCGTACATACCGATGACCACGATGCCGTCGCCGAGGCCCTCGGCCGGGCCGTGATAGCCGGCGGCCGGCGTGTAGAGCGAGCCGTCGAGCGCCGCCAGCTGCGCGCGGACGTCGGCGGGTGACGAGACGGCGTGAATGGGCGACAGCCTGTGACGGTGCAGCAGCGTCCACAGCTGCCGCTCGGCGCCGGCGTCACCCACGCGGCGCGCGAGCTCACTCTTGCCGTAGTAGAGCATCGTCGCGACCGGACGCGGCGGCAGCGTCGCGGGCAGCACCTCGAGCTCGAGCGGCAACTCGGCGAGCGTGGCCCCGCCGGCGCGCGCGATGACGCGCCCGCGGTAGACGCCGGGCGCCTGCTCGCGCGGAACCGTCAGGTCGATCCAGACGACGCCGTTCTGTCGCGCCGCCACGCGCATGGGCCAAGGCGCCCACGACGGCGCCACCTCGACGGGGATCAGCGCGTCGGGCACGACGCCGAGAAACGCCCCGGGCGCGGGGCCCGATCCCGAGGCCCACGCGAGGTTGTGATCCGAGCCGCGCGCCGAAGACGCGCGCGGCATGTGGAAGAAGTGCTCGACGAACCGGTCGATGGAGATCGCGCGGCCGTTCGGACCCCCGAGCGGCGCCAGCTCGACGGTCACGCCGTCGAGCGGCCGCGCGTCGGCCTCGACGACCACCTGGAGCGCGACCACCTCGTCGCGCAGCGCGAAGAGGCGGATGGGCTGGCCCGGCCGCCACACGGGGTTCTCGACGCCCGCGGCGAACCCCGTGCCGACGGCCTCGCGTCCGATGCGCTCGCCGTCGTCGATCGCCCAGACCTTCGCGGCGCGCGCCGGAGACGCGCCGATCGACGTGATCGCGACGACGACCACGGCCCTCCACCACGCACGGGACACCACGTCACCAACATAGCGACGGGCGAGGACGCGCGCCGCGCTTGCGAAAACCTCCGACGGGCCCGCGCGACGCGCTCGGGCCCTGCGTTGACACGAGTTGACCCGTCACTATGATCGAAATGCGTGCGGGTCGCGATCGTCGTCTCCCAGTTCCCTTGCAGCGACGAGGTGTTCATCCTCCGCGAGCTGCGGGCGCTGGCGCGGCGCGGGTTCGATCTCCGGATCTTCTCGCTCAAGCGCGCGTCAGAGGCGCCGCTGCACGCCGAGGCCGTGCCGCTCGTGCCGCTCGCGCGCTACTCGCCCTTCCTGCTCTCGACGGAGGTGTTGCGCCGCAACGTGCAGCTCCTCACGCGCGAACCCGCGCTCTACGCGCGCCTGCTCGGCACGATCGTGCGCGAGACCTGGAGAAGCGCGCCCTTCCTGTGGCGGTCACTCGCCGTGTTCCCCGAGGCGGTGCGCTGGGGCATGGAGCTGCGTGACGAGCCGGTGGACCGCGTCCACGCGCACTGGGCGACGCACCCCACGACGGCGGCGTGGATCATGAGCCAGATCGCGAAGACGCCGCTCAGCATGACGGCGCACGCGCACGACATCTACCTCGATCAAGCGATGCTGGCGTTCAAGCTGCGCGAGGCGGTGGCGGTGCTCACGTGCACGGCGCAGAACCGCGCGTTCCTCGAGCAGCTGGCGCCCAACCTGCCGCCCGGCCGCGTGCGGCTCTCGTACCACGGGCTCGATCTCGACGTATACAAGCCGGCCGCCGCGCCGCCCGCGGTCTTCCGCATTCTCTCCGTGGGGACGCTGCTGCCGCGCAAGGGCTTCGACACGCTGCTCGACGCGTGCGCCATCCTGCAGCGCGAAGGCGTGCCCTTCGAGTGCGCGATCGTCGGCGACGGCCCCATGCGCGCCGATCTCGAGAAGCAGGCGCAGGGCCTCGCGCCAGGCACCGTGAAGTTCCTCGGCAAGAAGAGCCAGGAGCACCTGCCCGACATCTACCGCTCGGCGTCGGCGTTCGTGCTGGCCGCGGTGAACGGCAAACCGGCGACGAGCGGCGCGCACCGCCCCAGCGCGTCCGATCTGATCCACTTCGGCATTCCGAACGTGATCCTCGAGGCGATGGCCTGCGGCCTTCCGGTCGTCACGACGCGCCTCGAGGCGCTGGGCGAGGTGCTGCAAGGGGACGCCGACGTCGACGACGCGCGCGGTACGCAGAACGGCGTCTACGTGGCCGAGAAGGATCCCGCGGCGCTCGCGGCGGCCCTCGCCGAGCTGGCGCGAAGCCCCGCCCGCCGCGCCGCGATCGGCGCGCGCGCCGTGGCGCGCATCCGCGCGGGCTTCGACATTCACGTGACGAGCGGCGAGGTGGCCGAGGCGCTGGGCGCGCCGGCAGCCTCCCCCGCGGCGGCGAGGGCCGCCGTCTAGATGGACGCGGGTCTGGCGCGGCGGACGCGCTCGTGAGCGCCCGCTACCTCGTCCGGTTCGACGACGTTTGCCCGGGCATGAACTGGCCGATCTGGCGCGAGGTCGAAAAGATCCTCGTCGCCGCCGACGTCAAGCCGATGCTGGCCGTGATCCCCGCGAACGAGGACCCGCGCCTCAACGTCTGCGATCCGGAGCCGCGCTTTTGGGACCTCGTGCGCGGCTGGCAGGAGCGCGGCTGGGCCATCGGGCTGCACGGCTACCAGCACCGCTACGTCACCGGCGAGTCGGGCCTGGTCGGCCTCAATCGGCGCAGCGAGTTCGCCGGCGTCCCCGCGCACGTGCAGGCCGACAAGCTGCGCGCCGGCCTGGCGATCTTCCGGCGCGAGTCCGTGCGGGCGGATCTGTGGATCGCGCCCGGCCACTCGTTCGACGGCGCGACCGTCGCGGCGCTGCGAGACCTGGGCGTCCCGGCGATCTCGGACGGCCTCTTTCTGTCGGAGCACCGCGACGAGCACGAGATGCTGTGGATCCCGCAGCAGATGTGGCGCTTCCACCCCCGACCATTCGGGCTGTGGACGGTCTGCTACCACGTCAACGGCTGGAAGACGCGCGAGCTCGCGCGCTTCGAGCGCGACGTCGCCGCGTACCGCGCGCGCATCACTTCGCTCGCGAACGTCGTCGCCGACTCGTCGGGCCGCCGCAGGGGGCTCCGCGACGAGCTGGTCTCGAGGACGCTGCTCGCGACCATCCGCTCGCGGCGTTGGCTGCGCGGGCGGCTCGGGTAGCGGCTCATTCGAACAGATCCAGGTACCGCTGGGCGATGCGCGCGGGCGTCATGTCGCGCAGCTTCTGGGCAGCGCGCGCCGCGCGGGCCCGGGCCTCGTCCGGCGCGCGCAGCACGTCCAGGATGCCCTCGGCGATCCCGCGCACGTCACCCGCCGTGGCCAAGCGGCCGAGCGCGCCCTCGTCCAGCAGCTCGGGCGCCGCGCCCGCGCGCGTGCTGACGACCGGCACGCTCGCGGCCATCGACTCGAGCACGAAGTTCGGCATGCCCTCCGACGTCGACGTGAGCACCGCCGCGTCGAGCCCCGCGATGACGTCGTGCCCCTCCAGCGTGCCGGGCAGGTGCACGTGCGCCCCGAGGTGCAGCTCGGACCGCAGCGCCTCCAGCGCCGCGCGCCTGGGGCCTTCGCCGCCGATGACGAAGCGCGCGCCCGGAACGGCGTCGATCACGATGCGCGCCGCCCGCAACAGCGTGGGCAGATCCTTCACGTCGACGAGCCGCGCGAGCGTACCGACGATCGGATGCTCCGGCCCATCGGCGCCCGCGCCGCCGCCCACGATCTCGCGCAACCGCGCGCGCGCCCGCTCGCGCGGCACGATGGCCGCCTCTTCGACCGCGTTGGGAATGACCAGCGCCTTCTTCCGCGCCACGATCCCACGCGCGACGAGGCTGTCGACCGTGAGCCGCGAGTTGGCGACGATCCACCGGCTCTGCCGCGCGAGGACGCGCTCGAGCCCCTTGACGGCGGGCAGCGCGGCGCCGGGCACGTCCGGGAGGTAGGTGAGGTTGCGAATGCACGAGATCGAGCGAGACGCTCCGGCGGGCCAGCCGACGAGCCGCGCCCACAGGCTGGCCGTGTAACCGAAGGTCAGCACGAGGCGGTGCGGGTCGGCCGCGAGGAACCGCCCCAGCCGGTAGAGAAACAGCGGGTCCACGCCGGCGCGCTTGGCGACCAGCTCTACCGCGACCCCGGCCGCCTCGAGCGTCGGGCGAAACGCGGCGCTCTCGCCGCGGAAGTAGGCGACCGTGACCTTGTGCCCGGCCTGCAGGAGTGCGCGCGCCAGCACGAGGATTTGTCGCTGCGACCCGCCGACCTCGAGCTCGTCGATGATGAAGAGGATTGAGCGCGGCGCGCCCGAGCTGGTCATGCGCGGCTCGAGGATACCGTCGATGCCGTCGCGCGTGTAGCGCGCCCTCGGGTCCCGCGCCACCCCGCCTGTCGTCTGCACGCAAAGAATTTGGGGCCGCCTTGGCCGCCCACCAAGGCCCGCCGAGAGTCCGCCGATTTGACGCTTTGCGGGACCAACGACTATCCTCTCGTCGAGCGAGCGCTTCATGACCGAGTGCGGGAGTTGCGGGACCCCAAACCCCGACGACCTCGGCGCCTGCAGCTCCTGCGGCGCGCGCCTCCGCTCGGCGAAGCCGCCGCCGGACGCCGAAGAGGCGGAGCAGGCCGCGATCAGTCAGCTTCGCGGCGCCGTGCAACGCCTCGTGTCGGCGCGGCTGGCCGAGAGCGCCCCCTACGGCGCCGCGCTGTCGCCGGTCGAAGCCGAGCCGCACGCGGCCTTTCGCCTCGTGACGCTCGCGCCCGACGGCACGCCCGGAGCGTCCTACCCCGTCGGCGATCGCGTCACCGACATCGGTCGCAGCGTCGGCGATCTCGTCTTCCAGGATCCGTTCCTCGCCGACCGCCACGCGCGCATCGTCGCCTCGGGAGACGGGCATCTCGTGCGTCCGCTCGAGCCGCACAACGGAGTCTTCAGGAAGCTGCGCGCGCCGGCCGAGCTCGTGGGCGGCGATCGCATCCTCATCGGCCGCGAGCTCCTCCGCTTCGAGCTGGTGTCCGAGGCCGAGCGCACCACGACGTACGCCGCCGAGAACGGCGTCGCCCTCTTCGGCAGCCGCGTGCGACCCGCCTGGGGTCGCCTGCTCGAGCTCACGCCCGCGGGCGTCGTCCGTGACGTCTTCCACCTCGCGCGCGGCGAGATCCTCCTCGGACGCGAGCGCGCCGACATCGTGTTCGCCGACGACGAGCTGATGTCACCGCTGCACGCGCGGCTCACGATGCGCGGCGGCCGCGTCGCGCTCGAGGATCTGAGAAGCAGGAGCGGCACCTTCGTCTCGGTGCGCGGCTCGCACCCGCTCGAGCCCGACGACGTGATCCGCGTCGGCAACCAGCTGTTCAGGTTCGAACGCGTCCCCGGCTGATCAGCGCCTCGCCGACAGATCCAGATAGAGGTGCGGGAAGCCGAGCAGGCTCGTCCAGCTGCGAACGTCGCGGTGCCGCGCCATCTTCTGTTCGCCGTAGCTGAACAGGGTGTCCGCCCAGCGCGCGAGCGCCGGATCGTGCGAGAGCATGCCCGCGTACGCGAGCGGGCCGAGCCACAGGTAAACGTAGTTGTCGTCGTCGGTCCAGGCGGGGCAGTCGCGCGCCTCCTGGTAGCAGTAGCGCAGCTCGTAGCCGCCGCCCGGCCTCGGCCGCAGCTCCTCGCCCACGAGGTGGCGCATCTCCCCGACGATGACCTCGGCGACGTCGGCGCGGCCCGTGCGGCGGTGATACTCCGCGAGGCCCTCGACCATCTGCCCCTCCCAGACGGGCTGCCGGCCGGGCAGGCGCTTGTGCTCGCGGTAGTATCCGACGAGCGCGCGGACGATCTCGTCGGCGGTCGCGCGGTAGTCGTGCTCGCGGTCCTGGGGGAACCACTCGGCGCCCGCCAAAGCCGCGCGCAGCATCCACGCCGTGGGCCGCCCGCCCTCGAGCACGTACTTCGGCCGCGTCTGCGCGTAGTAGACCAGCCGATCGATGTTCTGCTTCGCGAGATCGCGCGGCCACGCCTCGCCCGTGAGCGACGAGTAGAGCAGCAGCGACCGCCACGCGAAGCCCTGGTCGACGATGGGTTCGGCGCCGATGTGCGAGCGCGCGCGCGGCATCTCACCCTTGCGGTAGACGAGCCCGTTGAGCTTCTCGAGGAACGGGTTGAACTTCACGAGGTCGACGTCCATGAGGTGCCGCACGCTGGCCTGCGCCCAGCGCCACAGGCGCGCGTCGCCCGTGCGCAGCCACGCGACGAGCAGCCCGCTCGGCAGATCGTATTGGAGGTTCGCCCAGTCTTCGACGGGGCCGTTCTTCTTGTCGGTGTAGCTGTTGCCGATTTGATAGTCACCCCAGTTGCGCCAGCCGTAGTTGTCGCTGCGCTCCTGCTCGTTTGCAAAGCGCTGCGTGAACTCGGCGAGCAGCTTGTCGTAGCGATCGCCGATCGGGCCCTTGGCCAGCGACCCGTCGACGGCGTGCACGAGGGCGGGCATCGTGCGCGGCGGCGGTGCGTACAGCGCCAGGGAGGCCTTCTCGGGCGCGCCGTCGAGCGCGATCATCGATTCGATCGTGAGGCCCATCCCCCCCGTGTACTCGGCGGGTGCCTCGATGGCCTGCCAGCCGATGGCGCGGCCGTCGCGCCAGATCGTGATCGGATGGTGCTGCCAGAAGTCCTTCACGATCAGGCTGACCGGGCCAGCGACGACGACGCCGTCGTGACGGACGCCGAGCGGCACCTCGAAGGGCGCTTGCCCGTCCGTCGGCGTCACGGCCAGGCTCTCGGCGAGCGCGATCTCGTCGCCGGTGCCCGTCGCCTCGAGGCGCACGACGGAGTCCTTCCCCAGCGTCCATTCGCCGAGCTCGATGCGCGACTTGCGCTGATCGCCCAGGACCTCGTGCGTCTGCCCCTTGCCGTCGACGACCTGATAGGTGACGGCCTTGGCGGCGTGATACGCCGAGCCGCCCGAGAAGCTGGTCACGAGCGCCGCGAGGCGCGCGCGGCCCACGAACGCCGGGTGCCACACCACCTGGTTCGCCGCGTCGCGCGCCGCGTGCGTGAGCTGCACGTGCGGCGCAGGCAGCGGCGCCTCGGGCGCGCGCCACTGGTACGGCGCGCCCGAGGCGCTGACGACGTCGACCCACGGCCCGTCGGGCGTCGAAGCGCTCCAGCTGTTGTGCTGGGTGACGCTCACGGGCTTGCCGCCCGCCGCGCCCAGCTCGAGGCGCAGGCGCGCGAGCGTGCGGTTCTTCCAGTGCGGGTCCGACGGCTCGGGCGCGGGCGAGCGGTCGTGGCGATCGGTCAGCGTCAGCACGAGACGCGCGTACGGATGATCGACGAAGAACTGATAGCGCGCGACGTACCAGAGGTTCGCGGCGGCGTCGGCCCACCCGCGCATTTCGACCCAGTCGTCCCCGCGCGTGATCTCGGCGGGCGGGCCGAACGTGAGATGCCGGCCCAGCGCCTCGACGGTGACGCGGCCCGGCCCCACGCGCGTCTGACCCGCAAAGGTCGCCGCGTGGACGACGTCGAACGTCTTCTTCGAGAGCTGCCAGGTCGCGTGCGCCGAGGTGACCTCGACCAGCTCGGGCCCGACCTCGATGTCGATCGGAGCCGTCACTCGCGCAGCCGTCGCTGGCGACGACGTGATCGCCGCCGACGACGCTTTGGGCGCGACCGGCGGGCCCGCGGGCGCCGTGCCCGGGGAGACGGGCGCGGGGCCCGCGACGACCAGCGCCGCGAGCACCGCCGCCCACCACCCGTGCATGGCGATAACCTAAAGCGTGCGCGCGCGGCCGCAAGCGGCGCATCCCGATTGTCGTGCTCGAGCCGCGCCACTAGTTTTTTTACGCGCCATGAGCGCCGCAACCCAGGCCGAACGCAAGCTCGTCACGTTGCCGGCGCACCTGCCCGCGCTCGACGGTCTGCGCGGCCTCGCGATCCTGCTCGTGGTCGCCCACATGCTGGGCCTCTATGACGCCCCCGCGAGCGCCTCGGGTCGCGCGCTCTCGTTCTTCTTCGCGACGGGGTGGATCGGCGTTCAGCTGTTCTTCGTCCTGTCGGGCTTCCTCATCACCGGCATCCTTTTGGACACGTCCGAGGCGCCCGGCGCGCTGCCGGCGTTCTACGCGCGGCGCTTCCTGCGCATCTTCCCGCTCTACTACGGCACTCTGTTCGTCGCGTTCGTCGTGCTGCCCGCGTTCGGGCCCGTGCCGGCCGCGCTCGAGCACGATCGCGCGCACCAGGGCTGGCTTTGGGCGTACCTCGCAAACTGGCTGTCGACCACCGACTCCGCCAGCCGCGCGTTTCCTCACTTCTGGTCGCTCGCCGTCGAGGAGCAGTTCTATCTGCTGTGGCCGCTCGCGCTCCGCGGGCTGTCGCCGCAACGCTGTCTGAGCCTCGGCCTGGGCGTCGCCGCCGCGGCGCTGGGAGCGCGCGTGGGCCTGATGGCCGCGGGCGTGTCTCGCGGCGCGATCTACACGTTCTCGATCACGCGCATGGACGCGCTCGCGCTCGGCGGTGCCGCCGCCGCGCTGATGCGCATCCCTGCGTGGGCGGCAGCCCTCGTGGCCGCTCGGCGACGCCTGCCGCTCGCGGCGGTGGGCGTCTTCGTCGTCGGCGCGCTCGTCACGCGCGGATACGCGCTGGGAACATTCGCCGGCGGAAGCGTTGGTTACTCGTTGCTGGCCCTCTCCTTCACGCTGGCGGTGCTCGGCGCGGCCGGCGCCGACGTCTCCGCCTCGCGCTCGTGGTTCCGCGCAGCGCCGCTGCGCACGCTCGGCAAGTACAGCTATGCGATCTACGTGTTCCACAAGCCGCTGCACGACTTCGCGGGCAAGCCGCTGCTCGCGCGTCTCGGCGTGGACGCGCAGCGCTCGGCGCTCGTCGCGACGACCTACGTCGGCGCGGGGCTCGTCGTCTCGTTCGCGGCGGCGTACGCCTCCTACCACCTCTATGAGAAGCACTTTCTCCGCTGGAAAGCCCGCTTCGTTCCTCGACTGGCGGAAGCGAAACCATTAGAGTAGCCATCAATGAGAGGAACGCAGCCGTCCGACATTTTGAGCCGTACGCGGACGATCGCCGTCGAGATCGCCGCGAAGCACGCCGACGACGTCGACGCGAAGGCTCGGTTCCCTCAAGAGACCATCGAAGCGCTGCGCCAGGCCAAGCTGCTCTCCGCCGCCGTGCCGGTCGAGCTGGGCGGCGGCGGCGCCGGCATGCAAGAGCTCTCGGCGATGTGCACGACGCTGGCGCAGGCCTGCGGCTCGAGCGGCATGGTGCTGGCGATGCACCACATCCAGGTGGCCTGCATCGCGCGCCACGGGCTCTCCTCGGCGTTCTTCCGCAAGTACTGCCAGGAGCTCGTCGAGCGCCAGCTGCTCGTCGGATCGATCACGTCGGAGGTCGGCGTGTGGGGCGACACGCGCTCCAGCATCTGCGCCGTCATGCGTGAGGGTGGGCGCTTCAAGCTCGACAAGGACGCGACCACGGCGTCCTACGCCGAGCACGCGGATGATCTTCTCGTGACGGCGCGCCGAAACGAAGACGCGCCGCCGTCGGATCAGGTGCTGGTCCTCGTGCGCAAGAACGACCGGACCCTCACGCGCACGACGACGTGGGACACGATGGGCATGCGCGGCACGTGCAGCCCGGGCTTCAAGATGACCTCGTCGGGCCTCGAGGACCAGGTCCTGCCGGGCTCGTTCGCCGACGCGTCGGCGCAGACGATGGTCTCGTTCTCGCACATCCTGTGGTCGGCCGTGTGGCTCGGCATCGCGAGCGACGCCGTCGCGCGCGCCGCCGCGTGCGTGCGCGCCGAGGCCCGCAAGACGCCGGGCATCGTGCCACCGAAGGCGATTCACCTCGCGCGCCTGTCGGCCGAGCTGCAGCTGCTGCGCAACAGCGTGCACGGCCAGGCCGCCGAGTTCGACGAGATCATGACGCGACCGACGGGCATGGACGAGCTGCTCACCGTCGGCTGGGCGCTGAAGATGAACAACATCAAGGTGTCGTCGTCCGAGATGGCGCCGCGCATCGTCCACGACGCGCTCCAGATCATCGGCATCGCTGCCTACAAGAACGATTCGAAGCTCTCGGTGGGCCGGCAGTACCGGGACTCGCTCTCGGCGGCGCTCATGATCTCGAACGACCGCATCTTCGGGAAGACCGCGTCGCTGCTGCTCGTTCACAAAGACGAATAGGCGAAACAGAGGACCGACGGTGGACTACGACATCGAAACCTTCTATCGCGGGCTCGTCGAGCACGGGCTCATCGTGCCGGTGCGCGTGCAGGGCGCGTTCGGGCGCGGCGCCGTCTTCGAGGACGTCCTCGAGCGCTTCAACGGCCTCGTGACGCAGCTGTCGCGCGACGACGGCGCCGAGGTCTACACGTTCCCGCCCGTCATCGATCGGACGATCATCGAGAAGACCGACTACCTCGATTCGTTCCCGAACCTCGCGGGCACGATCTTCAGCTTCTTCGGCAAGGACAAGGAGGCGAAGGCGCTGTCGGCGAAGGTGCACGCGCACGAGCCGTGGGGCGACACGCAGGGGATGACCGACGTTTGCCTCAACCCGGCCGCCTGCTACCCGATCTACCCGGTGATCGCCCAGTCGGGCCCTCTGCCGGCGAAGGGGCGCATCATCACGATGACGAACTGGGTGTACCGCCACGAGCCGTCGCCCGAGCCGACGCGCATGCAGTCGTTTCGCGTGCGCGAGTTCGTGCGCGCGGGCACGCCCGAGCAGGCCGTCGCGTGGCGCGACCAGTGGCTCGAGCGGGGCGTCACGCTGCTGACGTCGCTGGGGCTGCCGGCGAAGTCGGACGTGGCCTCCGATCCGTTCTTCGGCCGCGGCGGCAAGATCCTCGCCGCCGGCCAGAAAGAGCAGAAGCTGAAGTTCGAGGTGCTCGTGCCGGTGATCTCGCTCGAGAACCCCACGGCCGTGTGCTCGTTCAACTACCACCAGGATCACTTCGGGCACGTCTTCGGCATCAAGACGCCCGACGGCAAGGACGCGCACACGGCGTGCCTGGGCTTCGGCCTCGAGCGCGTCGTCATGGCGCTGTTCAAGACGCACGGCTTCGACACGGCCAAGTGGCCGGCGCCCGTGCGCGCGCGTTTGTGGTCATGAGTTCTCGACAGTGACCCGCGTCGTCGCACTGCCTCAGCTCGACGCCGAGACCTACCGGCGGCACGGCCTGCACGCCGACGAGCGCGTGTGGGTCGAGAAGAACTGCTACGTCGACATCTGCATCGAGGTCGTGCACGCGCTCGGCCTCGAGCCGCTGGCGATGCTCGGCTTCGTGACCGCCATCGACTTCGAGGGCGATCAGTGGACGTTCTTCAAGCCGCCGCATGACGAGCTGCGCGACCTCTTCGGCGTGGATTTCCAGGAGCTGAACGTGTGGCGGCCGCTGTCGGCGCACGTCGTCGAGCACGTCGGCAGCGGGAAGCTGGTCAGCACCGAAGCCGACGCGTTCTACCTGCCCGACACGGCGGGCACCGACTACCAGCGCCAGCACACGAAGACCACGATCGTCATCCAGGACTTCGATCTCGAGAAGCGACGGCTCGGCTACTTCCACAACGCCGGCTACTACGCGCTCGAGGGTGAGGACTTCGTGAAGCTGTTCCGGGTGGGCGCCCCGCCCGACCCCACGTTCATGCCGCTCTTCGCGGAGACGATCCGCTTCGATCGCCTCGCGCGCCGGCCCGCGGACGAGCTGCGCTCGATGGCGCGCGCGATCCTGGCCAAGCACGTGTCGCGGCGTCCGACCGACGACCCCGTCGCGCGGTTCGGCAAGCGGTTCGCCGCCGATCTGCCGTGGATCACCGGCGAGGGCCTGGCCTTCTATCACGCGTGGGCGTTCGCGACGGTGCGCCAGCTCGGCGCGGCGGCCGAGCTCGCCGCCGCGCACGTCGAGTGGCTGGCCGACCCGGCCCTCGCGCCGGCGATCGCGTCGTTCACGACCGTGAGCCAGTCGTGCAAGGCGTTCATCCTCAAGGCGGCGCGCGCCGTGAACGCCAAACGCGCGCTGGACGCCGGCGCCAAGTTTGGTGAGATGTTCGACGAGATGGCGGCGGCGTGGCAGGCGGGGCTGGACACGCTGGCCGCGCGGCTGCCGTGACGCGAACCGGGTTCGGGGACCGTCACGTCCGGCTCGAGCCCCTGACGCTCGATCACGTCGACGCTCTCGTCCGCGCCGCGACGCGTGACCGCGCGACCTTCGGGCTGGCCCCCGTCCCGCGCGACCGCGCCGAAATGATCGACTATGTAGGGTCCGCGCTCGCTGACGAGCAGGCCGGGCGCGCCCTGCCCTTCGCCATAGTCCGTGTCCCGGACGCCGAGATCGTTGGATCGATTCGCCTCATGAACCTCGAGTGGTGGACCTGGCCGCCAGGTCCGATCTCCGTGCCCGGCGAGCCGCGGCGCTTTTCCCTTTCCGGAGGCGATCCGCCCGACGTCGCCGAGATTGGCCACGGGTGGCTCGAGCCCTCGGCCCAGCGCACGGCGGTCTTCTCGGCCACCTGCCTGCTGCTGCTGCGCCACGCCTTCGACACCTGGCGTGTCCACCGGCTGGTCCTCAAGACCGACGCGCGCAACGCGCGGTCGCGCGCGGCCATCCTGCGGCTCGGAGGGCAGTTCGAGGGCATCTTGCGCGCCCACCTGCCGGCCGCCGACGGTGTCGTGCGCGACACGGCCATGTTCTCGATCGTGCGCGCCGAGTGGCCCGCCGTGAGAAATCGGCTTGAATCGGCTCTCGGCGGGCCCCTATAGTTCCGAGCATATGACCACGGGGGTCGGCATCGACATGGTGATGGTCAGCCGTGTGAAAGACTCCTTGGCGCGCTTCGGCGAGCGCTTCCTGCGCCGCGTGTTCACGGACGGCGAGATCGCCTACGCGACGGCCTCTCCTGCCGCCGCGGCCGAACGTCTCGCCGCGCGCTTCGCCGCCAAGGAAGCCGCCCTCAAGGCCCTGGACCTGGCCGACCACCCCGCGGGGATCGGCTGGCGCCAGATCGAGGTGCACCGGGAACAATCCGGGAAGTGCCGTTTGATCCTGCACGGGGCGGCGCGCGCCGCCGCCGACGCGGCCGGCGTGGCCGAGCTCTCGGTGAGCCTGACCCACGAAGGCGATTACTCGGCCGCCGTCGTGTTGGCAGTTCGGCACAACTAGCCTCTCGAGTGTTTCAAGAAGTGGACCCCCGCAGCGGAGATAAGCAGCAATGACCGACAAGATCCGCAAGATCCTCAAAGACCACGGCCGCCTCAACAAGGACGCCCTCGCGCTCGGTGAGGAAGCCGACTTGTACCAGGCCGGCATGACCTCGCACGCGAGCGTCAACGTCATGCTCGCCCTCGAAGGCGAGTTCGAGATCGAGTTCCCCGATCACATGCTCAAGCGCAGCGTCTTCGAGAGCATCTCGGCGATGCGCGCCGCGATCCAGGAGCTGACCGGGGCGTGACGTGACGCCGCGGGCCCACACCGTCACGGGTCACGCGCACGCGGCGATCACGGAGTGGCAGGTCGCGTCGACGCCGCCGGACGCGATCTCCGATCCGGCGGCGCTGGAGCGCGCGGGGTTGTCGTTCATCACGGCGCCCGCGCCGACGACCGCCGCGGCTGCCGCGCGGCTCGCGGGCTGGTCGCTGGAGGGGGGAGTCGACGCGCGCGAGGGGCGCCGGTTCGACGCGGAGGACTGGTGGTTCCGCGCGCGCTTGCCCGCCGCGCCCGGTGACGCCGCCGCGGGCGACGAGCTCGCGCTGGTGCTCGAGGGCGTCGCCACCGTCGCCGACGTGTGGCTCGACGGCGCGCCGCTCGTCGCGTCGAACGGCATGTTCACGCGCCACGAGCGCGTGCTGGCCAGCGGCGCCGCCGAGCTGGTGATCCGCTGCCGCGCGCTCGATCCCCTGCTGGGCGCGAAGCGGTCGCGACCGCGCTGGCGCGCACCGATGATCGAACACCAGCAGCTCCGCTGGTTCCGCACGACCCTGCTCGGGCGCACGCCGGGCTGGTCGCCGCCAGCGGCCGCCGTGGGGCCTTGGCGTCCCGCGCGCGTCGAACGCCGGCGTCACCTGGTCGCCGAGGATCTGCGGCTCGACGTCGGCGTCGAGCTCGAGGGCGCGCGCGGCCGCGTCGACGTCGCCTGCCGGCTGCGCGCGCTCGGCGCCGCGCGCCCCGGACGCGTCGAGCTCGTCGTCGAACGAGACGGCCGCGTCCACCGCGCGCCGCTCGCGGCGGAGGGAGACCGTTGGTCGGGCCGCCTCGAGGTCGCCGGTCCCGATCTCTGGTGGCCGCACACGCACGGTCAGCCCGCGACCTACGAAGCGCGCCTCGTCGCGGGCGAGGTCACCGTCGAGCTGGGGCGCATCGGGTTTCGCTCGATCGTGCGCGAGGAGCCGTTCCGCCTGCGCGTCAACGGCGCGCCGATCTTCTGCCGGGGCGCCTGCTGGACGCCGCTCGATCCCGTGCGCCTCGCCGCCGATCGCGCGGCGACGGCGGCGGCGCTCGAGCAGGCGCGCGACGCCGGCATGAACCTGCTGCGCGTCGGCGGCACGATGGTCTACGAGAGCGACGACTTCTACGCGCTCTGCGACGAGCTGGGGATCTTGGTCTGGCAGGACTTCATGTTCGCCAACATGGATTACCCCGAGGAAGACGCGGCCTTCGCGGCGACCGTCGCCGAGGAGGCCGCGCAGCAGCTGGAGCGCCTCGCGGGTCGGCCCAGCCTGGCCGTGCTGTGCGGCAACTCCGAGGGCGAGCAGCAGGCGGCCATGTGGGGCGCGGGGCGCGAGCGCTGGAGCCCGAAGCTGTTTCACGAGACGCTGGCCGAGCTCTCTCGCGCGCACCGCCCCGACGTGCCGTACTGGCCGTCGAGCGCGCACGGCGGCGCGTTTCCGCACCAGGCCGACGTGGGCACGACGTCGTACTACGGCGTGGGCGCGTATCTGCGGCCGCTCGAGGACGCGCGCCGGGCCGAGGTCAAGTTCGCCACCGAGTGCCTCGCGTTCGCGAACGTGCCCGAGCCGCGCGCGCTGCCCGGCGGGCCGTCGGCGCGCGCCCATCACCCGGCGTGGAAGGCGCGCACGCCGCGCGACCTCGGCGCCGGCTGGGACTTCGACGACGTGCGCGACCACTACCTCGGCCGCCTCTTCGGCGTCGACCCCGTCGCGCTGCGCTCGACGGATCACGATCGCTACCTCGCGCTCGGCCGCGTCGTCACGGGCGAGGTCATGGAGCGCGTCTTCGGCGAGTGGCGGCGCGGCCGCTCGATGTGTGGCGGCGGTCTGGTTTGGTTCCTGCGCGATCTGTGGCCGAGCGCGGGCTGGGGCCTCGTCGACGCCGGCGGCGCACCCAAGGCCGCGCTCTACGCGTGCAAGCGGGCCTTCCAGCCCATTGCGCTCCACGTGAGCGACGAGGGCGGCAACGGGCTCGCGCTGCACGTCGCGAACGACGGACCTGCCCCCCTCGCGGGGGAGCTCGAAGTCGCGCTCTTCCGCGCGGGAGAGATCCAGGTGGGTCGCGCGAGCGGCGCCGTCGAGGTCGCCCCGCGCGCGACGCTGGAGCTTCCCGCGGCGGCGCTGTTCGACGGCTTCCTCGACCTCTCCTACTCCTACCGGTTCGGGCCGCCGTCGCACGACCTCGTGGCGGCGACGCTGCGCTCCCCCACGGGCGCGGTGTGGGCGCGCGCTTTCCACTTCCCCGTCGGGCTGCCCGCCACGCGCGAGCCGGACGTCGGCCTCGTCGCCGAGCTGCAATGGAACGGCGAGCGCGCCGCGCTCACGCTGCGCACGCGCCGCTTCGCGCAGGCGATCGCCGTCGACATCGAGGGCTTCCAGCCCGACGACGCCTATTTCCACTTGGCGCCCGGCGAGGAGCGCACCTTGCGGCTGCGTCGCGTCTCGGGATCCGCCGCACCGCGCGGCACCGTCCAGGCGCTCAACGCCGAGATCACCACCAAGGTCACGATCCGAGACCCATAATTGCGCGCATGGACCGCGCGCTGCCCCTCTACTTCGGGGTCCAAGGATCGGCAATAGACCACGACGATCGCCCTCTGTTCGGCTGGCTGCACAGCGCGGAGACGCCCGCCAAGCTCGGACTCGTCATCTGCAACCCCTTCGGCTACGAGGCGATCTGCACGCACCGCGTCCTGCGTCACTTCGCGCAGGCAGCGGCGGCCGCGGGCGTCCCGGCGCTGCGCTTCGACTACGACGGCACGGGCGACTCGGCGGGCGATGATCGGGAGCCGCGCCGCCTCGACGCCTGGGTGGCCAGCATCGGCGCCGCCGCCGACACGGTCCGCGCCCGCACGGGCGTCGAGCGCGTCGTGCTCCTGGGCGTGCGTCTCGGGGCGCTGCTGGCGGCGCTCGCGGCCGCCCAGCGCGACGACGTCGAGGGTCTGGTGGCGATCGCGCCCGTGCTCGCCGGCAAGACGCACGTCCGCGAGCTGCGCGCGCTGCAGATGACCACCACCGCGCGCCCCGCACCGTCCGGCGTCGCCGACGACGAGGGCGTCCAGGCGGCCCTCGGCTTCGCGCTCACCGCCGAGACGAAGGCGGCGCTGGGCGGCGTCGATCTGCTGCGCGAGCCGCGCGCACCCGCGCGCGCCGTCTTGCTCCTCGAGCGCGACGATCTCCCGTCCGACGAGGCCTGGCCACGCCACCTCGCCTCGCTCGGCGTCACCGTCGAGCGCCGGCGCCTTCCCGGCTACGTCGAGATGATGCTGGGCGCGGAGCACTCGCAGGTCCCCGCCGAGATGCTGCGCGCGACGCTCGCGTGGCTCGAGGACCGGCGCGCGCGACTCGGCGCCGTCGACGCGCGCCCCGCCGCCCGCGCGGAGCCGGTCACGCGCGCGCGGCTCGGCGCAATCATCGAGACCGCGGAGCACGTCGACGCCGCCGGGCGCCTGTTCGGCATCCTCAGCACGCCCGTGACGCCGCCCGCGACGCGCCGGGGCTTGCTTCTGCTCAACGCCGGCGCGATTCACCGCATCGGCCCGAGCCGCCTCTACGTCGCGCTCGCGCGCCGCTGGGCCGAGATGGGGCACGCCGTGCTACGCCTCGACGTCAGCGGCATCGGCGACAGCGCCCCCGCGCCAGGCCGCCCCGAGAACGTCGTGTACACCGACGACGCGAGCGACGACGTCCGCGCCGGCCTGGCGTTCCTCCGTCGGCAAGCGGGCGTCACGGAGGTTCACGCCCTCGGACTGTGCTCGGGCGGGTACAATGCGTTCAAGGCCGCCGTCGCGGGCGTGCCCCTCGACGGCGTGCTGCTCATCAACCCCCTCACCTTCTTCTACAAGGCCGACCAGCCTCTCGGCGAGGCGGAGGACAAGGTCATCTACGAGGGCTCACGCTATTTGCGGCGCCTGCGCGATCGCGACGCCTGGCTCAAGCTGGTGAGGCGCGGCGTCGACGTCCCCGTCGCGCTGCGCACCGTCGGGCGCTTCGTCGCGGGCCAGGTGCGGGGCCGCGCCCATGAGCTCGCGCGCCGCGCGGGCCTCGCCGTCGGCGACGACCTCGCGCGCGAGCTCACGACGGTCACCGCGCGGCGCATCCCGCTGCGCTTCGTCTTCTCCGCGGGCGATCCCGGCTTCGCGCTCCTGCACACGCACGGCGGCGCCACCGTCGAAAAGCTTCGCCGCGCGGGGCGCCTCACGATCGAGGTGATCGAAGGCGCCGACCACACCTTCACGCCGCTCTGGTCCCACCCCGTGCTCACGACGATGCTCGCGGCTCACTTCGACGCGCTGCCGGGCGCGGCGGCATGAGCGCCGCCGAGGCGACGCTCGAGCTCGGCGGGCTGCGCGCGATCTCCGTGGGCGATCCGGACGCCGCGCGCGTCGTCGTCGTGCTGCTGCACGGGTTCCAGATGATCCCCGAGGATCTCTCGCCGTTCGCGCACTCGCTGCAAACGCCGGCGTGGTTCTTGTTCCCCGAGGCGCCGCTGCCCGCCCTTCCGCGCGGCCGCGCGTGGTGGCACATCGATGCCGAGAAGCGCGAGCAAGCGCTGGCGGTTGGACCACGCGACTTCGCCGCGCAGCGGCCGCCCGACCTGCCCGCGGCCCGTGCGCACGTCGAGCGCCTCCTCGACGCGCTCGCTCCGCGCGTTCGCGGCCGGCCGCTGGTGCTCGGCGGCTTCTCCCAGGGCGCAATGCTCACGTGCGACACGGTGCTGCGCGCTGGCGTCGCGCGCCTCGGTCTCTCGGCGATGGCGCTGCTCTCGGCGTCGCGCATCGCGTTCGAAGAGTGGGCGCCTCGGCTCGAGGGCGCTCCTCTCGGCGGGCTCCCGGTGCTCGTCAGCCACGGCGAGGCCGACGACGACCTGGCGTTCTCGGCCGGCGAGGCGCTGCGCGACTGTCTCACGGGCGCAGGCGCGACCGTGACCTGGGTTCCCTTCGCGCAGGGCCACGAGATCCCGCTCGTCGTGTGGCGGCGCCTGCGCAAGCTGCTCGGCTCGCTCGCCGGCGTGACGCGCTAGCACACCGTTCGAGCGGCGCGCGTGAGCGGCAGTCACGCTGGCGCGCAAATGCGCGCGCGCGCACGACGCGCCTTGGCACCGCCGTTGCTCGGCGATGGTGCGAACCCCAACCATCGAGGACACCATGCGCCTTTCGCTCAAGAGCCTCGCTTTCGTCGCCCTCCTCCCCCTCGTCGTCGCTGCCTGCGACGGCACCGACCAGGCGGTAACCGCCGACACCTCACCGTTGACCTGCACGCCCAGCACGTTTCGCGTCGCCGGCGAGATCGACGGAACGTCGATCGACGTCAGTCAGCCCGCCGACGCGGGCGGGTTCGCGCAGGACGCGTCGGGCGGTGACTTCGGATCCATCAACAACGGTCTCGACGACGGAACGCTCGTCGACCTGCACGCCCTGTGGAGCTCCGGCGTTTCCGTCGGCGACTCCACGACGACCACGGCCACGATCAAGATCCCGACGAGCCGCTTTGGTCAGGAGACCTTCTGCGCCGGCGCGGGCAGCACGCTGCGCTCCGTCCCCGACAGCGAGGGCGGCGGGTTCCAACTTCGCCTCGTGAGCCTCGCGTCGGGCGCAAACTGCTCGGTGAGCCACACGGGCACGCTGCGCGCGTGCTGGCGCCCCTGACGCGATCGTCGCTTCGCGCGTGGCGCACCGCGTGCTACGTGCGTCCGCACCTCGCCGCATCCCCAGGGCCTAACGCCCGTCGAAAAAGGGGTTACGATTTCGCGAGGAGCTAGAGCACATGCAAGAGCGCATCGCGGTGATTGGTCTCGGTTACGTCGGGTTGCCCGTGGCGCTGGCCTTCGCGCGAAAGTTCCCCGGCACGATCGGCTTCGACGTCAACCAGGAGAAGGTCGCCGAGCTACGGCGCGGGTACGATCGGAACCAGGAAGTTCCCGACGAAGTGCTCAAGCACTCGACGCTGCACATCACGAGCGACGTCGCGGCGCTGAAGGACGTCACGTTCTTCGTCGTCGCGGTGCCGACGCCCGTCGACGAGAACAATGTGCCCGATCTGACCCCGGTCACGCGCGCCGCGGAGACGGTGGGCAGCGCGCTGTCGAAGGGCGCGGTCGTCGTCTTCGAGTCGACCGTGTATCCGGGCGTCACCGAGGACGTCTGCGGCCCGATCCTCGCCAAGGTCTCGGGCCTCGTGCAGGGGCGCGACTTCAAGCTGGGATACTCCCCCGAGCGCATCAACCCCGGCGACAAGGAGCACACGCTCGAGCGCATCACGAAGGTCGTGTCCGGCGAGGACGCCGAGACGCTGGAGCGCGTCGCCAATGCCTACGGCGCGATCATCGACGCCGGCGTGCACCGCGCGCCCGCCATCAAAGTCGCGGAGGCCGCCAAGGTGATCGAGAACACCCAGCGCGATCTCAACATCGCGCTCATGAACGAGTTGGCGATCATCTTCGAGCGCCTCGACATCCGCACGCTGGACGTGCTCGAGGCCGCGGGCACGAAGTGGAACTTCCTCAAGTTCCGCCCGGGACTCGTGGGCGGCCACTGCATCGGCGTCGATCCGTACTACCTCACGATGAAGGCGCAGCAGCTCGGTTATCAGCCCGAGGTGATCCTCGCGGGCCGTCGCATCAACAACAACGTCGGGCCCTACATCGCGCAGAAGCTCGTGAAGATGCTGATCAACCAGGGCCTGCCCGTGAAGGGTGCGCGCGTCGGCGTGCTGGGGCTGACGTTCAAAGAAGACTGCAACGACCTACGAAACAGCAAGGTGCCGGACATCCTCAACGAGCTGCGCGAGTTCGGCATCGAGGCGCTCATCCACGACAGCCGCGGCAACCACGCCGAGGCCGAGCACGAGTACGGGCTGTCGCTCAGCCGCCTCGAGGACTATCACAACCTCGACGGCCTCATCGTCGCCGTGAGCCACAAGGAGTACATCGGGCTCGGCCAGGAGCGGCTCTTGTCGATGATCCGGGATCACGGCTGCTTCGTGGACGTGAAGAGCGTCTTCGCGCCCACGAGGATGGAGCGCGGCATTCAGTACTGGAGCCTCTAGGCGCTCGCGTCGCAGGCAGCGAGCGCGTCGAAGCACAGGGAGGACCGGCTTCGCCGGGTCCGGCTCACCTCGCGGAGGACTCGGAAAGGGGCCCGGACGACGCGGCGAAGCCCTTCCCTCAAAGCGAAGCGCTATTCGACGGTCACGCTCTTCGCCAGATTGCGTGGCTGATCGACGTCGTTGCCCTTGGCGATGGCGATCGCGTAGGCGAGCAGTTGCAGCGGCAGCACCGTGAGGAACGGCTGGACCAACGGCGCGGCGTCGGGAATGCGCAGCACGTCGTCACATTGGCTGGAGATGAGCTCGTCGCCCTCGGTGGCGATCGCGAGGATGCGCCCCTTGCGAGCGCGCACCTCGGCCAGATTCGACAGCACCTTCTCGTACCCGTGGCCGCGCGGCGCCACCACCACGACGGGCACGCCGTCGTCGATGAGCGCGATGGGCCCATGCTTCATCTCGCCGGCGGCGTATCCCTCGGCGTGGATGTAGGAGATCTCCTTCAGCTTCAGCGCACCCTCGAGCGCGATCGGGTAGTTCGTGCCGCGCCCCAGGAAAAGAAAGTCGCGCGCGTCGCGGTACTTCTCGGCCAGCTTCGCCAGCGGCGCCCCGGCTTCGGCCGCCGGCACCAGCGACGCGAGGCAGCTGGCCATCTTCTGCGGCAACGTCGCCAGATCGCCCGCGATGGCGCGCGCCGCGTCCGCCGTGAGCGTCGCGCGCCGCCGCCCGACGTGCAGCGCGATCAGCGCCAGCGCCGCCAGCTGCGCCGTGAAGCACTTCGTGGACGCGACGCCGATCTCGGGCCCGGCGTGCGTATACAACGTCCCGTGCGACGCGCGCGGGATCGCCGAGTCGACGACGTTGCAGATCGACAGGACCGTGGCGCCGCGGCTCTTCGCCTCCTTGACGGCCGCCAGCGTGTCGGCCGTCTCGCCGCTCTGCGAGATCGCGATCACGAGGTCGCCGGGGCCGACGACCGGGTCGCGGTAGCGGAACTCGCTGGCCAGATCGACCTCGCACGGGATGCGCGCCGCCGCCTCGATCAGGAACTTGCCGACGAGCCCCGCGTAATACGACGTGCCGCACGCGAGCAGCACGACGCGACGAAAGCTGGCGATCGGCAGGTCGATGCCGTCGAGCATGGCGTCGCCCGTCTCCGGTGACAGCCGGCCGCGCAGCGTGTCGGTCACGGCCTGCGGCTGCTCGAAGATCTCCTTGAGCATGAAGTGTGGGTGCCCTGCCTTCTCGGCCTGCGCGGCGTTCCACTCGATCGTACGCCGCGGACGATTCACGGGTGCGCCCGTGCGATCGGTCACATTGGCGGTGCCGCGCATGACCTCGGCGACGTCGCCGTCCTCGAGGTAGATGACCTCGCGCGTGTGATCCAGCAGCGCGGGCACGTCGGACGCCAGGAACGTCTCCGTCGCGCCGAGGCCGATCACGAGCGGCGAGTGATTCTTCGCGGCGACGATGCGCTCGGGGTCGCGATCGGAGATCACGACCAGCGCGTAGGTGCCCTCGACGCGCGCCAGCGCCTCGCGCACGGCGTCGGGCAGCGAAGGCGCGCCGGCCGCGAGCGCGGTGTCGATGAGGTGCGCGAAGATCTCCGTGTCGGTCTCCGACGAGAATCGCCGCCCGGCGGACTCCAGCTCGGCGCGCAGCGCGAGGTGGTTCTCGATGATCCCGTTGTGTACGACGGTCACCGCGCCCGACGTGTGAGGGTGTGCGTTGATCTCGGAGGGCCTGCCGTGAGTGGCCCAGCGTGTGTGCCCGATGCCCAGCGTGCCGCGCGGCGGCTCGGTCGCGACCACGCCCTCCAGCACGGAGAGCTTCCCCTGCCGCCGGACGACCTGCAGCCCCAGCGGTCCGGAGACCGCCACACCCGCCGAGTCGTAGCCCCGGTACTCGAGGCGCTTGAGCCCGCTCAGAAGAAACGGCAACGCCTCCCGCCCGCCCACGTAGCCGACGATTCCGCACATGAGCGAATTTTTACCACGAGCAGGTCCGGATGCCCTGTTGTCAGGGGAACCGCGGACCCGCCGAGGGGCGTCTCGTCCCCCCACCACTCGCAAAGCCTTGAATTCACGCGTTGCCCAGGCGGCAACGGTTGTAGCTCGCCGAGCAACGTCCGGGGATTTTCAGGCGCTCCCCGACCGCGAGAAATCAATATTTTGGCACCCGGATTTAGTAGGCACGGTTACTGCTTTATTGTCGGGCGGGACAGAGTTCACAGCTCTGGAAAAAGCAAAACCCGGGTGACCGGGTGACGCAAAGCCACGGGGCTCTCTCCGAGCTGGCCGGGCTACCGAAGGAGGGAACCATGGACAGGCAGACACTGAGAAGGATCGGGTGGATAGGGGCATCTTTGGGGCTCACGTCGGCTTTGGTCGGCTGCCAGGACCTGCAGTCGGAGGCGAGCTCCGCACAGTCGACTGACACGCCGCCGGTGACCACGATGGCCTCCGGGTACGTGTCGACCGACAACGGCTTCAACAGCGCCAACGGCTTGAACGCCGCCAACGGCCTCAACTCCGCCAACGGGTTGAACGCCGCCAACGGGTTCAACTCCGCCAACGGCCTCGGCTCGATCAACGGGTTGAACTCGGCCAACGGCTTCAACTCGGCCAACGGCTTCAACAGCGCCAATGGCTTCAACAGC
>DASZUD010000043.1:0-6576 GCA_035548155.1 Polyangia bacterium
CCACCGGAGCCTGCCGAGCCCGTCGTGCCGGCCGCGCCCGTCGTGCCGGCTGCGCCCGTCGTGCCGGCTGCGCCGGTGGTCCCCGCCGCGCCCGAGCCGCCCGAGCCGCCGCCACCCGAGCCACCGCCGCCCGAGCCGCCCGTGTACACGTTGAACTCCGAGATCGACCACCAGTTCGTCGCCGTCCCCGGATTGCCCAGCACGACGCGGATGTAGCGCGCCGTCTGCGCCGGGAAGCTCGCGAGGACGACGGCGCCCGTGCCGGTGCCGCTGGCGACGGCCGAGCCGAAGTTCGTGCCGTCGTTCGACACGAACACCTGGAAGGCGCGCGCGTAGTCATTCGAGCTGCCCGACGAGTCCATGACGATCTGGTCGAAGCTCTTCGCGCTCTGCATGTCGACCTGGAACCACATCCCGGCCGCCATGGCCTTGCCCGAGCTGTAGCGGGTGGCCGTGTTGCCGTCGATCGCCTTGGCGGGCGTGTCGGTGCCGCTGGCGTTCGACGCCGAGGCGACCCAGCCCGCGCGGGACAGCGCCGTCTCGCCGCCCGCGCCGTTCACGCTGAACGCGGTCAGCTTGCGGCCGCTGTCGGCGATGTAGACGACGCCGTTCGCGATCGTGGGCGTTTGCCAGTGGATCTGGCCAATCGTCGTGTTGTTCCACAGCAGCGCGCCCGTCGTCGGGTTGAGGGCGTGGAGGTTGCCGTTCGACGCCCAGTAGAGGACGCCGTTCGCGACGGACGCGCCGCCGCCGCCGCCGCCCTGGTGCCACACGTTCACCAGCGACGGGTTGCCGTTGCCGTCGACCTGCAGCTTCGACGCGTTGATCCCGTTCGAGGGGCTCACGACGAAGACCCACGTCGAGTTGTCGGCCGGGTTGATCCACGACGCGCACGGGTTCTGCACCTCGCCGCCGGTCGCGAGCGGCGTCGACGAGATCTCGCCCGCCACCTTGCCGGGCGCGCCCTGGCCGCTCATGTTGTCCAGGTTGATGAGCCGCAGCACCTGGTCCTTGCCGCTCTGCATGCCGAGGTGCGGGTACCTGCTGCCGTTGTTCGGCAGGACCAGCATGTTCGTGCTGCCGAGGTCCTTGTCGGCGTTCTGCAGCGACTGGTAGTTGCTGGGCGTGTAGCTGTCGAGCGGGTTGCCGTTGCCGGCGCCGCTGCCGTCGTAGTTGAGCGCGAGGAGAGAGTCGCCCCAGTAGAAGCTCGACGGGTTGAACGTGCCGTTGCCCGTGCCGACGTAGATGCGGTTCGTCGCCGGATCGAAGGTGATGCCGGCCTTCGCCCAGATGCCCGACTTCTGGCCGCCGCCTCCGTTGCAGCCGTTCACGCCGAGGTGCGACGTGATGTTGCTGCACATGGCGTTGAAGACCTTTTGCGCGCCCGTCGCGAGGTTGACCGTCGTCACGTGGCCCTGGTACTCGCCGCCGTCGCCGTCGTAGCCGCCGGCGCCGAGGTAAAGGTAGCTCGTGCCGTTGACCGTCGCGATGCCCAGCGCGGTGCCGTCCTTCTCGACGTTGGTCTTCAGCGTCGCCAGCTCCGGCCAGCCGCCGCCCGTGACCTCGCCGCCGTCGGCGACGTTCACCTTGTGGATGTAGCCGTCGAGGCCGACCGTGTAGATGAGGTTGCGTGACGGATCGATCGCCGGCGACGACATCGTGATGTTCGTCGCGCCGAACTGGTGCTGCCACACGGTGATGCCCGTGTAGGCGTCCAGCGCGACGAGGTAGCCGTTGCGCGTGGTGACGAACGCGAGGTCGCGCGTGCCGGCCGACGCCGTCTGCACGTTCGTGAGGACGACGGGCTGGCCCTCGGCCGTCTCGGGCAGCGTCACCTGAAACAGGCGCGTCAGGTTGCTCACCGTCGACGCGCTGATCTGCGTCTCCAGCGTGTTGTTGCCGCTGTGGCTCGGACCGCCGCCGAACTGCATCCAGTCGTACTTCGTGACGGCGGCGCTGCTGACCACCTGTACGCCTGCGCCAGAATCGACGGACTTCGTGCACGCTTGCTGGCCGAGGAGGGCCATCGCGGCCGCGCCTCCCATCAAGAACAACGTGCCGCGTGCGCGCTTCGAGAGTCCCATGGATCGCCTCCTTGCCGTTTGTCAGAAACGTCGGTACTGCGATTGGCCGGCATGGTATCCGCGGCATCCGCGGGCAATAGGCAATTCTGCGAAGAAATCGAAAAAATCTTCGCTCGTTCGTCGAACGAATGAGTGCTGTTACCGCACGAGGACAATTGCGGTTGGGCTATTCTTCGGCGCCGTGACCAAAGGTCGGTTGGAAGCGTTCAGCGACGGCGTCATCGCCATCGTCATCACGATCATGGTGCTGGAGCTGAAGGTGCCGCACAGCGCCCAGCTCGAGGCGCTGCGCGAGCTCTGGCCGAAGTTCTTCGCGTACGCGCTCAGCTTCATTTACGTCGGGATCTATTGGAACAATCACCATCACCTGCTCCACGCGACCACGCGCGTCGACGGCGCGGTGCTGTGGGCGAACCTGCATCTGCTGTTTTGGCTGTCGCTCACGCCGTTCGTCACGGCCTGGATGGGCGAGAACCACGCCGCGCCCGTTCCGGTGGCGATTTACGGCGTCGACCTGCTGCTGGCGGCGATCGCGTACTACATCCTGGTCCAAGCCATCATCCGCGCCGAGGGGCCGCACTCGCGCGTCGCGGCCGCCGTCGGGTCGGACTTCAAGGGCAAGATCTCGGCGGTGCTCTACGCCGTCGCCGTGCCTGCGTCGTTCATCGAGCGCTGGGCTGCGATCGGGATCTACGTTCTGGTGGCGATGATGTGGCTCGTGCCCGATCGCCGCATGGTGCGCGGCGGCGCGGCCTGAGTCACCAGCCGTCCTTGAGCTTGTCGATGACGCGCCGGTCGCGCTTCGTGGGACGACCCACGCCGTGGAACGTCAGCGTGGGCGCGTTCTTGAGCTGATACGCCAGCCGCTCGCGGGCTTCGCGGCTTTCTTTCGTCTCCTCGTAGAGCAGCGCCGCTTCTTTCGCCGGGCCGCGGACCTCGGAGAGGGCGCGCACGACGATTTGTTGCTCGTACGGTGGGCGGCGCAAGACGACGATGTCGCCCGCCTGCACGAGGCGCGAGCGCTTCGCCCGCTCGCCCGCGATGTCGACCTTGCCGCCGTCGATGGCCTGCGCGGCCGCGGAGCGCGTCTTGTAGAAGCGCGCGGCCCAGAGCCACTTGTCCAGGCGAACGCGCGCGGTCTGCGGTGTTTCGGCGGAGGTGGCGGTCACCCTCCCAGTGTACCTCCGCGCCAGCGGGGCCGATCAAAAGCCGATGCCGAGCCCGACCTGGGGGCGGATGTTCGCGGCGTTCCCGACCTCGAACATGAGGCCGGCCGTGAGCCTCAGGAAGTTGGCGCCAGCGGCGACCTCGGGGCCGACGTAGGCGGAGACGGGCCAACTCGTGAGGCCGTAGGTGCACAGCAGCTTCGCTTCGGCGCTCACGTTGGCGGCGTTGCTGTGCTTGCCGAAGCCGTCGGTTCGCAAGACCCCGAGCCCGAGGCTGGCGCCGCCGAGCCCGACTTCGATGCGCGTGACGAAGTTCGTTTCGTCGGAAAGGTCGTGCAGCGTGGTGATGCCGAGCGACAGCCAGTCGCCGTTTCGCACCGTGAGGGTGGGGATGGGGATGCTCGGCTCCGCCGCGGCACGGCGGGGAGACGCGATGGCGAGTAGGGCCAGGGTGGCCAGGGTGACGAGCGGGACGGCGCGGCGCTTCTTCATGGGCGACCTCCGATGAAGATGGTCGCCCTCGGTCGTGAATCGGCGGCGGGCGCGCCGTGAATCGAGCGGGGATGACCCGTGGCAGAGCCGTGGCGAGACGCCGTGCGCTCAACGACGTGGCCGCCACTGGTACCGGGCGAGATCGATCGCGCCGTCGACGAAGCGGACGCGCTCGCGGCGCAGCAGCGCGGCCTGCAGGTCCTCGTGGCCGAGGGCGTCTCCGCGCAGGCTGATTTGACCCTTGGCGTTGACGATGCGGTGCCAAGGCACGTCGTTGTCCGCCGGCAGCACGTTCAGCGCGTAGCCGACGAGGCGCGCGTGGCGCGGCAATCCGGCGAGGGCGGCGACCTGACCGTAGGTCGCGACGCAGCCCCGGGGGACGCGCTTCACGACGTCGTAGATGCGGCGGAAGCTATCGGAGCTGCGCGACATGCGGCGGCGTCAGGACTACCACGGCCCGCGCCGCCCCGCGGCCTCAGAAGCCCAGCGCCAGACCGAGCTGCGCGTGGCCATCGCGCGCGTCGCTGGCGTCGAACATCCAGCCGAGCGTCAGGCGGGCTCGCGCGGCGTCGAGCGCGAGGCGAGGGCCCACGTAGGTGCCCGGGGCGATCCCGGAGACACGCAGCGCGGCCACTTCCACGCCCGCACGTTCGAGCGGCGCGAGCGGGGCGCGGAGCGAGAGCCGGGTCATGCCGAGCGCGACACCGTGGACCTGTGGGCCCGTGTCGACACGCGCCGTGAGCGCCGACGCCGCGCCGAAGGAGCGAAGCGCCAGCTGGTGCGGGGCGATCCGATCGGGGCGGCGGAGGCGCGGCGCCGCGGCGTGCGCGGGCGCCGCGGCGACCAGAATCGCCGCGACGGCTGTCAGCGCGGTCCTCACGGCTTCGGCACCCGGAGACGCTTGCTGATCATCGCGCTGCCGACGGCGACGTAGAGCAGCGAGAGCGGGTGCAGCACGATCGGGCCCAGCGTCCACGCGCCGAGCGGGAGGCGCGCGCCGAGGTGTCCTGTGAGCGCCGCCGCCGCGAGCGTCGCGACGATCGCGCCGCTGCCCGTGACGGGCACGCCCTCGAAGTAGCGGACCTTGCCCGCCGCGTCGGCGAGCGCGTGTGCCGTCGCGTTGTAACGCGCGAGGCGTCCGAGGGCGCAGCCCACGAGGAACAAGAGGGCGAGGGCGTCGGCGGCTCCCCGCAGACCCGCGGCGTAGCCGGCCGCCGCGGGCGCGACGCCGAACGCGACGGCGTCGGCCAGCGAGTCGAGCTCGCCGCCGAGCGATGACGATTCGCCGCGCGCGCGGGCGACTCGACCGTCGAGGAAGTCCATGGCGAGGCAGAACGGGAAGAACGCCAGCGCCAGCAGCAAACGCGCGGGGCGTGGGTCGGCCACGTAGCCGAGCACCGAGAGCAGCGAGGCGGCGCCGCCCAGCCCGTTGGCAAGCGTGAGGTAGTCCGCGACGTGGAGCCCGCGGACGAAGGAGAACCGCGGTGCGGCGTTCATCACGCACCTCCCGCGGTCGCCCGCTCGCACTCGGTCCGTTTGCCATTCCGTCCTCGTCTCGTCCATGGCTGACCTCCACGAACGAAGGTGCCGCCGGGGCGGGGACGCCGATTGAACCGGCCGGGGAAGGGCGAGGGACAGGTCGTGGCAAACCTGTGGCAACGGACGGCGGTGCGCGTCACAGAGGCAGGACGACCAGGAACTCCGCGCCCTGGCCCAGGTCCGACCGGACCTCGACCCGGCCGCCGTGGGCGCGCGCGACGCTGGCCACGATGGAAAGGCCGAGGCCCGTGCCGGCGGCCGCGCCCTCGGGGCGTTGCGTGAAGAAGCGCTCGAAGATGCGCGTCTGGTTCTCGCGTGAGATCCCGGGGCCGTGATCGCGCACGGAGACGATCAGGTCGCGTTCGACGGTGCGCGCCGCGAGGACGAGGCGCCGCTCGCGCGCGGGCTGGACCATCGCGTTCTCTACGAGGTTGCGCATCAGCTCGGAGAAGCGGGCTCGGTTGAGGAGCGGTGTGTGCCGGGTGGCGATCTCGACGTCGAAGCGCCACCCGGCGGCGCGCGGATCGCGCGCGTACTCGGCGGCGAGCCCGCGCAAAAAATCGCCCAGCTCGACAGGCTCGCGCGTCTCCTCGGGCAGCGCCTCCTCGAGCCGCAGCAGCCGCAGGAGCTCGTCGATCGAGCGGCGCAGGCGCTCGACCGACTCGGTGACCGTGCCCGCGATCAGCGCGACGCGCTCGGGCGTGGGCGACTTTCCGCTCGCGAGCAGCTCGGCGGAAGCCGCGATCGTCGCGAGCGGGTTCTTGAACTCGTGCGCGATGTCGGCGCCCAGGTCGGCGGCCGCGCGCCGGCGCCCGTCGAGGTCGTCGGCCATGCGCGCCAGCGTGCGCGTGAGCGCCCCGATCTCGTCGCGGCGCGCGAGCAGCGCGGCGTCGGCCAGCGGCGCGGCCGGGTAACGGCGGGCCGCCTCGGCGAGACGTTCGAGCGGGCGCACGATCCCGACGGCGAACAGCAGCACGATTGGCACGGAGAGCAGCACCTCGTAGACGAACAGCTGGGCGAGCTGGCGGCGCGCGACGGCGAGGCGCCGGATGCCGCGGTGCGAGCCCGTGACGAAGTAGAGCGCGCCGCCGCCGGGGACGGGCTCGGCCAACGTGATCAGCAGCGCGTCGCCCTCGGGCGTCAGATGGCGACCGAACGCGCGATGACCCGCGAGCGCCGCGCGCACCTCGCTGCGCTCGGGCCAGGGCGGCAGCGCCGCGTCGGCGCGCGCGAGCGAGTGCGCGTCGACCTTCCCGGTGAGCGCGACCAGTCGTTCGCCCCATGCGCCCACCGCC
>DASZUD010000044.1:0-9772 GCA_035548155.1 Polyangia bacterium
GCGGGCCCTGAACCAGACCGAGCGGAGCGCGGCTTTACCGCGCGTAGCGAGCGCCGGAGGCGCGGAACCCTCTCAGGGTTCCGAACTCAATTGGAGCCGCGCTTGCGCTTCGTGCTCTCGCTCTGCGTCTTCTTCTCGGCGAGGTACTGGTTCACGGTCGCTTCGATCGACTCGTTGTAGCGAACCTGGCCGTTCGCGATCTCGCGGAGGGCGGTCACGGCCGGCTTGTTGTCACACCGGACGAGGGCGCGGCCGCCGTTGGCGATCTGACGGGCGCGCTCGGCGCCGAGGATGACGAGCGCGAAGCGGTTGGTGACCTTCTCGAGACAATCTTCGACGGTGACGCGTGCCAAGTGAGAACCTCCGCGGGAGCGTGTACAGCCACCCCAGGGACCAGCCCCGAGGAGAGCGGACGCGGATTCTAGTCGAAGGTCGGGCCGTCGGTCAAAGACGCAACGTCGATCAGCGCGTGGTGACAGGGATCACGACGGTTGCAAAGGCAGGGCGGTCAACCTAGACTGATCATTTGCTAAATTGCCGCGCGCCTTCTGGGGAGGAGGGGCTCGGAGAAGGACTGCGATGCCGCCGATTACCGTGAATTGGAGCGATCTCGAGATTGCGTTCGAGCGTAACTCGCCGGATCAAGAGAGCTTTTTGGACCTCGAGAACGGCGACCTCCTGTCGATCGTCGACGGTGAGCCGGATGCGCCGGCGCGGCGCGCCAAGGTCGCCGCGAACCCCGAACGGTACCTCAGGGTCGACCCGGCGTCCTCCCGCGAGCAGTACCGCTGGATGGAGCGCTTCGTGGGCTCCGTTTCGGATCCGCCGCTGCGCGAGCGGCTGCTGATCGCCATCGACGGCAAGGGCGCGTTCCGCCGCTTCAAGGACGTGCTGCTCGCGTTTCCGGCCGAGCGCGAGCGCTGGTTCGCGTATCGGTCCGAGCTCCTGCACTTTCACATCCAGACCTGGCTCGATCACATGAAGATCGAGGTCGCGAACCCGCCGCCGTGGGGCCATGTCGAGCAGCCGGCCGAGCCCGCGGAGATCCCGCGGACGCTGGTCTCGGGAGAGGCGCCGGGAGAGATCCTGCGCCGCCAGGCGCGTGACCTACTCGACGAGATCCCCGCGGCAGAGCTGCCGTCGGCGCTGGCCTTCCTCGAGTTCCTGCGCGATCGCGGCGCGAGCGTCCTCCTGCGAGGCGCCGCTCGCCTCGACGAAGACGACGACTCGCGCGTGTGATGATCTGACGGGGCGTGGCTCGCTGCCGCTCGCGCGCCCCCGGCCCCCCCCTCGCTCCGCGCTGCGAAGCCGCGCGGAGCTCGCGTGGCGAAGCCGGATTGCGCTTGCCTCAGCCGTCGGCGGTGGCGGCCAGCTCGGCCGCCGCCGGGGGCGGCGTCCAGATCCAGCCGCCCGCGAGCAGCTCTGCATGCGCCGGGGGAGCGGCCCAGGCGTCGCGCGCCCACAGATGGCCCGTGTAGGCGCAGATCACGGCCTCGAAGAGGTGATCGCTCTGCACGCATTGCTCACGCCACACTCCGGGCCCGAACCGCAAGTCGTCGCCCAGCGCGTCCAGAATGCGCGCGCGCGTCTCGCGTTCGTGGAGGTGCTTCTTGTACGGGCGCGAGAAGCCCAGCGCCGCCAGCGTGCCCTTCGGGTACACCTCGAGCAGGGTCTCGTTGAGCGTGAAGCGGTCAGCCAGCGCGCGCACGAGGTGCGCCGCTCGCGCGGCCAGCGGGCCGGTGCTCTGCCCGAGGGCCTCGCGGGGCACGAGGCCCTGGCGATGCGTGAGGTACACCTCGGTGGCGCGCTGGGTGTATGGCGTCACCGTCGGCTTCCCGCGGCGCGCGTTGCGGCCGCCCGCCAGCTCGGGATCGGCGGCCACGGCCTCGGCGACGATGGCGCGCATGGCGACGACGGCCGGGTCCACGCAGCGCTCCTGGCCCGGGCACACGGGCACCGTGCAGCGCAGGCAGGGCGGGAGCGTCAGCGGGGCGTCGAGGCACAGCAGCGTGTCGTCGCCGAACTGTCGGATCGTCTCGACGAGCGTCCCGTCGTAGAACGGTCGGTCGCCTTCGCGCGGCGCGATCTCGACCACCGTCGCGCCCGCGGCGTCCACGCGCAAGGTCGCGAGGGCCGTCTTCTTGCCCTTGCCTCCGCCGAGGTCCACCCCGACGACGTGGTTGAAATGCCGTCGTTTCACGCTGTTTCTCAGCGTGCGAGATCCAGGCGAGGGCGTCAACTCCGGATGACCTGCTTCGTCCGATCGTCGTCGCCGGGCAGGTTTGACTTGCTGGGCGGCGCTCCGTATCCTCGAAGTGTCACTGCCTGGACCGAGCTTTCGGCCGGGACGGAGGCTTCCAAAATGCGCCGAACCCTTTTCCGCTCGAAAATCCACCGCGCGACGGTGACGCAGGCGGACCTCGACTACGAAGGCTCGGTCACCATCGACGCGAACCTCTTGCGTGCGGCCGACATCCTGCCCTTCGAGAAGGTCCACATCTGGAACCGCACCAACGGCAGCAGGCTCGAGACTTATGCGCTCGAAGGTCCCGCCGGCTCGGGCATCATCTGCGTGAACGGTGCCGCCGCCCACCACGCGAAGCCGGGTGACATGGTGATCATCGCCACCTTCGCCGAGGCCGCCGACGAGGCGGAGGCGCGCGCCTGGCGACCCATCGTCGTCCACGTCGACGCACAGAACCGCATCGTCCCGGGCATCGACGACGAGGTGCCGGGGCCGCAGCGCCGGCTGCACACGGTCTAGAGAGCTCACGCGCGTGCCGCCCTCTCGCATCGAGATGTTGAAGGCGTTCATCGCCCAACGTCCGGCCGATCCGTTCCCGCAATACGGTCTGGCGCTGGAGTACAAGAACGCCGGCCAGCTGGACGAGGCCTGGCGCCTGTTCGAGGTGCTCATCGAGAAGCATCCCACCTACACGGCCGCCTATCTGCACGCCGGCAACACCGCCGTCGCGCAGGGCCGCCTCGTCGAGGCGCGGGCCGTCTATGCGCGAGGGGTCGAGGCCTGCGTCAAGGCGGGCGACGCGCACGCGCGCGGCGAGCTCGAGGGCGCGCTCGCGGCGCTGCCGGCTCAGTAGTTTCATCAGCCGGGTGGCGCGCCGAGGCGTCGTTTCGGGGCTGCCCGGGAGGCGTGCGGCGCCCACATTCCAAGCTGGAATATCCGGCAAGTTCGCACGTTCCTCGACGCCGAGCGCGAGCCACAGTGTCGGTCGAAACCGCGAAGGCCGGGTGGACGGAAGGTTGGCTAGACGGTGGGGGGATGTGAAATGATGCGCGCGACGGTCTCATGAGCGACACCGACGACGAGGATCTGGGCTCTCGGATCGCCGTGATCGGCATGGCGGGGCGCTTCCCCGGCGCGCCCGACGTCGCCCGCTATTGGCGGAACCTTTGCGCGGGCGTCGAGTCGGTGAAGTTCTTCACCGACGAGGAGCTGCTGGCCGCGGGCGAGTCGCCCGAGCTGCTGGCCGATCCCGCGTACGTGCGGGCGTGGCCCGTGCTCGAGGACATCGAGCAGTTCGACGCGGGCTTCTTCGGCATGAGCCCGCGCGACGCGGCCATCATGGATCCGCAGCATCGCTTCTTCCTCGAGGTGGCGTGGAGCGCGCTCGAGCACGCGGGCTACGCGCCCGAGACGCGTCAGGCCTCGACGGGCGTGTTCGCCGCCTGCGGCATGAACACGTACATGATGTACCACCTCGTCACGAACCCCGAGGTCATGCGCACCGTCGGAGAGTGGCTGGTGCGCCACACCGGCAACGACATGAACTTCCTCGCGACGAGGCTGTCGTACCAGATGAACCTCAAGGGGCCGGCGATGAACGTGCAGACGGCCTGCTCGTCGTCGCTCGTCGCGGTTCACCTGGCCTGCCAGAGCCTGCTCGGCCTCGAATGCGACGTCGCGCTCGCGGGCGCGTCGACGTTCTCGCTGCCGCAGAACAAGGGTTACCTCTTCAAGGAGGGCGAGATCCTCTCGCGCGACGGGCACTGCCGCCCGTTCGACGCGGGATCGCGGGGCACGCTGTTCGGCAGCGGCACGGGCGTCGTCGTGTTGAAGCGGCTCGCCGACGCGATCGCCGATCGCGACAACATTCTGGGCGTCATCGCCGGCTCGGCGATCAACAACGACGGCTCGGAGAAGGTGGGCTACCTCGCGCCCAGCGTCGAGGGCCAGGCGCGCGCGATCGCCGAGGCGCTCGCCGTGTCGGGCGTGCCGCCCGAGAGCGTGTCGTACGTCGAGACGCACGGCACGGGCACGGCGATCGGCGATCCGATCGAGGTCGCGGCGCTGATGCAGGGCTACGGCGGCGGTCCCGAAGCCAAGCGCACGTGCGCGATCGGATCCGTGAAGGGCAACATCGGCCACCTCGGCGAGGCGGCCGGCATGGCGGGCCTCATCAAGACGTTGCTGGCGCTGCAACACAAGAAGCTGCCGCCCAGCATCAACTACGAGCGGCCCAACCCCGAGATCGCCTTCGACGCAGGGCGGTTCTACGTCAACGCCGAGCTGCGTGATTGGAGCGCGCCCGCGGGCGCGCGGCGGCGCGCGGGCGTCACGGCGCTGGGCGCGGGCGGCACCAACGCGCACCTCGTCCTCGAAGAGGCGCCGCCCGTCGCGTCGGCGCAGCCGGCGCCGCGGCGCCACCAGCTGCTCACGCTGTCGGCGAAGACGCCTGCCGCGCTCGAGCGCGCGGCGGAGGCGTTGGCGCGGCACCTCGAGCAGGATCCGGGCGTCGATCTGGCCGACGTCGCGTTCACGCTTCAAGCAGGACGCAGGCACTTTCCGCACCGTCGCGCCGTCGCCGCCGCGGACGCCGCGGGCGCCATCGAGGCGCTGCGAGCGCCCGAGCCCAAAGGGAAGGACAGAGCGGCGGATGCTCCCGCGCGCGGCGCGCGCAGCGTGGTCTTCATGTTCCCGGGCGGCGGCGCTCAGTACGCGTCGATGGGGCGCGATCTCTACGAGCGCGAGCCCGTGTACAGCGCGGCGCTCGACGAGTGCCTCGCCACCATGGATGCGACGCGATCACGCGCGCTGCGGGCGCTCATGTTCGCGCCCGAGGCCGAGCGCGCCAAGGCGAGCGCGGAGCTCGAGCGTCCATCGCTGGCGCTGCCCGCGCTGTTCGCCACCGAGTACGCCGTCGGCAAGCAGATGCAGGCGTGGGGCGTGGCGCCCGCCGCGTTCATCGGCCACAGCATGGGCGAGTACGTCGCGGCGTGCCTCGCGGGCGTGTTCTCCGTGCGCGACGGCATGGCGCTGGTCGCGACGCGCGGGCGCCTGTTCGAGACGCTGCCGTCGGGCGGCATGCTCAGCGTGCCGCTGCCCGAGGCGGAGCTCGGGCCGTTGCTGGGCGCCGAGCTCTCGATTGCCGCGGTGAACGGGCCGGCGCTGTGTGTCGCGTCCGGGCCTGTCGCCGCGATCGACGCGCTCGAGCGGCGCCTCGCCGAGCGCGAGGTGGACACGACGCGCATCCACATCTCCGTGGCGGCGCACTCGAGGATGCTCGAGCCGATCCTCGACGAGTTCGAGCGCTTCTGCCGGACGATCCGGTTCTCGCCGCCGAAGGCGCCGTTCATCTCGAACGTCACGGGGGCGTGGATCACGCCCGCCGAGGCGACCGATCCCAAGTACTGGGTGCGTCACCTGCGCCAGACCGTGCGCTTCTCGCAGGGGGTGACGGAGCTCTGCGCGGCGGGCGACCGCGTGCTGATCGAGATCGGGCCTGGGCGCACGCTGTCGAGCCTCGCGCGGCAGCAGCCCAAGCCGCCGGTCGCCGTGCCCAGCCTGCGTCACCCGCAAGAGCAGGCCGACGACGTCGCGTTCCTGCTGCAGACGGTGGGGCGCGCCTGGGCCGCGGGCGCGGCCGTCGACTTCGCGCGCATCCACGGCGAGGGACGCCGGCGGGTGCCGCTGCCGACGTACTCGTTCGATCGCGCGCGCTACTGGATCGAGGCGGGCCAGCCCGCGGCGGCGAGCCCGAAAGCGAAGACGTCGCTTCAAAAGACGCCCGAGCTCGACCGTTGGTTCTTCACGCCCGCCTGGAAGCCCAGCGTCGCGCCGCCGCCCGAGCCGGCGCCCGCGGGCGCGCCGTGGCTGATCTTCGCCGACGAGGCCGGCGTCGCCGAGCGGCGGGGCGCGCGCGCCGCCGTGCGCGTCACGCGCGGCGTGGCGTACCAGCGCCTCGCGGCGGACCACTACGTCGTGCGCCCCGACGCTCGCGAGGACTACGAGGCGCTGTTCGAGGACCTGCAGCAGCAGGGCGTCTGGCCCGAGCAGCTCGTCTACCTGTGGCCGCTCGACGTTCAGGCCGGCGCGGGACGCACGGCGCTGGCGCTCTTCGCGAAAGGCCGGCGCAGGACGGTGGAGGCGTACGACCAGGCCGAACGCCTCTGCTTTTCGGCGCTGCTCGCGCTCGCGCAGGCCCTGGGGCCCGTCGAAAAGCCCGTCACGCTCACGATCGTCTCCACCGGGTTGCACGGCTTCGAGTCTCCGCGCGGCGCAGAGCCCGAGAAGGCGCTGCTCGTCGGCCCGCTGCGCGTGATCCCGCGCGAGTTCCCGCACGTCCGCACGCGCAGTATCGATCTGCTGCTGGGGGGGGCGGCGGCCGAGACGGACGTCGCCGTGCGGCGGCTCGTCGACGAGCTGGGCGTCCCCGCGCGCGACGCCGTGGTCGCGCTGCGCGGCCCACGCCGCTGGACGCAGGCGTTCGAGCCCGCGCCGCTGGGGATCGCTCGCCGCGAGCAGAGCCCGATCCGGCAGCGCGGCGTTTACGTCATCACGGGCGGCCTCGGCGGCATCGGCCTCGAGGTGGCGCTGCACTTGGCGCGCACGGCGAAGGCGAGGTTGGTCTTGGTGGGGCGCGGCGGTCTACCGGACCGCGCGCGCTGGGCCGAGGCGCGCGCCGCGGGCGGCGACGTCGCGCGGCGGATCGAGAAGGTGTTGGAGATCGAGGCGGCGGGCGGCGAGGTGCTCGCCGTGTCAGCCGACGTCACGTCGCGGACGGACATGCAGCGCGCCGCCGAGGCCGCGCGCCGGCGCTTCGGGCGCGTCAACGGTGTCATCCACTCGGCGGGCACGATCGACGACGCCTTGATCTCGCTGAAGCGGCGCGACGCCGCGCTTGCGGTGATGGCCGTCAAGGCCAAGGGCGCGCTGGTGCTCGACGAGGTGTTCGCCGCGGACGCGCTCGAGCTCTTCGTCGTGTTCTCGTCGGTGAGCTCGGTGTTGGGCCTCGAGGGGCAGATCGACTACACGTCGGCGAACGCTTTCCTCGACGCGTTCGCGGAAGCGAAGGCGCGCCAGGGCCGGACGCACGCGGTCTCGATTGGCTGGAACGCGTGGCAAGAGGTCGGCATGGCCGTCGCGCTGGCAGGCCGCCCGACGGGCGCGCCGGCGCACGCCGGGCCTTGGCTCGAGCGCGTCGACTCCGACGGCGGCGGAGAGACCGTGCTCTCGACGGCCTTCTCGCGCGGCAAACAATGGGTGCTGGGCGAGCACGTCGTGCGCGGCGGCGAGGCGCTGATCCCCGGCACGGGCTACCTCGAGCTCCTGCGCGCCGCGTTCGCGCGCTCCGCGCCCACGGGCGCCTTCGAGATTCGCGATCTCACCTTCCTGGCGCCGTTCGTCGTCGCCGCCAACGAGACGCGCGAGCTGCACGTCCGCCTCTCGCGCCAGGGGGGGCAGGCGGGCCCGGGCGCCGACGTGACCTTCTACAGCCAGTCGCCCGACGCGCCGCACGTCACGGCGCGCGTCGACGTGGCCTCTCGGGCCGCGCCGCCGCGGGCCGACGTCGCCGCCTTGCTCGCGCGTTGCTCGGCGCGCGTCGAGATCGTGGGCGGGCATCTGGGACAGGCGTTCATGGACTTCGGCCCGCGCTGGGCGAACGTCGATCGCGTGTGCTTCGGCGAGGGAGAGGCGGTGGTGTGCCTGACGCTGCCCGAGGCGTTCGCGGCCGAGCTGGCCGATTTCCCGCTGCACCCCGCCCTGCTCGACATGGCGACGGGAGGCGCGCAGCCGCTGCTCGACGGCTTCGATCGCGAGAACGACTTCTACGTGCCGTTCGGCTACGGCCGCTTCACGGCGTTCGCGCCGCTCACGGCGCGGCTCTTCAGCCACGTGCGCCGACGGCCGAGCGAGAGCAAGGACGTCGCGATCTTCGACGTCACGATCTACGACGCCGACGGCCGCGCGCTGGTCGACGTCGCGGGGTTCACGATGAAGCGCGTGCCGCGGACGTTCACGTCGGCCGCTTCGCGCGCCGAGGCCGCCGGCGAAGGGGCGCGCCCGCCGGGCTTCGGAGAGAGCAAGCTGGGCGCCGCGCTGAAGCTGGGCATGCTGCCCGCCGAGGGCGTGGAGGCGTTCGACCGGGTCCTCGCGGCGCGCATCGCCGGCCACGTCGTCGCCTCGTCCGTCGATCTCGGCGAATGGCTGGTTCAGGTCGACGCGCAGGCCCGGCGCGCGGCGGGTGGCGGTTCCGCCGAGGCGAGCGGCGAACCGGGCGACGCGGCGGGCTTCGCCCGTCCGGAGCTGGGCTCGGAGCTGGTCGCCCCGCGCAACGAGATCGAGCGCGCGCTGGCCGCGATGTGGCGCGACGTCCTGGGGCTCAAGGAGATCGGCATCCGCGACGACTTCTTCGAGCTCGGCGGGCAATCGCTGGTCGCCGTGCGCCTCTTCAACAAGATCCGCAAGAAGTACGGCGTCGACCTGCCGCTCTCGACGTTGTTCGAGGCCCCGACGATCGAGCGCTGCGCCCAGATCGTGGCCGCAGAGGCCGGGTTGGCGCTGGATGCCGAAGAGGCGCGCCCGCCGTCCGACGCGGCGTCCGATGCTGCGTGCACGGGCCACCCCGAGAGCGCCGCCGTCGACGTCGGACGCATGCTCGCGCGTCCCGCCTGGCGCGAGGACAAGACGCCGCTGCCCGCCGAGCCCGGGCGTCACACGTGGCTGGCGTTCGCCGACGCCGCGGGCGTCGTCTCGGCGCTGGCCGATCGGCTGCGCGCGAAGGGTCACCGCGTGATCACGGTGCGCGAAGGCGACGCATACCACCGCATCGGCGACGACGCGTACCAGCTCTTCCCCGAGGAAGGGGCCGCGGGCTACGAGCGCCTCGTGCGTGAGCTGTGGGGCGCCGCGAACGCGCCCACGCGCGTCCTGCACGGGTGGCTGGTCACGGACCGCGAGATCTTCCGCCCCGGCTCGAGCTTCCTGCACCGCAACCTCGAGCGCGGCTTCACGAGCCTGCTGCTTTTCGCGCAGGCGCTCGCGAAGGAGGCGCCGGGCAAGCCCCTCCACGTCGTCACGCTCTCGACGGGCATGCAGGGCGTGGGCGGCGAGACGGCGACGCTCCACCCCGAGAAGGCCGCGGCGCTCGGGCCCGTGCTGGTGATCCCGAAGGAGCTCCCGGGCGTGACGACCAGCGCGATCGACGTCGCGCTGCCGGCGCAGGGCGGAGGTCTGCTGGGGCGTTCGTCCGACGCGTCCGTGCCCGCCGAGGTGCTCGACGGGCTCGAGAGCGAGCTTGGCGCCGCGCCCCGCGACGAGATCGTCGCGCTGCGCGGCCGCGCGCGACATGTGCTGGGCGTCCAGTCGGTCGCGCTCGCTCCGGGGAAGCACCCCGGGTTCAAGGATCGTGGCGTCTACCTGGTGACCGACGGGCTCGCGGGCGTGGGCCTCACGATCGCGCAGCAGCTCGCGCGGCACCGCCGTGCGCGGCTCGTGCTGCTCGACCCGGGCGCGCCGCCCCCGGGCGGGGCC
>DASZUD010000045.1:0-35041 GCA_035548155.1 Polyangia bacterium
ACCGGCGCCATCCGACTTCGAGCAGGCGAGAGACAGCGCGCCGAACGAGACGGCGCAGACACCCAGCAGAACGCGTCGATTCATGGTCATTCGCTTTCGTCGTCGTGACGTGGTTTCGCGGGCGCGTGGTCTTCCGTCGCGCCGATGCCGTCGAGCAAGAACGCGACCTGCAGCCAGAACGCCGTGTACTGGTCGGACGCCGAGGTGGCCGACCCGGCGTTCGTGCCGCCCGAGAACTGATAGCGCCGCAGATCGAAGCCGGCGCGCGCCTCGATCGTCGACGCGAATCGATACCCGACCCCCGCGCCGACGTCGAACGCGACGACGGACGAGCCCGGGAGGTACGAGCTCTCCTGGATGAGGTAGTCCTGTTTGCCGGCGCTCGGGACGTACCGGTAGCCGCCCGCCAGCAGCAGGGAGAGATCGGCGGGCAGCACGATGCGCGCGTCGACGCCCACGCGCAGGTACGAGTACTGGACGTCGGGCAGGTCGTTGATGGCGGTTCGCTGCGCGGTGCCGTCGCTGCGGAACACGAACGACTGTTGGCCCCCGCCGACGGCGAACGCGATCTGTCCGCCGTTGCTCAGCAGCAGCCGGTAACGGACGTCGGCGCGCAGATCGGCGGCGGTCGTCGGGTAGCTGACGCCGCCCGACGTGACGGAGTCGAGGCCGGGCACCCATTCGATCGCGGCGCCGACGCCGAGGTTCGAGAGCCAATCCGCGCGATACGCCGCCGCGGGGTACCACGCGCCCGCGATGCCCAGCGCTGAACGCCCGCTCACGGAGAAGTCGCGCAACGCGGTGCCGCCCGGCGAGAAGGTGAGGTTGCGCGAGAAGAGCCGCATGCCGACGGCGAGGTCGAGCGCGGTCCCCGCCGCGCCCGCCGGGCCGGGCCCCGCCGCCGTCGTCTCGATCGCGAGGCGCTTTCGGCCCGGGGCACCCTCCTCGTCGTCATCGGCGGAGTCTGCAGCCTTCTTCTTGGCGGGCGCTTTGGCCGGAGAGAGAGCGCGCTCGTCGTCATCGGCTTCTTGCGCGCCGCTGCTGGCCGGCGTCGCCGTGGCGGCAACCTTCGTCAGCGCGTCGCCGACGCGCGTCCACAGCGTGCGGCGCACGGCGGGCCCCAGCTTGCTCCCGCTCTTCTCGGCCCACGAAGCCTTGCCGATGACGTCGCCCGAGGCGTTGTAGATCAGCAGCGCGCAGCGCCCGCTGCTGCGGGCCTCGCCCACGAGCACGGCCACGAGGCGCGCGCTCTTCGCGGCGACCGTGGCGTCCTGGCCGTCTTCGGCGTCGACGTCGACGAGTTCGAAGCCGTGTTGGGACAGCGTCGCGGAGATCGCCTCGTGAACCGGCGCGCGCGCCGTCGAGCCCGTCAGCGCCAGGCCGACGCGAGGCCTCGCCGCCAGCGCGCTCTTCGCGGACGTCGCGAAGACCACGAAGCCGAGCAGCGCGGCGGCGATTCGGAGAGTGGCAAGGCTGCGCGAACGCTTGATCGAACGATTCACGGCTGGACCGAGTACGAGCACAGCTTGCCGTCAGCGCCCACGACGATGTGTCCGTCGGCGGAGATGGGAGCGGTTTGCTTCTGGACGTTGCCGCAGGCGCCGCTGGTGAAGAGCGGCGCGCCGCCCTTGTCGCCGTCGTAGGCGTTGAGCGCGGCGTTGAAGACGAACCAGACGATCGCGTTGTTCACGCCGTCGGTCGTCGTCGAGATCGGCGAGTGCCGGTCCTCGCCGCCCTGGACGGGCTGGCACCACGCCACCTTCGGCGTGGGCGGGTTCGTCGTCATGTCGATCGAGACCGACATCAGCTGGTCGCCGCCGCCGCCGCCCGGGCAGGCCGAGTCGACGCGCGTCTCCATCGCGACGTGCACGCCCGACGCGGAGATGTACGCCGTGGGCGCCGCGTAGAGGACCTTGTACTCGCCGCCCGGGTTGGCGTTCGTCGCCAGCACGAGCTCGCGCAGCGGCGTATTGCCGTTGGCGCCGCCCAGGTTGGCGGGATCGAGGAAGAAGAGATGCCCCGGCTTCGACGGGGCGACGACCATCGATCGGCAATTGCCCGCGCTGAACTGGAGCACGAGCGGGCTCGACGAACCGAGGTCGTTGTCCTGACCGTCCCAGTTCTTCCAGTTCGACGGGAAGAACACGTCCTTCGCGTCGTGCGTCGCGCTGCCCATGCCGGTGATGCGGACCACCTCCTCGCTGTCCTGGTGGGTGCCGTCGCCGCCGTTCGACGTCGACGCGAAGATCGACGAGCCGTCCGAAGCCATGCCGCCGCCCTGCCACAGGCCCGAGCGATCGCCGGCCACGGCCCAGGCGCCCGTCTGCGCCGGATTCGCCGTGTTGATCGCGATGACCATGCCCTTGTAGGGAGGGCCGTCGCCGTAGACGCCGCCGAAGGGCACGTAAAGGATGCCGTTCACGAGCGACAGCGCGCCGCGCTGGATCTCCTTGCCGACGTCGAAGTTGCTCAGCTTGGCGCCGTTGCCCGACGTGATGTTCGAAACGTTGACCGGCCACCCGGCGACCTCGGCGCCCTGATTGGCGATCGACGAGGCGTGGACCTCGAAGTGCGCGCCGCCCGTCGAGGCGTCGAACGCCGTGTAGACGATGCCGTTGCCGTCGATGACGGGCGTGCTCCTGACGCCGTTGCCCGAGGCGCCGAGGACGTGGCTCCACAGCGTGACGCCGGTCGTCTCGTCGATGGCCGTCAGGATCGAGTTGCCGCCGCTGTGGCTCGCGACGATGTACATGCCCTTGCCGGGCCCGCTGCCGGCCACGAACAAGGGCACGCCCTCGAGGTTGCCCGTGAACTTGGCGGCATTGTTGAACGCCGTGTCCGGGCCGAACTTCGTGTCGACGGCGTTGAGCGTGAGAGATGGATGGATGAAGTGGGCCGTGCGCTGGCTGTTCTTGCCGCGCTGGAGCACGGACTCGCTGGTCTGCTGCGGCAGAAGCTTGCCGCAGGCGCTGGTCGCGCCCGAGCCAGCGGCGCCGGTTGTGCCGGCGGCGCCCGTCGTGCCGGCGGCGCCGGTGGTGCCGCCCGCGCCCTTCGTGCCGGCGGCGCCGGTTGTGCCGGCGGTGCCCGTCGTGCCGGCGGCGCCGGTTGTGCCGGCGGTGCCGGTCACGCCTGCCGTCCCCGGATTTCCGCCGTTGCCCGCCCGACCGCTCGAGCCGCTGCTGCCCGCGAGGCCCGAAGCGCCCGCCAGTCCCGAGGTGCCCGCGGCGCCGTTGCCCGCTTGGCCGCCGTTGCCTGCTTGGCCGTCGCTCCCGGCGCTTCCTGAAATCGGTTTACTCTCCGGTTTGACGCACGACAGAGAAAACGCGAAACAAATGCCGGTTAGGACGCGTCGGTTCATGCCAATGCCTCTCTCACGAAGCGCGGCTGGCGACGCGCTGATCGTTTCGGGAAAAAATGGGGGGATTGAGAGCCGTCGCCGCAAACTATCGTCGAAGACCCGCGCGGCCGATGCGTTCGCCCTCCAAGCGATGCACGAGAAACGGGTATGCTACTCGCTAACCTCCGACCAGGATAGTTCATGGGCCTTTTGAACAGAATCGGGTATTTTGCTCTGGCCGGTTTGTGTCTTACCGGCGCCTGTTCTTCCGGAAAGATCGCCGATGGCGCGGGCGTGGGCGCCGCGGGCGTGGGCGGGCCGGGCGTCGCCGGCACCACGGGGACGGCCGGCACGGGCACGGGCGGCGGCGCTGCGGGCTCGACGGCGGGCACCACGGGCAGCGCAGGAACGACGGGCAGCGCAGGAACCACGGGCAGCGGGGGCGGCCAGGCCGGATCCGGCGCGGACGCCGGAGTCGTGGGCAACTGCACGCCGCCCGACGATCTATATGCGCCCATCGAGCAGCTGAGCCGAACCGGTTGCGTCGACCCGAACGACCCGACGAAGCTGTCGCCGCGCGCCGTCCCGTACGAGGTCAACAGCGCGCTGTGGTCGGACGGCGCCGACAAGACGAGGGCGTTCATCTTGCCGGAGGGCCAGAAGATCCACGTCGACGCCACCACCGGTAAGTGGGCCTTCCCCGTCGGCTCCGTTCTCATCAAGAACTTCCTCTTCGACGGCAAGTTCGTCGAGACGCGCCTCTTCATGCACGCCGACGCCGACACGTGGGTCGGCTATGGCTACAAGTGGAACGGTCAGGGCGCGGAGAGGCAGACCGAGGCCACCATCGTCGGCATCGGCCGTGACGACGTGATGTTCGACACCGGCAAGCGCTCGGTGCACTGGTACTACCCCAGCCGGCAGGACTGCATGGACTGCCACAACAAGGTCGCGGGCGGCGTGCTCGGCCCGCAGACGGCGCAGATGTACCGCGTCGCGGCCGGTCACACGAAGAACCAGATGGACGAGTTCCAGACGATGGGCCTCTTCGACACGGCTCCCACGGCGCCGACCGCGGACCAGGTGTGGGTCCCGGCGTCGAGCACGACGGCGAGCCTGGAACAAAAGGCTCGGTCCTATCTGGCGGCGAACTGCTCGCACTGCCACCAGCCGAACGACGGGTTCGTCACGAGCCCGTTCCCGAACTTCGATCTGCGCTATGGGACGTCGTTGAAAGACGCGAAGATCTGCAACGCCGCCGCGGCGAAGGGCACGGTGCCCGGCAGCGACGCGACGATCATCCTCTACCCGGGACAGCCCACGAAGTCGCTGATCTCCGTGCGCATGAACCAGCCGTACACGTCCGACAACACGTCGGGGCGCATGCCGCAGATCGGGACGCACGTGATCGACACGGCGGGGGCCCAGGTCGTGAGCGACTGGATCACGTCGATCACGGCCTGCCCGTAATCGGCTGCGTCGATCGTCGGATCGCCGAGCGGTTCGCCGCGCGTCAGCCGGCCAGCTCGGCCGCGAGATCCAGCGCCGCGAGAAAGCTGTCCGGCCGCGCGACGCCCTTGCCCGCGATGTCGAACGCGGTGCCGTGATCGGGCGACGTGCGCGCGAAGGGCAGGCCCAGCGTGACGTTCACCGCCTCGTCGAAGTGGAGCAGCTTCAGCGGGATCAGGCCCTGATCGTGGTACATCGCCACCACGGCGTCGAAGGCGCCGCCGGCCGCCTGGCGGAACACGACGTCGGGCACGTGCGGCCCCGTGACGTCGGCGTCGACGCCCGCCTTCGCCAGCTGCGCGCGCGCGGCCTCGAGCGCGGGCTCGATCAACCGGTGCTCCTCGTCGCCGAACTTTCCGGCCTCACCGGCGTGCGGGTTCAGGCCTGCGACGGCCACCCGCGGCCGCGTGATACGGAACCTGCGCGCGAGCGCCTCGGCCGTGAGCGTGATCGTCGACGCGATCCGCGCGGCCGTCAGCGTCGTCGGGACGTCGGCGAGCGCGATGTGCGTCGTCGCGACGACGACGCGCAGCTTCGGCCCGGCCAGCATCATCGCGAACTCGGCGACGCCCGCGCGCGCGGCGAGGTACTCCGTGTGCCCCGGAAAGCTGAAGCCGGCGCGCGAGATCCACTCCTTCGAGATGGGCGCCGTCACCAGCGCGGCGCATTCGCCGCGGAGCACGGCGTCCGTCGCCGCCTCGAGGTAGGCGAGCTGCGCGCGGGCCGACGCGTCGTTGGGCCGCCCGGGCACGACGTCGCCGGGCGCCAGCGCCGTCACGACGCGGACGAAGTCGGGCGCAACCCGGGGGACACGCGCGCGGTCGGCCGCCGCGGCCAGCACGGCCGGATCGCCGAAGACCAGGACCCGCCGCTCCGGCCGCGCGGCGAGCGCGCGCGCGACGACCTCGGGCCCGATGCCCGCGGGATCCCCGAGTGAAATCGCGATGGGAGCGTCGGTCGTCACCGCGCCAGCATAAGGTGCCGGCCGCGCGCGTCCAACCGGCATGTGGGTCACCCTCGCGCTCTTCGCCCTGACGCGGCCTGCGGACGTCTGTATGGAGTGGTCGAGCGCGCGCGCCGGCGCGGCCCCCGAGGTGGTCAGCGCGCCCGCGGCGCCGCCACCCGCGGCGCGCCCCTTGCCGCCCGCGCTGGCGCAGGCGGAGCGCGCGCATTACCGCATCGACTACGGCGTGCTCGAGATCGGCGAGCTCGAGGTGGCGATCGCGGCCGCCGTGCCGGGCGCGACGCTGGTGCACGCCGACGGTCACGGCAGCGGCGGCGTGCTGGGGCTCGGCCACATGGACAGCCACATCGCCACCGAGTTCGACGTTCAGCAGCTCGAGTCGCGCCGCTGGGACAACGCGCGCTCGGGCCGCGAGGGCGATCTGCGCGATCGCGCGCAGCAGACGGCGGCGGGGCACGTCGACCTCGTGCGCGAGCGACCCGGCCGCGCGGGCCAGAGGGCCAGCGCCACTCTGGCGGCGCCGCTGCTGGATCCCCTGGGCTTCCTGCTGCGCCTGCGCGTCGAGCCGCCGGGCGCGCGGCCACAGATCCTCTACGTCCTGGACGGGCAGGCGCTCTGGCGCGTCACGATCGCCAGCGTGGGGCGCGTCGAGCCGCCCGAGAACGCGGCGCGCGTGCCCATGATGCGGCTCGACGCCGAGGCCGATCCGGTCCATTGGGACGGCTCGCCTGCGACGGACGGCGATCGCAAGCACCGATCGTTCAAGCTGTGGCTCTCCGACGACGCCGCGCGCGTGCCCGTGCGCCTCGAGATGCCCGTCGGCATCGCCGACGTCGTGGTGGCACTGACTCAGATCAGCCGAAGCTGAGAAGCGCGAGGGTGACCGGCGGGCGCGAGCGGCAGCGAGGCGTACCCCGTCAAGCCGCCCCGCCGGGGCCGGGGGCGCGCAGCTTGTAGCCGACGTGGCGCACCGTCTCGATCATGGCGCTGCCGGGGCCGAGCTTCGCGCGGAGGCGCCGCACGTGGATGTCGACCGTGCGCGTGCCGCCCGCATAGCGATACCCCCACACGCGCGAGAGCAGCTGCTCTCGCGAGAACACGCGGCCGGGCCGCTCCGCGAGGAACTTGAGGAGCTGGAACTCTTGCCGTGGCAGCTTGAGCGCGCGGCCGCGGTAGGCGGCCTCGACGGCCACGGCGTCGATGACCAAGTCGCCGATCTTGATGCGTCCGGCCGCTCGGAACGACGACATGCGCCAGTCGAGCTGGCGGATGCGCGCGTAGAGCTCGGGGCCCACGACGGGCGAGAGCACGAAGTCGTCGGCGCCCGCCTCGGGATCGAGCCCCGCGAGGCGCGAGACCTCGACGCACAGCAGGACGGGGACATCGGCCAGCGAGCCGACCTCCCGCACGCGGCGGATCGCGGCGCGACCCACCTCGAGGTGCGCGCCGGCGTCCACGACGACGACCGACGGGCGCTGCAGCTCGATGTCTTCCGGCAGCTGGTCGATGTCGTAACCGACGGCGACGATCTCGCAGCCGAGATCACTGAGGGCGGCCGCGGGAGAATCCGGTTCGGCCGCCGCCGTTGTCGGATTCGAGGTCACGACCAGAGCTCTCATATGCGACCTACACTATCCGCACTTCCGACGGCAGGGCAACAACCGCGCGCTTGATCACTTCGGCGAAAAATCAAGAGTCGGAAACAAAAATACGGCGCCTCGGAGGTCGCCGCCGCGCGAGGCATAGAAAGGTCGCGGGCGGCGCTTGGCGTCGCGCGGCCCTGATGCAATACTAGGCGGCGGATGGACGATTTTCATTGCTCGTTCTGCGGGAAACGACGCCGGGAGGTGCGCAAGCTCATCTCGGGGCCCCGCGTGTTCATCTGCGACGAGTGCGTCGCGCTCTGCAACGACATCATCGCGAAGGAAGAGGCGGCCGAGCGGCCCAAATACCCTCGCCCGCGCGAGATCTACGACGAGCTGAATCGCTACGCGATCGGCCAGGAGCGCGCGAAGAAGGCCCTCTCGGTCTCCGTCTACAACCACTACAAGCGCGTCGGTCAGCACGGGAAGGCCGGCGAGGTCGAGATCCAGAAGGGCAACATCTTGCTGCTGGGGCCGACGGGCTGCGGCAAGACCTTGCTCGTGCAGACGCTCGCCAAGAAGCTCGACGTGCCCTTCGCGATGGCGGACGCGACGACGCTCACCGAGGCCGGCTACGTCGGCGAGGACGTCGACAGCGTCATCAAGGCGCTCTACCGGAACGCCGGCAACGATCCGGAGAAGGCCAGCCGCGGCATCGTCTGCATCGACGAGATCGACAAGATCGCGCGCAAGGGCGGCGGTCCTTCGGTCACGCGCGACGTCTCGGGCGAAGGCGTGCAGCAGGCGCTGCTCAAGATCCTCGAGGGCAAGCAGGCGTCGATCACTCCTGACGGCGCACGCAACCGGCCCCAGCAGGAGCTCATCCAGGTCGACACGACGGACATCCTGTTCGTGTGCACGGGCGCCTTCAACGGCATCGAAGAGATCGTCCGCCGCCGCGTGGGCGAGCGCGGCCTCGGCTTCGGCGCGCAGATCGCCAAGGGCGAAGAGTCGAAGAACGCGCTGCGCTCGATGACGCGCACCGAGGACCTCATCAAGTTCGGCATGATCCCCGAGTTCATGGGGCGGCTGCCGATCATCGTCGCGGCCGACGATCTCGACGTCGACATGCTCGTCGAGATCCTCTGGAAGCCGAAGAACGCGCTGGCCAAGCAGTACGAGCGGCTCTTCGAGATGGAGGGCGTGAAGCTGCGCTTCACCGAGGACGCTCTGCGCGGCGTCGCCGAAGAGGCGGCTCGTCGCAAGTCGGGCGCGCGCGGCCTCCGCGCGATCCTCGAAGAGGTGATGCTCGACGTGATGTACGAGATTCCCTCGCTCACCGGCGTGAGCGAATGCGTGGTCACGCGCGAGGTCGTCGTCTCTCGTGGACGCCCGCAGCTCGTTCGTGAGAAGAAGGCGTCGTGAGGCGGGGGGACGGCGCGCGTTTCTCGCGCACCCCCGGTCCCCCCTCGCCCTGCGCCGCAAGGCCACGCTTCGCTCGCTGAGCGATCGCGCGCGCGGAATTTCCTGAACCTTTTTTTCTCCGGGCGGCATCTTCACCTGCCGCCTTCGGAGTGCTTAGGTTAGAGTCCGACCGAAAGGCGGCGTCGCTGAAGTCGGCGACGTTAAAGTCGGCTCCGCTGGCGGACGAGGATGTGACGAACATGCTGAGCGAGAAAGAGAAGAAGCAGATCCGCGCCGTGCTCGAAGACGAGCAGAAGCGGCTCGCGAGGACGAGCCAGAACGCGCTCGCCTACTCCATGAACCACGAGCGCAACATCGGCCGCGACTCGATCGACGAGTCGATGGAAGAGGAGATCTTCTCTACCGAGATGCGCCTGCACGATCGCGAGAAGTTCTTGCTGGGCAAGATCCAGAAGCAGCTCGCGCGCCTGAACGCCGGCGAGATCGACGTCTGCGAGGATTGCGGGGAGTCCATCTCCTTCCGGCGCCTCCTCGCGCGACCGGTCACGACGCTGTGCATCGACTGCAAGGAGCAGAGCGAGCGGGAGGAGCAGGCCGCCGAGCAGGCTGGCCGCGGTGGCTTCGGTGACCTCGGGGGCAGCTTGGGCGGCGGTGACGGCGAGACGGAGACGAAGATCTCCACGACCGGGCTCGAGGATTGACCGAATTGCCCGCTGCGGGCATCGCCCGCCTGGCCGATCGGCTCGATGTTGGCAGGGCCGAATTGCCCGCTCCGGGCAACTAAGGTACGGTCGTTGCCGGAGCCGGTGAATGCCCGATAGCCGATACCGAATCACCGAGCGAGTGGCCGCCGGTGGTATGGCCGAGGTGTTCCGCGGCATCGCCGAGTCCCTTCAGGGATTCAAGAAGAACATCGCGATCAAGCGCATCCTGCCTGCGCTGACGAAGAACAAGAAGTTCGTCGCGATGTTCCTGGACGAGGCGCGGCTGTCGCTGCTGCTTCAGCACGCCAACATCGTCCAGGTCTTCGACATCGGTCACGCCGACGACACGTACTTCATCGTCATGGAGTACGTGGACGGGGTCGACCTCAAGGCCCTCATGGAGTGGCGGCGGAAGATCAACCGCCGCATCCCCATCGCCCACACGCTCTACATGGTGATGGAGATCTGCAAGGGCCTGTCATACGCCCACGAGCTCCTGAACCCCGAGACGGGCAAGCCGCTCGGCATCGTCCACCGCGACATCTCGCCGCCCAACGTGCTCATCTCGAAGCAGGGCGAGATCAAGGTCGTGGACTTCGGCCTCGCCAAGGCGACCAGCCAGATCGAGACCACCGATCCCGGGGTCGTCAAAGGCAAGATGAGCTACCTCTCGCCCGAGGCTGCGCGCGGCGAGGAGGTGGCGGCATCGGCGGACATCTTCGCCGTCGGCATTCTGCTGTACGAGATGCTCACCGGGAAGCGGCTCTTCTACGGAGAGACCGACTATCAGACGGTCGAGCTGGTGCGGAACGCGAAGATTCCGCCCATCAAGTCGCAGAACCCGCAGGTCGAGCCCGAGCTGGAGGACATCGTCCGCAAGGCGCTGGCCAAGCGGAAGGAAGATCGTTTCCAGTCGGCGACGGACCTGCAGGACGCGCTGGCGCAGTACAGCTATTCGCGCGGCCTCAAGGTGATCTCGCGCGACATCGCCGAGCTCGTGCGGCAGTGCCTGGACGATCGAGCCGCGCAGTCGAGCGACGGCAAGAAGCCGAGCATCCTCGATCACATGTTGCAGGAGGAGATCGTGAAGATCACCTCCGTCGACTTCGAGGATCCGGGCGCGCGCCCGCTCTCGGCCGCTGATCTCTCGCCAGGCGGCGCGGGTGCCGACGATCGCCCGTCGATCGCCGACGAGGGCGACTTCATCGATCCGCGCGCCTGGTCGGAGGAGCGGTTCACGCCCGCCGTCGGCATGAAGGTGGTCGACGACATCGAGCGGCGCACGGCGAAGGAGGCGGCGCTGCCGCTGCCCACGCCGCCGGCGCCGTCGCGCCCGATCCTCAAGACGCCCACGCCGCCGCCGCCGTCGATGGCGGCCCAGGCGGCGGAAGCGCGAAAGACGGCGCGTCCTGCGACGCCCCTCGCCGTGCCCGCGATCCCGACGCTCGGCAACGGCAAGCCGACTTCCTCGGGCTCGTTTGCGCCCGCGAGCCCGCCGACGCCCGGCCCCGAGGCGCTGGCCAGCGTGCTCGAGCCCTCGGCCGCCGTCAGGGTGACACGGCCCCCCGAGAAGAAGGCCGGCCGCAGCTTCCTCGTGGGCGCGATCATCGGGATCGTCCTCCTGGGCGGCGCCGTTGCCGCATTGATGGCGCGCAAGAACGCGTCGACGCAACCGTCGCCGCCGCACGCGTCCAGCGTTCAGCCGTAGCGCTAGCGTTTGATCGCCGGCTGCGGCTCCCAGGTCGCCCGCACGAACGCGGCCGAGGACTGCTCGCCCGGGCTCGGCTTGCGCCCGTACGCCGACAGCGCGAGCAGGCACAGCGCGGCCACCGCGAGCGCGCCCGAGATTCGAGCCCAGCGCCGCGGTGGTCGCGGCGCCTCACCGGCGAGGCCGAGCCCCAGCGCCCCGAGCACGACGAGCGCGAGCGGAGCCACCGAGGCGAGACCGCGCAGGCCCAGCAGCCAGCCAAAGCTGTAGGGCGCGTAGCCGGCGCGCAGCACGGGCAGCGTGAGATCGAAGACCGGGTTGTCGAAGACCTCGGGGTAGTGCGGATAGACCGCGCCCGAGACGACGTTGAGGAACACCGAGACGATCACGAGGCCCAGCGTCGGCGCCATCAGCCAGGTGCGACGCTGAATGACGGCCCACGCGAAGGCGACGCCGAGGACGAGGAACGGCGCGACCGTCGTGATGTAGCGCGGGCCCACGCACCAGCCCGCGCGCCAGTTGGACATGCCGGCGAGGAAGAGGAACATCAGGGCCGAGGCGGCGACGACGAGCGCGGCGTCGCGGCGGGGCCGCCGCGGCAAGAGCGCGAGCGCCGCGAGCAGGCCCACAGCCAGGATCGGTGAGAAGACGAACAGGCCGTAATCGGGCGCGAAGAGGCTGGCGCCCAGCGCGGGCAGCTTGGGCAGCGCCAGGCCGTGGAAGCCTGCGGAGTGATCGCGGCGAAGGAACTCGGGGTTCTCGACGTTGCCGAAGGGGAACCGCCAGGGCCGGCCGAAGATCGCCGTGTGGTACGCGCCCAGCCCTACGGCCATGGGCGCCGCGCCGAGGAAGTAGGCGACGGATTCGCGGCGATAGCGGTGAACGGCGTAGACCGTCAGCGCGGCGACGACGAACGCCGCCTGGTACTCGAACACGACGGTGGCGCCGGCCAGGAGGCCCGCCCCGACGAGGCGCGGGTCGAGGCCGCCGCGGCGGGCGCCCGGGCCGCTCGCGGGCGCCAGCAGCATGTACGCGCCGCACGCGGCCGCGGCCGCCAGCGCGTGGCCCACGAAGAGGCCGCCGTACGGATACATCAGCGTCCCGAGGCCCAGCGCGGCCAGCAAGACGTCTCGCGCCTGGCGCGAGCCCGTGAGCCGCTCGACGTAGCGCGCGAAGAACCAGAAGAACACGCACAGCGGAACCTTCACCGCGAACAGGCGCAGCCAGAAGGTGGTCTCCATCTTCCCGGGCGAAGGGCGGCCTTGCAGGTGACGGATCTTCGTGACGACCGCGAGCACGGGCACGCCCAGGAACGACGCGCCCGGCGCCTTGCCCGAGTACACGTGCTTGTCGTTCTTGCACTTGTCGTTGACGTACCCCCACTCGCGCTCTTCGGCGTCGATGTTGAGGACGCCGTGCTCGACGATGGCGCGCGTGGCCCAGGTGCGCGCGTTCTCGTTGGGGTTGTTGAGGCGCTCGTAGTAGGGGAACGCGAACAGGTACGCCAGCGTCACGAGGAGCCACACCGCGCTCCGCCGCCAGGCGCTCTCGGGCGCGCGGGGTGGCGCAGCGGTCGTGATGAAGCCGGGCATGTCCGGCCGAAGTTAGCAGATCTGCGGATCTGAACGAGGCTCGGGGCCGCGACGCGTACGGGTTTACTGGCAGGTGCCGGAGTCGGTTCGGCGCTCGAACGACGAGAAGAGCGCGGGGGCCGCGGCGTCGGGGGCGACCGTGTCCGTGCGCGTCGCGACGTCACCGCCGACGCCATCGGTGCAGCCGATGACACCCGAAAGGAACAGCACCCAGGCGAGGAGGGCCCAGCATGCCTTCAGAATCACGAGGAAGGGGCGCGGCATGGCTCCGGTCCCTAGTGCAAGGCCGGGACCGGGTCTCGCACCCCGCGAGATCCCGGCGGTTCAGGTCCGGACCGGCCGGCGGATCAGGGCAGCGATGTCGCGGTCACCGCCGCAAGATTCGGCGAATCTTGGCCTTGTCCTCGGGGCCCAGCTCGCCGAGCGCGGCGAGGCAGACCAGGTAGATGACGCCGACGACGGCGATCGTCGCGAGGCCCAGGATCTTGCCGTGCGCGGGCAGGAAGTGCCCGACGGCCGTGGCGACCGCGAGGCTGGCGGCGACGCGCGCCACGGTCGCGGGGGGCAGGCCGCCCCCGAGGCGGAGATGCAGGTAGACGAGCGAGGCCACGAAGCCCGCGGCCATGCCCAGCGACGTGGATGCGGCGGCCGCGACCAGCATGGGCGCGCCCGGCGTCGCGCGCGGGATCAAGATGGCAGCGGCGCCCGAGCCCACGGCGACGGTGACGGCCATGAACGAGAGCGTCGCGCCCGTGCGGCCGGCGGCGTTGAGGATCGCGCAGGCGACGCCCAGCAGCGCGAGGCAGCACTCGCCCGCGACGAGGACGGGCAGCGCGTCGGCGCCCACGCCGTACTCGGGCTTGTACAGGATCGACAGCAGCGCGCCCGGCCGCGCCGCGAGCACGAGGCCCATGGCGCCCGCGAGCAGCAGCGCGTACCTCAGCGTCTGCGTGACGTACGCGCGCGTCGCGTCTCGGTCCTCGGCGAACGTCGAGCGCGAAACCAACGGGAAGATCACGAACGTGATGACGATCAGCGCCTGGTACGGCAGCAACGCCAGCGTGCGCAGCGCCTGGTAGTTCGCCGTGAGCGCGGGCGCGGCCGCGGCGTCGACGCCGGCCGCGAAGTGCTGCAGCAGCGACACGTCGTAGTTCAGCGCCAGGTTGAGCAGCAGCGCGTAGCCTCCGACGGCCAGCATGTACGGCACGAGGCGCCGGCCCGGGAACGGCTCGCCCGCGGCGGGCTGCCACATCGCGCGCGCCGAGACCATCAGGATGATCGCGGCCGCCGCGGCGAAGCCCGTGAAGGCGCCCGCGACCTTCCACAAGAGGCCACAGCCGAGGAGTAGCACCGTCTTCGCGGTCGAGAAGCCCACGTCGAAGCTCGCCTGGGCGCGGAAGCGGCGCAGGCCGTTCGCCGTGCCGACGAACACCGCGTAGAACGCGTAGAGGAACGGGATCGCCGCGGCGATGCGGAAGTATGCGACGTAGTCGGGCGCCTTCATGAAGCGCGCGATGAAAGGCGCGCCGAGGACGAGCGTCAGCGCGACGACCGTTCCGATCCACGCCTGCATGCGCAGGCCCGCGCGCTGGACGGCGCCGGCGCGCGCGTCGTCTTCGGCCGTGAACTTCGAGACCGACTGGATCGTGGCCTGGACCATCGTGTTGTTGATGATCGAGACCACGCTGTTGACGACGGCGAAGGCGCCGAACTCGGCGGTCGCGAGGAAGCGCGGCAGCAGGATCTGCTGCACCGAGCCGCTGAGCATGAAGAAGATCTTCGCGAACCCGATGAAGAGCGCGCCGCGGCCGGCCACCACGGCGGCGTCGCCAGCGTCGGTCGCGGGCTTCTTCACTTCCGCGGTCGACGACGCGCTCACGGCCGCACCGCCGAGACGACGCGCTCCACGGCGCCGAGATCGCGGCGCACCCGCACGTCGATGAGCCCCGCCGCCGCGCACAGCCGGGCGGTGTCCTGGGCCTGACCGATGCCGATCTCGAGGGCGATGGCGCCGCCGGGCGCGAGCAGCGCCGGCGCGGCGGCCACGAGGCGCCGCACGAGCGCGAGCCCGTCGGGGCCGCCGTCGAGCGCGCGCAGCGGCTCGGCACGCACCTCGGGGGCGAGTCCCGCGATGTCGCCCGCGGGTATGTACGGCAGGTTGGCCACGATCAGATCGAACGGAGCGTGCGGAATCAGGGGGACCTCCAGATCTCCTTCGAGGAACGTCACGGCGGCGCCGTGGCGCTCGGCGTTGGCGCGCGCCACGGCCAGCGCGTCGGGTGAGAGATCGACCGCGAAGACGAGCGCGTCGGGGCGCTCCTTGGCGAGGGTGACGGCGAGCGCGCCCGAGCCCGTGCCCACGTCGACGACGCGCGGCGCGGCCTTTCCGGGGGGCGTTTCTTCGGGCGCGTCGGCTGCCGGCTCCGTGCTCGCCTCGTCGCTTTGCGAGCCCGCGGCGCGGCGCGCGCGCACGCGGGGCGCGCGGCCGATGCGGTCCAGCGCCTCGTCGACCAGCGTCTCGGTGTCGGGGCGGGGCACCAGCACGCGCGCGTCGACGGTGAAGTCGAGCCCCCAGAACTCTTTCCTGCCGATGACGTAGGCCACCGACTCGCCGGCCTGGCGCCGCTTGACCAGCTCGCGGATCGCGCCCAGCTCTTCGGGCGAGAGCGGCCGATCGAACTGCACGTAGAGCTGCAGGCGCGCCACGCTCAGCGCGTGGGCCACGAGGATCTCGGCGTCGAGCCGCGGCGTCGCCAGCCGGCGCTCCTCGAACCGCGAGGTCGTCCAGAGCAGCACGTCCTTCACGGTCCAGCGGGCGGGCCCGCTGGGCTTTTCGGGTGGCGAAGCGGCCAAGGGTGGCGCGAGTCTATCAGTCACGCGGGCCGCTTCGCCTCATCGATCCATTGCGTCCACGTGTCGGGCGCATAGCCGACGGTCGCCTTTGCGCCGGTCCGCACGATGGGCGTGCGCAGCAGCAGCGGATCGTCGACGAGGATCTGCTCGATGCGCGGGCCCGTCGGCGCGGCATACTTGAGGCCCTTGGCCACGTAGCGCGCGCCCTGGCGATCGATGAGCGCCTCGATGCCGCCCACGCGCGCCGCGACGTTGCGAAGCTCGCCCGCCGACATGCCCTTTTGGCCGAGATCGACGGCGTGAACGGCCACGTTGCGCTCTTTGAAGAAGCGCTCGGCCTTGCGCGTGTCCTGGCACTTCTTGGTGCCAAAAATTTGCACGGTCAGCGACATCTCTCAGCCCTCCATCCCACGCTGCTCACGCAGCGCGCGCCGCACGATCTTGCCGCGGTCGTTTCGTGGCAGCGCGGGCCGCCGCTCCCAGCGTCGCGGCACCTTGAACGCCGCGAGGCGCTCGCGCACGAACGCGTCCAGCTCGCCGAACAGCGCGCCGTCTTCGGCGGCCGTGCCCGCGCGGCACACGACGACGGCCTTCGGCTTGACCAGCCCGGCCTCGTCCTCGTACGCGACGACGGCACACTCGCTCACGGCCGGATGTTGCAGCAGCACGTTCTCGACCTCGAGCGGCGACACGTAGATGCCGCCCACCTTCAGCATGTCGTCGCTGCGACCTTCGAAGGAGAACACGCCGTCCGTGCAGCGCACCTTGTCGCTGGTGACGACCCACCCGTCGCCCGCGCCGCCGAACACCTGCGCCGTGCGCGTGGCGTCGCCTTCGTAGTGCAGCGCCGCCGACCCGCCCCGCACCCACAGCGCGCCGATCTCGCCGTCGGGCGCGTCGCTGCCGTCATCGCGCACGACGCGAGCCTCGTAGCCGGGCACGACGCGCCCCAGCGTGCCGGGGTGCACGTCGCCGGGGCGGTTCGAGACGTGAATGTGGAACAGCTCGGCCGAGCCGAGCCCCTCGACGATCTCGACGCCGAAGCGCTGCTTCCACTTCGCGTAGAGGGGCACGGGCAGCGATTCGCCGGCCGACGTCGCGAGGCGCGCGCCCGCGAAGGCGCGCAGCACGTCGGCGCTGGGCGCGGCGGCGAGCATCTTGGCGATCAGCGTCGGGACGAGCGCCATCACCGTGGGGCGATGACGCGAGACCAGCTCGAACATGCGCTCGGGCGTTGGGCGGTCGGGGTACAGCACGGACGTGCCGCCCACGGCCAGCGGGAACAGCAGGCTCATGCCCGTGGCGTACCCGAAGTAGAGCTTGGGCACCGAGAGCGTCACGTCGCCGGCGCCGAGGCCCAGCACGCCCTTCGCGTACGCCTCGATGCTGAAAGCGAAGCTGCGGTGGCCGTGCACGGCGGCGCGCGGGTGCCCGGTCGAGCCGGACGTCGCGATCCAGATCGCCGGATCGTCGGCGGCCGTGTCGGCGTTCGTGAAGCGCGGAGACGCGGCGGCGACGTGCGCTTCGTAAGAGAGCTCGGCCGCGCCGCCCACGACCAGCGCGCGCGCGCCGGCGATGGCCCCGGCGGCGCGCGCCGCGAGCGCGGCGTCGACGAACAGCACCTTCGCGCGCGTGTAGGCCAGATGAGCCGCGTAGTCGGCGACCGGCAGCTCGGGGTTGGCCATCGTGACGGCGGCGCCGACCTTCAGCGTCGCGAACACGGCGGCCACGTACTCGAGGCCGTCGGGCAGCGCGATCAGCACGCGATCGCCGGGCCCGACGCCCAGCTCGGCGAGCACGTTGCCGAGGCGGTTCGCGTGGTCGAGGAGCTCGGCGTACGAGACCTCGCGGCCCGTGGCGTCCAGGCGCAACGCGACGGCGGCGCCCCGGCCCTCGGCGACGCGTGCGTCGAGGACGTGCGCCGCCAAATTCAGGCGCGCGGGGATGGGAAACGTCATCGTGCGGGTTCTACCTCATGCGCAGCCGCTCGACGGGCACGCCGCCCACGAGGTGCTCTTCGACGATCTGCGCGACGTCCTCGATCTTCACGCCGCCATACCAGATCTGCTCGGGGTACACGACCACGGTCGCGCCGCGCGCGCACTGGTCCAGGCACCCGGCGGCGTTCGCGCGGATGCTCTTCTTCAGGCCGCGCTCGTGCAAGAGCCGCTTGAACTCGTCCTTGATCGCCTCGCCGCCCTTCGAGGCGCAGTCACCCTTCGGGTTCCCCGGCTCGCGGCGGTTCGTGCAGATGAAGACGTGCTTGTCGAAGTGCGGCTCGGCCATGGCGCCACAGGATATAGCGCAGAGACAGGCGTGGGGAGCTGGTCGTTTGTATCCGTTGACTGGAAGTTGACGGCCCGGGACCAGCTCACGGGCACTTGATCGGCGCGGGCGGGTCGGGCGCTACGAACGTCGGCTTCTGCGCGTCGGAGGCGGCCGTGAGGGTGCCGGGGTGGGACGTGTGGCCGGCGGCGGTCACGGCGTCGGCGGCGGTCGTCGCGCCGGGGGCCTCGTCCAGCTTCCAGTAGCCGACGAGGCCAGCCTCGTTGCCGGCCAGTGATTTGTCGAAGGTCGCCAAGATCTCGGCGGCCGAGCGCGCGACCTTCCACACGCGGATCTCGTCGAAGAGCCCGCCGAAGCAGTTGTAGATGGGCGGGTTGCAGCCGAACGTCAGCGGCGAGGTCGCCGTCGCGAGCGCGGTGATGCCGCCCGTGCCCGTCGTCGCGATGCGCGGCGCGCCGTTGACGTAGGTGCGCAGCGTGGTGCCGTCCCACGTCATGGCGACGTGGACCCATTGCGCCTTGGCCGAGTCGACGCCGAGGTACGCCTTGCTGTCCTCGTTGAAGCCGCCGTTCGTGTACGGGTTCAGCGTGGCGTGGTTCGTCGCCATGCCGTCGACGGTGAAGGTGCCGAAGTCGAGGCCGAAGGCGGTCGCCGTCGTGCCGGGCGCGCCGTAGACGTACACCTCGTTGCGCTCGCCCAGCCAATCCGTCGGCCGCACGTACATCCAGAACTCCACCGTGCGGGACGCGTTGCCCGCGGGGAGATCGGTCGTGAGGTCGAAGACGACGCGCGCGCGGGCCGCGTCGCTGTCCGTGCCCGTGCCGTTCGCCGACAGCGAGAGTGCGTTGCCGCCGCAGGTCTTCGCGCCGCCGGTGTCGCCCTTCGCGTCGACGCCGGCGTCGGGCGCGTCGCCCGTGCCGGCGGCGCCCGTCGTTCCCGCCGCGCCCGTGGTTCCCCCGGCGCCTGTCGTTCCCGAGGCGCCGGTGGTCCCGGCCGCGCCCGTGGTTCCTGAGGCGCCCGTCGTCCCCGCCGTGCCGGTGGTTCCTGCGGCGCCGGTGGTTCCCGCTCCGCCGCCGGAGCCGGCCGCGCCCGTCTTCGCGCCGCCTCCTCCGCCGCAGGCGGCGAGGGTGACCAGACACACCGCAACAACCCACGACGCGCGATGGCGCGAACACGTGCCCATGCCCGATCCCTAACACGCCGCCGCCACGGGATGGTCATTGGCAAACGGAAGGTGGTGAATGCCCAACGCCGGCGCGCGCGCCACGCGCGGGATCCTCAGGGTCGAGGCTGCGGCACGGGCCTTGCGGAAGCCGCCGCCCGTGAGGTTGTTCATCGGTTTACTCGGCGTCCTCGTCGGCGGTTGCGCGATCACGACGCCTGCGCCCGGCGGTCCGATCCACGCTGGGACCTACACTCAGTTTCAACCGCAGTATGCGATGGCGTACGGGCCGGCGAGCATGACCGTCGACGGCGTCAGGGTCTCGGGATCGGCTCAAACGCGGTTTACCGGAGGGGGCCCGTTCTTGAACCCGCTTCCCCTGGGCGTGGCCTTTCGACAGCAGGCCGCGGGCCTCGAGGCCAACGCCGACGTGGGATGGGTGGACTCCGGCGTCGGGGTGCGCTTCGCCATTCCTCCGAAGAGCGCGGGCACGGCACCGGTGGTCCTCAGCCTTGGCGTCCGCACCGGCAGGATCTCCGCGTTCCAGGACGACACCTACCAAGGCAGCCTGGCCGTCGAAGCGTATCCCCTGATCGCGAGGACCGAGACACGGTCGACCCGGTTGATGCTGTCGCTCGGCGCGACGGCCGGAACGTTCGTGCGCGAGATGCTCCTCCCCGATCGCTACATGCTCGAGGGGGACGTGCCCTCGGGATCACCGACGGTGAAGGTCTTGCGCCCGGAGGTCCGCCTGCAGACTTCGGTGGGCGTGCACCTCAGTGGCGAGCATTCAGCGCTGGGCGTCGCGCTCTCGCCGTGGTTCGTGCTGTACGCCGATGAGCCCACGTCGGTGGTCTGCCAGTCCTGCTCGGGGCGCCCCGTCATCAGCGATTTCGCGCAGTCCTGGGGACTCTCGTTGTCCCTGACGCCATCGATCGGCTTCTGAAGCGGCCGCGACACAAACGCCGTTTAGCGAGGTTTTAGCGTGCGTGCAGGGACCATTTAGGAACGCGCGCTCGCGCGATTTGCCAGGTTGTTTATCGCGCCGCTCGTTTTCGGCGCGCCACCTCGCAAAGGAGATCTCTCATGCCGCGCACCATCAACGCCCTCACGTTCACCGGCGCCGCCGTCGCGCTCGCCTCCGCTCTCTTCGTGGGCGCCTGCACGCCCAAGGCCTCGCACTTCGATCCCACGGCCGAGCGCGTCGCGCGCGGTCATCTGCTGGTCAGCATCGGCGGCTGCAACGACTGCCACACGCCGATGAAGTTCGATCCCGAGATCGGCATGCCCATCCCCGACATGTCGCGCATGCTCTCGGGCCACCCCGAGGGCGCGCCCGAGCCCTCGTCGGCGCTGAGCGGCCACGACAACGCGGCGATCGGGCCCACGTTCACGGCCTTCAAGCTGCCCTTCGGAACGGTGTTCACCGCGAACCTCACGCCCGACGCGGTGACGGGCCTGGGCAACTGGACGGAAGACATGTTCGTGCACGCCGTGCGCACGGGGCGTCACATGGGCGGCAGCGGCCGTCCCATCCTGCCGCCCATGCCGTGGCAGAACCTGGCCGCCCAGAGCGACGACGACCTGAAGGCGATCTTCGCCTACCTGCGCTCGATCCCCGCCGTGAAGAACGACGTGCCCGCGCCCAAGGTGCCCGACGCGGTGATGAGCGCGATCGCGACGTCGTACGAGAAGATGGCGGCCCGCATGAAGGCAGGGACCGTCGCCAGCCGATGAGGCGTTGGGGTCAGGCCGTGGGCCGGTCTTGCAGCTCGAGCTCGCAGTCGATCTCGACGGCGAAGCGGCCGCGGCCTCGCGAGGGAAGGCGCACGTCCGGGCACTTCTGCGCCAGGCGCTGGCGCAGGAGGATGAGTCGGCTCTCGAGGTTGTCGCGCAGCGCCGGGAGACCCAGCGACGGATCCAGCCGCAGCTCGCGGTTCGTGAACTCGCTGCGGCCCTCGGCGTGCGCGCGCAGCAGCTTCCACAGGATGCGGCCCGGCACGTTGCGGATGAGGTACTCGCCGTCGACGAACACGCAGTCGTCGTTCTGATAGAAGACGAACGCGCGCTTCTTGCGACCAGAGGCCGCGTGCGCCGGCGCGGCTGCGCGTGACGCCGCCGGATCCTCCGCCTCGGACACGGAGAGGCGGTCGATGCCCGCGGCCACCTGATCGGCGACGATGCCCAGGAACGCCTCGTGCCAGGTCTCGAACGAGGCCGCGCTGCGGCTCTCGAGCGCCAGGACGCCCACCAGGCGCCCGCGCACGAGCAGCGGCAGCGCCAGGTGGCTCTGCGCGTCCGGCAGGCCCGGCAGCGGGATCTCGGGGCGCAGCTCGGCGCCGGCCTCGTCGCGCACCGATGCGCGTACGGCGCGCCCATAGCGCAGGCCGCTCTCGAGCTGGCCGACGCGCAGCATGCGGCGGTCGCGCGCCACCGTGCCGATGAGCCCCTCGCCGAAGACCACCTCCGAACCGACGCCGCTCTCGTCGTAGCCGCGGCTCGCGACCGTGAAGAGGCGTCGCCCCGTCTCGTCGACCAGCAGCACCTTCGCGTGCCCGAACCCGAAGTCGCCGGAGAGGCTGTCGAGCACGGCGGACAGGAGGTGCCCGAGATCGGCCGCCTCGTTCATGCGCGTCGTGATGCGGTGGAGCACCCACAGCTCGGGCGCCACGTGGCCGTTCGCTTCGGGCAGGTCGGGCTTGCCGCCAGCCGAGGAGCGCGCCGCGGGATCGGGCGGCGTGAGGTGCCCCGTGAGGTGCTGGACGCGCAGCACCTCGAACACGTCGGCCGCCAGCAGCTTGAAGATGCCGGACATGCCCGTGTGCGACGCGATGGCCTCGATGCGCGTCGCCATGCGATCGAAGATCGGGCCCGTGGTCTCCGAGCGCGCGAAGCGCAGATCCAGGACGTATCGCTCGAACGTCACGGGATCCCAGAGCGTCACCTGCGCGCGTGGGTTCTCGAGGACGTTGCGAATGGTCTTGCTGAAGAACTGGCGAGAGAGGGCGACGTGGCGCGCGTCCACGTACTGCACGTGGCTGATGTCGACGACGTTCGGCACGCCCGCGGCCGAACAGGTGGCCATCGTGGCGGGCACGACGCCCTCGAAGCAACGGGCGAGCTCTTCGAGCGCGATCACTGCGCGGTCCCCGTCTCGCCGCAGCGGCGGCCCGCGCCCGCGCCCGGCGTCTGCACGAACACCTCGCGCACGTCCATGCGCAGCGCGACGACGGGCCACCAGACCACGCGCTCCCAGACCGACCGCGGCACGCCCACGCGGCCCAGCTCCTCGACGGTCGTCTCGCGATAGCGCGCGAGGTACGCGCGGTCGGCCTCGTCGGTGCGGCGCTCGCCCAGCCACGTGCCCTTGATCTGGATCGCGAGGTGGGTGGTGGGGCGCACGAGCGTCAGCGCGATCTGGCCGTTGTCGCGCAGGTTGGCCAGCGTCTCGGTCGCGACCACGGCGGCCAGGAACACGGTGAGCTCGCGGCCGTCGCCCACGCGCTCGAGGCCGAACGCCATGACGCTCATGGGCTCCATCGCGGCGTTGCGCGTCGCCAGGTGCAAGATCACCGGCTGTTCCAGCAGGCCCTGCAGCTCGGCCGGCACGGCGGCGAGCGGACCCGCGAGGGCGGGAAGCACGCTGGTCTTCTCGTCGGATTTGGCCATGCGCGGCGGAGGCGGAACGATAGCACCCGGGCGCGTGGCTCTGCTTAGCGAATTCTTAGCAACCGCCTAAGGAACACGTAGGGAGCGCGCGCCGCGGAATTCCGTAGGTTGAAGAGCAGGAGGACCCCATGAACAAGACGACGAACGACAGCGCTTCCGCGCCGCGCCTCGATTCCTTCGCCCCGATCCACAAGGCCTTTCGCCGGCAGCTCTTCGAGACGGCGGTCGCGCTCGCGCGCGCGGACTTCACCTCGCCGGCGGAGACGGCGGAGGCCGCGCGCGTCACGGAGACGTGCTTCACGTACCTGCGCGAGCACGCCGAGCACGAGGACCGCCGCGTCATGCCGATCGTCACGGAGCTCGCGCCGGCGCTGGCGGACGACCTGGCAGGCGAGCACGTCGCCCTCGAGCGGGCGATGCTGGACATCGGCTGCCTGTTCCCCAAGCTCGACACCCTGGAGCCCGGAGCGCGCTTCGGCTTGGGCGCCGAGCTCGTTCGTCGCTTCAACGCCTTCGTCGCCGACCAGCTCCGGCACATGGGCCGCGAAGAGCGCGAGGTGAACGCCGTGCTGTGGGCGCACCTGGACGACGCGGCGATCGCCGCGATCACGGCGCGCATCATCGCCGACATCGGCCCGACGCGCATGGCGGAGATGGTGCCCATCATCCTGCCGGCGTTGAATCCCACCGAGCGCGCCAAGATGGGGCCGCCCTCGGTCGCCGCGTAGGCCCGCAATGCTCCCTATGCGCGTCGAACGCTGATTCAGATCGGCGCGAGCGACAGCGTCGTTCATCGGGCGAACGTCCGGCTTCTTCGGACACGGGGCCAAGCCCCAAAAGCAAGACGCCCGCGACCGAAGAGAGCCCGCTCGCGCGCCTACAACCGGCCGATGTCGCGGGCCCGCACCCAGCCTTCGAGGCCGTTGGCGAGCCGGATGCGCAGCCAGTCCTGGTCGCGCTCGAGCAGGCGCACGCGCAGGCCGGCGTGCACCTGGAAGCCGGTCTTGTAGTTCACGTCGGCGCCTTCCTTGACGGCCAACTCGTCCGGCAGCACGACGCCGAAGGGCACGCGCTCGAGCACGAAGCGGCCTGCGAGGAGGCTGCCGGCGAGCAGCGCCATCACGGCGACGATCGCGGCGCCCGCGCCCAGCGCGGGGCGGGCGTCGTCGCTCGCGCGGCGGCGCGCGAACAGGAGCGCGAAGAAGCCGAGGTACAGGATCAGGAACACCCACGTCTCGGCTGACGGCGAAAGGGCCGTCACGCCTCGGATCCACAGCGGATCGCGGTCCTCGCCCTCGATCTTGTCGCGTGCCTGGCGCGCGGCCAGCTTGCGCGATTGCTGGAGGTTGTAGCGGATGTCGTCGTCGTCGGGATCCAGCGCCTGCGCGCGCTCGAACGCCCAGATCGCCGGCCCGAGCGAGCCCTTCTTGAAGTACGCGTCCCCGAGGTTGAAGAAGAGATCCGGCGAGACGACGTCCTCGCGGTCGAGCTCTTCGTACGCGGCGACGGCCGCGTCGTAGTTGCCGCGAAGATAGGCGTCGTTGCCGCGCTTCCACGCCTCGTCGAGGCGATCGGCGTGCGCAGAGCGCGCCGCGAGCACGGCCATCAGGAGCACCAATCCGAGGGCGAGGGCGCGGCCGAAGGCCGCGGGGCGTGGAGGGTGGGCAGTCCGTCCCGAAGTCCCGTTGAGGACGAGCTTCTTCACGCGCCGTGCTCCTCGCGCAGGCGCGCCTTCTCGATGACGCCGATGAGCTCGTCGGCGCGGTCCAGCGCTGCGCTCATCGCCGCCGTGCCCTCGGCCTCGCCGCCCGGCGCGAAGCGCGCCTGGTCGCAGGCCTCCAGCTCGGCGAGCACGCGCGCCGTGACGTCGGCGGGCATGCCGCGCTCGGACAGCAGCGTCGACAGCTCGTCGCGGCGCAGGCCCGTGACGCCCTGGCCCAGGCGCGCCGCCAGCACCTCGCGGAGCACGCGATCGATCTCGATGTAGAACGCCGCCGCGCGGCCCGCGTCGCGGTGCGCGACGGCCGCGCCCAGGTGCTTGCGCACCATCGAGCGCATGCGGCGCCGGCGCGTGCGGCGCGTGTCGATCGCCAGGAGCTCGCGCACGCGGTCGATGACGATCGTCAGGCCGAAGGCGAACGGCGGCAGGAACAGCAGCCACCCGAAGGCGCGCGAGCGCAGGAACGTCGTGCCCACGTCACGCCCGAGGCGCGTGCGCGCACGGATGGGGCGGATGGCGGCCGTGATGACGTTCTCGACGGGCGGCCCGCCGGGGGTGCCCGGGCGCGCCGCGCCGCCGGCCATCGTGCCGTCGCTCGTCGCCTCGAGGCGCACCGGATCGGTCTTCAGCGTGACGTACTTCTTGGCCTCGAAGTCGAACGTCGGCATCTCGACCGAAGGCAGCATCACGGCGCCGGCGCGCTCGGGGAGCAGCAGCACCTCGACCGTCTTCGTGCCGCCGATGCCGCCCGGGGCGTCCAGGTCCACGGTCTCCTTCGGCGGGTAGCTCTTCCAGCCGGCGGGCGTCGCCAGCGGCGGCACGTGCACGTTGCGCACGTTGCCGACGCCCTTCACCTCCAGCGTGACCGTGACGGCCTCGCCCACCGAGACCGTCGTGCGATCGGCGTGCGCGGCCAGCTGGTACTTGCCGACGTTCCTCGCGTCGAAGCCCGCGGGCTGCCCTTCGCGCGGCAGCGGCAACGCCTCGATCGCGAGCGGCTCGGCCTTGAGGCGCTGGGTGCGCAGCGCCGTGCCGAAGAAGTCGACCTGCGAGACCTCCGCCTCGAGCGGCGTCACCGTGAGCTTGCCCTCGCGCAGCGGATAGAGCGCGCGCTGGTACAGCGTCGCGACCTCGTACTGCTTGCCGCCGATCGTCTCGGGCGTGTAGGCGAGGCGTCCGCGCGGCGTCGAAGACGGGATGTCTTCGCTCCAGAAGCCGTCGGTGCGCGCCTCGGTGACCGTGTCGAACTTGTCGAGCCGCTGCGTCGTACACAGCGACCACGTGACGACGACGGGCTCGCCCACGTAGGCGCGCGGCTTGTCCGAGGTGACGCGGATGAACGTCGAGCCGGCGGCGCTGGGCTCGGGCGCGTCCGCGGCGCCTCCGCCGAAGATGTCGAACGGGAAGCCGGGCGGGGCGCCGCCGCGCCGCGGATTGCTGGCGGGCGGGCCGGAGCCCACGCGCACGTTCACCGTGTTCGATTTGATGTCGCGGCCGCCGACGCGCACGTGCGCGGCGCCGATCGTGTACGGGCCCTTCGAGCCCGGCTGGATCATCAGCTGGTACCGCCAGGTGTAGACGTTCTGGATGATCGTCTGACCGCCGCCCATCTGCATCTGCGTCGACTGGCCGGTCTGCGGGCCGCCCAGCACGCGCAGCCCGTGGAACTCGGGCGGGCGGAAGCCTTCGGCGGCCGTGTTGCTGGAGAGCGAAAGTTGCACCTCGCACGTGAACGGCTCGCCGGGCGCCGCGGCCTCGCGGTCGAGCTCGATCACGAAGCTCGGGTCGCCGTCGGCCTGGGCGGGCGCGGGCGCGCCGAGCGCTGCCACGAGAGCAGCGACGGCGAGCACGGCGGTCGGCCGCGAGAGGCGAGGGAACCGGCGCATCATCGAAGTCTTACCAATCTCGGGCGGGCGGGCGGCGGCGAATCGCGCGCAGCCGCGCGCGCTCCTTCTCCAGGTCCTTGGGGCTGCGCTCGAGGCTGTCGAGGACGGCGCCCATCTCCTGTTCGTCTTTGGGCTGCTGCTGCGGCTGGGCTTGCGGCTGCTCGGGCGGCGGCTGGTTCTGCTTGTCGTCCTTGGGCTGCTCGCCGCTCTTGTCCTGCTTGTCCTGCTTGTCCTGCTTGTCCTTCTCGTCTCGGTCCTTCTTCTGATCGTCCTTCTTGTTCTGATCTTGATCGTTCTTGTTCTTGTCGTCCTTCTTGTCTTTCTTGTTTTGGTCGTCTTTGTCCTTGTTCTTCTCTTTCTGTTCTTGCTCTTTACGGAGCGCCAGCTCGAGGTTCCACTTCGCGCGCTCGTCGTGTGAATCGAGAGCCAGCGTGCGCTTGTAAGCCTCGGCGGCTTCCTTGAACTTTTCCTTTTTGAAGAACGCGTTGCCCAGGTTGTAGAAGGCCTGCGCCTTGAGCGCGCCGTCCTTGGCCTCGGTCGCGCGTAGGAACTCTTGCCCTGCCTCGTCGAAGCGCTGGAGCGCGTAGAGCGCGGCGCCGCGATCGAAGTGCGCGCCCGCCTCGGCCGGCAGGGCCGCCACGGCCTTGTCGTAGTGCTTGAGCGCCTCCTCGGCGTTGCCGCTCTTCATGCTGGCGTTTCCCTGCTCGATCTCGCCGTTGCGCGTGCGCAGCGGGTCGAACCCGAACAGCACGGGCGCAAGCGCCAGCAGCGACGTCGCGAAGACGGACGGCCCGCGCCTCACGGCCGCACCTCGCCCGGTCGCCGCAGGGCCCGCGTCTTGCGCCGCTCGCTCATGCACGCCTCGCCCACGAGCACCAGGAACGCCGGCAGCAGCAGCAGCTCGAAGATCTCGTCGTACTGCTTCACGACGCGCGCCTCGTTCTCCGAGCGCTTGAGGCCCGCGAGCGCGTGCGCGATCTCGTCGACGCCGAAGCGCTTCGGGTCGGCGTGGAAGTACTCGCCGCCCGTCTTCTGCGCGATCTGCATCAGCATGTCCTCCGCCAGGCGCGAGGTGACGTACTTGCCGTCGGCGTCTTTGACGTACCCGGTGACCTTGCCGGTCTCGTCGTACTCGGGGATGAGCTCGCCCGAGCGCGAGCCGATGCCCACGGTGAACACCTTCACGCCCAGCTTCGAAGCCTGCTCGGCCATGGCCAGGGGCTCGCTGTCGGTGTCCTCGCCGTCGGTGAGGAGCAGGATGACCTGCGCGCGCGAGGGGCCGCCCTGCGAGCGGAGGCGCGTCAGCAGATCCAGCGACGCGTGCATGGCCTGCCCGATCGCCGTGCCGCCCACGGGCATGTCCCACGGGTATAGGTCGCGCCAGAACAGCTTCACGGCGGTGTAGTCGGTCGTGGGCGGGTACGAGAGCGTCTCGCCCGCGAAGGCGACCAGGCCGATGCGATCGCCCCCGAGGCCGTTCATCAGCTGCTCGAGCTCGCGCTTGGCGCGCTCGAGGCGCGAGGGGTACACGTCCTTCGCCAGCATCGAGCGCGAAAAGTCGAGCGCGACGACCATGTCCAGGCCGGGCTCCTTCGTGAGGCGCGCGCGGCCGCCCGCCTGCGGGCGCGCGAGCGCCACGGCCAGCAGCGCCAGCGCGAGCACGACGAGGATCGCGCGGGCCCGCTTGCGGGCGACCGACACGTCGGCCGCCATTTTCGCGACGAGCGGCGCGTCGCCGAGGCGCGCCATCAGCCGCCGGCGGCGCTGGAACGCCAGCGCGTAGGCGATGATCGCGACCGGCACGAGGCCGAGGAGCCACAGCGCGTGGGGGTTGGCGAAGCGCACGTTACGGCAGCCTCCGCAGGCGGGTGAGGCGCAGCGCCGTCTCGAGGACCAGGAGCGCGAACCCCACGACGAGGAACCGGCGGTACATCTCGCCGTAGAGCACGCCGCGATCGTGCAGGCGCGACTTCTCGAGATCCTCGAGGATCTTCTGGAAGCGCTCCTTGAGCGCGCGCGTGTCGGTGGCCAGGTACGGCGTGCCGCCCGTCATCGAGGCGATCTGCTCGAGCAGCTTCGGGTTCACGGGGTGGCGCTGCGGCATGCCCGGCTGCCCCGCGGCCGCTTCCGGATCGTTGTTGCCCGCGAGGATCGTATAGACCTTCACCTTCATCGCCTGCGCGAACTTCGCCGCCTGCTCGGGCGCGATGTTGCCGGCGTTGTTCTCGCCGTCGGTCAGCACGATGATCACCTTCGAGCGCGCGTCCGAGTGGCGCAGCCGGTTCAGCGCGACGCCGATGCCGTTGCCGATCGCCGTGCCGTGCCCGTCGACGATGCCGAGGCGCAGCTCGTCGAGCATGCGCAGGAACGTGCCGTGGTCCAGCGTCAGGGGCACGTGCGTGTAGGCCTCGCGCCCGAAGACGACGAGGCCGATGCGGTCGGACGGCCGGCGGCGCACGAAGTCCTCGATGACCAGCTTGGCGGCGTCGAGGCGGTTCGGCTGCAGGTCGGTCTCCTCCATCGAGCCCGAGACGTCGAGCGCGATGACGATGTCGATGCCCTCGACCTCGATGTCGTCGGCGACTCGCGTCGTCTGCGGGCGCGCGAGCGCGACGCCCACCAGCACGACGGCGGCCATGCGCAGCACCAGCGGCAGATCGGCCAGGCGCGAGACGATGCCGCGCTGAACCGAGCGCAGCTCGCCGGCGCGCGAGTAGGCAAACACGCCGCGGCGGCCGGGCCCGCGCCGCAGCCCCGCCCACAGCACCAGCGCGACGCCGACGGGCACCAGCACCAGCGCGCCCGGGTGCGCGAAGCGGAAGCCCTCGACGTTGCGCAGCAGGATCAAATAGGCGACGGCCAGCGGCACGAACACCGCCGCGATGAGCACGTACGGGATGGGCGCGCGCGGCGGCGTCCCGTTCGACGGGACCGGCGTGACAGGCGTCCGCTCAGCCATGGATCGCCTCCGTCTTGCCGTCGGTCCCGGTCGGCGCGCCCGGCGCCGTGCCGTCGCCCGCGGGCGTCACGGGCTCGACGCGCGGTCGCGTCGACGTCACGATGCGCAGCGCCGTCTCCAGCGTGCCGCGCGCCTCGTTCGCCGAGGGCGAGATCTTCGCGAACTTCACCAGGTCGCACGCCGCGAGCCAGCCCTGGATCTCGCCCAGCAGCAGCTCGCGGCCCGCCCTGCGGCGAAGCTCGTCGACCAGCTCGTCGGTCGTGAGCTCGAGCGAGTCGAAGCCGTAGCGCGCTCCTAGATATTCGCGGATGACCTCGGACACGGCGAAGTAGAACGGCCGGTTGTCGGCGTCCTCGAGGAACCCGTACTGCCCGAGGCGGTCCAGCTTCTCGAGCGCGATCTCGTGGGCCGGCCGCGGCGGCGGGCCGGGGCGGACGATCACGCGCGCGCGGAGGCGCCGCACGACGAGCCAGGTCACCAGCGCGCCCAGCGCCGCGGCGAAGAGCCCCGCCGCGCCGTAGATGAGGATGCGGTTCTCCTCGAGCACGACGACGGGACCGGCCGCGTCTTTCAGGGCCGGTTCGGGCTCGTTGGCGATGAGGCTCGTGATCTTCAGGGGCACGGGGCTCGTGCGCGCCGTGCGCACGTCGCCGCTCTTGCCGAGGTACGTGACCTCGACCGCGGGGATCTCCTTCTCGCCAGGTTCGTACGCCGCGAGCGTCAGCGTGAACTCGTGGCGGACGCGGCCGTCGCCCAGGTCCTGCTCGCTCTCCTTGCGATCGAGCACCGTGAACGCGCCCAGCTCCATCGTGCTCGGCAGGTTCACCGGGACGGTGCGCCGCGAGATGGCCGTCACGACCAGCGTGACGGAGTCGCCGACGTGAATCGCGTCCGCCGCCTGCACGCGCGCCGCCACCGTGGGCGCGTCGCGATCGACGACGCCGCCGTCGGCGCCGCCCGTGTCGACGATCGCGGCGCGCGCCGTCGTCGCGGTGCCCGCCAAGGCGAGCGCGACCAGCGCAGATCGGAGGGCGCGCGACCTCAATGCCGCAGCCTCCGCGCGCGCGCCTCGAAGAACGACGTCAGCGCTGGGAGATAGGGCTTGTCGGTGCTGACGCGCAGCGCGTCCATGTCCAGGCGCCGGAACAGCGACTCGCGCGCGTCGACGGCGCGCCGCGCCTCGCGTGCGAAGGCCTTCGCCTCGGGCCCGCTCGTGTCGAACACCACCACCTCGCCCGTCTCCGGATCGCCGAGCTCGACCAGCCCCACCGCGGGCAGCCCCAGCTCCAGCGGGTCCGTCACGGCGACGGGCACCAGGTCGTGGCGCCGCGACGTGATGCGCAGCGCGCGCTCGTACGTCTCCGTGGGCTGGAGGAAGTCGGAGATGAGGAAGGTCACGGCGCGCCGGCGCGCTATGCGCCCCACGAACTGCAGCGCGCCCGCCAGGTTCGTGCGCGGGCTCCGCGGCTCGAAAGAGAGAATCTCGCTGATGACGCGCAGGACGTGCTTCTTGCCCTTCTTCGGAGGCACGAAGTGCTCCACCTCGTCGGTGAAGATCACCAGACCCACGCGGTCGTTGTTGCGGATCGCGGAGAAGGCCAGCACGGCGGCGATCTCGGCGCAGAGATCGCGCTTCTCCTGCACGCGCGAGCCGAAGCGCCCCGACGCGGACATGTCGACGAGCAGCAGCACCGTCATCTCGCGCTCTTCGGTGAAGAGCTTGACGTACGTGTCGTTCATGCGCGCCGACACGTTCCAGTCGATGAGGCGGATGTCGTCGCCGGGCATGTACTGGCGCACCTCGGAGAACGCGATGCCGCTGCCCTTGAAGACGGAGTGGTACTGCCCCGCCATCCGATCGCGCACGAGGCGCTCGGTGACGATCTCGATCTTCCGAATTTTCTTGAGCAGGTCGCGGGTCAGCATCGCGGCGTCGTGACTACGGCACCTCGACGTGCTCGAAGAGCTTGCGGATGATCGTCTCGGACGTGATCTCCTCGGCCTCGGCCTCGTACGTGAGGATCACGCGGTGGCGCAGCACGTCCACGCCGACGGCCTTGATGTCCTCGGGCGTGACGTAGCCGCGGTGGCGCAGGAACGCGTGCGCGCGCGCCGCGAGGTTCAGGTAGATCGAAGCGCGCGGGCTGGCGCCGAACGAGATGAAGTCGCTGAGCTCGCCCAGACCGTGCGCCTTCGGCTCGCGCGTCGCGTGCACGATGCTCACGATGTAGTCGCGGATCTTCTCGTCGATGTAGACCTGGTTCACCACCGAGCGCGCTTCGGCGATGCGCTTCGGGTCGGCGACGGGCGAGGCGTTCACCTTCAGGCCGCTCGTCATGCGGTCCATGATGAGGCGCTCGTCTTCCTTCGTCGGGTAGCCGACCTTGATCATCAGCATGAAGCGGTCGAGCTGCGCCTCGGGCAGCGCGTACGTGCCCTCCTGCTCGATCGGGTTCTGCGTCGCCATGACCAGGAACGGATCGGGCAGCGCGTGCGTCGTCTCGCCGATCGTCACCTGGCGCTCCTGCATGGCCTCCAGCAGCGCCGACTGCACCTTGGCGGGCGCGCGGTTGATCTCGTCGGCCAGCACGAGGTTCGCGAAGATGGGCCCCTTCTTCGAGACGAACTCGCTCTTCTGCTGGTTGTAGATCGTGGTGCCCACGATGTCGGCGGGCAGCAGGTCCGGCGTGAACTGGATGCGTTGGAACCGCATGTCCAGCGCGTCGGCCAGCGTCTTGACGGTCAGCGTCTTGGCCAGGCCGGGGACGCCCTCGAGCAGCACGTGACCGCCCGTGAGCAGGCCGATCATGATGCGCTCGACCATCGTCTTCTGGCCGACGATGACCTTCGAGACCTCGGCCGAGAGCGACTCGACGAAGGCCGACTGCTGGTGCACGAGATCGTTGATGACCCTGACGTCCATGCGGTTCTGCGGCTCCTTAAGCGGTCTTGGCGTGAGTCCTTGGGGAGGGCCCCCTTGCGGGCGGGAGCTTACAACCCCAAACTGCGCGCCTCGCTAGGATATTTCCATTTGTTGTGCTAGCTAATTCCGGCCATGAGCCGCGACGTGGATGCCAAGAATGACCGCCTTCTCGATAAGCGCACGATCGACCGCAACATCAAGAAGGGCCTCCTCACCCGCAAGGACTTCGAGAAGCACCTGAAGGGCCTCGAGGACGTGGCCGCCAAGGGCGTCTACGGTGGTCCCGAGAACGACCTGGACGACGAGGACCTGGACGAAGAGGCCGGCGGCGAGGGTGGCGAGCCGGGCGGCCCGACCGCGTCCGAGTAACACCCGTCCATGTTTGGCGTAACCTTCACGTCATGAGCGCTGACGAGAAGGCAGGGGGGACCGAGGGCAAGTCCGAGGAGAAGCCCCAGGGGAAGAAGGATGCCGGTGGCGGGTTCACCGTGACCGACCGGCGCATCTTCGCGGACGACAAGGGTACGGCGCGCGTCGAGGAGACGCCGGCGCCTCCGCCCGCCGAGCCCGGTCCACCGCCGGTGGACTTCCACACCTTCGTGCTCTCGCTCGGCAGCTCGGTGCTGTTGAACCTGGGCGAGCTCGAGCGCCCCGGCTCGGGCGGCCCGCGCACGGACCTGCAGATGGCGAAGCACACGATCGACATCCTCGCCATGCTGCAGGACAAGACGAAGGGCAACCTCTCGGCCGACGAGCAGCGCCTGCTCGACAGCCTCCTTTACGACCTGCGCCTCCGCTACGTCGAGGCGACCAAGGGCGGCGGTCAGAAAAAGTAGGAGGTGTGCAGCACGTCGGAGACGATGTTGCACAAGGCGTGGAAGGTCGCACCGGCGGCGATCGAGCCGGTGCGGCCGCGCATCCAGCCGAAGACGAGGGCGGGGAAGAAGACCGCCAGCCGCTGCGGGTTCGGCACCGTGACGAGGTGTCCCAGCGCGAACAGCGCGCTCGAGACGAGCAGCGCCAGGCCGACGGGCGCGCCCCAGAGCCGCCGCGTCGGGCGCCACACGCGCTCGAGGCGCACCAGCAGATAGCCACGGAAGAAGATCTCCTCGGGGATCGCGACGACCACCAGCTGGTTCAGCGCCGAGAGCGCGAAGTGCTCGGGCAGGCGCGGCGCGCCGCCGCGCAGTCCCTGCCAGTGCTGGCAGAGGCGCCCGAAGCCGGCCGCGAGCCAAGCGCCTTTCGGCCCGCAGGCGTACCCGTAAAACGCGAAGAACCCGACGACGAACGCCGGGAAGAACGCCAGGCAGGCGGCGCCCAGCACCTTGAGGTTGAGGCCCAGCGGGTGCAGGCGCAGCCCCGCCTCGTGGTAGTCGAAGCGGCGTCCCGCGGCGCGCGCGGCGACGGCCGGCGTGTAGAAGAAGACGATCGCGATGAACGCGTGCAGGTTGTCCCGCACGAAGGGCACGGCGTTGGCCACGGCCGCCAGCACGCCCGCCAGCGCCGTCGCCGCGACGTAGGCGAGGAGTGGCTCGCGCTTGTTGCCCGCGGGGTTCGGCACGCGGGTATTTTACGCGGCCGCGCCGCTAGCGCTCGCGACCAAAGGTCGCGCGGTGGGGGGACGGGGCGCCGGGGCCGTGGGCATTCATTTCTGAGGCGTGCCCTAGACGCGCCGGGCGACGGTCCCGAGGCGGGCCAGCGCGGCGCCGGCGTCGGCCGTCGCGCCCGAGACGCGGTCAGCCGCCGCGCGCACGGATCCGGCGCCGCGCACCGCCGCGAGCAGCGCGTCGAGCTGGTCTTCCAGATCGGTCAGCGCCTCGCGGCTGGACCGCAGGGCGGCGGCCAGCTGGCTGCCGCGCACCAGCGGCGCCTCGCTCCGTCGCACGGTCATGCGTGAGCGCGCCGGCACCGAGCGCGCGCGCCCGCCCGGCTTGGAGGAAGAACGCACGCGCGCTCGCATGCGTTCGAGGATCGGCCACCGTCGGAGGAAGTCAACTTTTCCGTCGAGGAGATGGTGTTGCGCCTCACGCGCCCAGCAGGTATCTGCGCGCGGGATCGACGACGAAGCCCGAGCCCAGCGCCGTGCGCCCGATGAGCATGGGGAACAGCATGTCGCCGCGGTTGGTGAGCGTCACGGCGATGCGCTTCTTCACGGGACCGATGCCCAGCGCCGTCTCGATGACGGGCCGCCGCTCCATGCGGCCCGACGTATCGCGCACGACGACGTAGCCGCGCACGGCTGCGCGCACGCGGTGCGGCTTGCGACCGCGGCCGCCGCCCGGGACGGTGATCTCGAGGATGGGCCTGCGCGCCGGTCCGCCCGCCGTGTCGACGGTGCGCATGCGCGCGACGTGCAGGGCGGACGTGCGCGCACCCGTGTCCAGCTTGGCCTTGAGGCGGGGGATCGCGAGATCGGGCAGCGTCACGTGCTCGACCCAGCCGGCGTGCAACTTTGCGGCGGCGTGCAGCTTGGACGCTTCCTGGCCGAGCGGGACGAGGGAGCCGTCGGTGTCGACCGTGGCGGCGCTCGCGAGCGCGCGGGGGCGGCGCGCGCCCGCCGGCAGCGGCGCCAGGACGTAAAGCGGCGTCCCCTTGCGCGTCGCGGGCCGCGCGGGCGCTTCGAGGACGATCGCGTCGACGGGCGCCTTCACGGCGATCGCGCGGCCAGGGAGCGTGGGCGCGAGGCGCGCCAGGATGGCCCCCGCGCGCACGAACGTCCCCGGCGGGACGGCCGCCTCGACGAGGCCGCCCGCGGTGGCGC
>DASZUD010000046.1:0-2633 GCA_035548155.1 Polyangia bacterium
CGCCGCCCAGCGCCTCGGCAGACTCGAGCGCGAGGAAGCGCTCGAGCACCTCGTCGCCGCGCAACGGCGCGGGCGGTGGCTCGCCCGTGCGCGCCGCGACGAAGCCCTCCATCAGCAGCACCGCCGCGTCCCGGTACAGCGTCAGCGCGGCGGCCGTGTGGGACTCGAGCATGCGATCGGCGGCGGCGGCGCGCGCGCGCCCGAGGCGCGCCAGCGCGCGCGCGTCCTCGCCCGCGGAGGTCGCGCAGGCGGCGGCGCGGCGCTCGGCGCTCTCGAGCAGGAACGCGTCCCACAGGGCGTGAACCCGCTCGCGCGGAGAAGGGGCAAACGCGGACGTCCTCGGCATGAGGGCGGCAGTCTAGCCGAGGACGCGCGCCGCGCGAATCAGGGCGCCGTGAGCGCATCGGCCCAGCGTTGGAAGCACTGGAGATCGGCTTGCGACATGGGCCCTCCCAGGAGCGGCATCTGCTGCCCGCAGGGCGGCGTGCCGGTGAGCTTTTGCAGCAAGAGACCGGCCGCCGGCTGGCTCCCGGCAATGAGGTACGGAGTCTTGACCCCTCCGCACATCGACGTGTTGACGCCGGACGGAATCCGGCCGATGAGGCGCTGCTCCCAGCCGGGCGTCGCCAGATCGAGCCCGCCCGCCGTGAAGGCGCTGCCGTCGTGGCAGGCTCCCGCCACCGTGCAGGCGTACTTCGTCGGTCCCATGAGTGGCTTGACGTCGCAGCCGGCGGGAACGCTCGCGCTCGAGGCGGTGAGCGCGTTCGCCCACCTCTGGACGCACTCGAGCTCGCCGGGGGTGAGCGGCCCGCTGACGGTCGGCATCTCGGCCCCGCAGGGCGAGGGATCTCTGAGCTTCGAGAGGAAGAGACCGGCGGCAGGTTGGCTGCCGGGGACGAGATAAGGCATCCCGGCCGCACCGCACATGGATTCGAGCCCCGGGACTCCCCCGGTCGAGGGGTAGCGGCCGACGAGGGTCTTCTCCCATCCCGGCGTGGCCATGTCGAACCCGGCCGCCGAGCCGCTCCGGTCGTGACACGCGCCTTCGACCGTGCACGAGTGGCTCGTGAAGATCGCGTTGACGTCGCACCCGGCGGCGGACCCCGCGCTGCCCGTCGTGCCCGCCGCGCCCGTCGTGCCCGCCGCGCCCGTCGTGCCCGCCACGCCCGGCGTGCCCGCGCCACCGCCCGTGCCCGCGCCACCCGTCGTGCCGGCCGCGCCGGACACCACGTGACCACTGGTGCCGGCGCCGCCACTGACGTACAGCACGCCTCGATCGGCGTAACAGGCCATGACGAAAGCCGGACAAAGGGCGAAAAGCAGAGCGAGGGGGCGGCGTTGGCTCATCGTTCCATCCTTCCTTTCGGCCCTCTAGTGCGGGAGCATCGGCCGAACGATCACGAAGGGCCCACGAAAATCACGCGTGCCTTTTTTTTGTGCGTGTGGTGATCGATCGGTCCGCCGCCGCCCACAAGAGCGTCGTCCCGTCCCATGATCTCCAAGTCGCCTGCCGAGATCGATTCGCCCGACGACGCGCCGGCCCCGACCGACGCGCCCGATCCGCTGGGCGCGCTCGCGCGTGACGCGGCGAGCGGCGACCATGACGCGCGCGTCCGGCTGCTCTCGCTGGTGGCGCCCCCGGTGACCGCCGCCGTTCGCGTGCTCCTGGGCGCGCGCCACCCCGATCTGGAGGACGCCGTCCAGGAGGCGCTGGTCGCGATCACGGCGTCGCTCGATCGGTTCCGCGGCGAGTCGAGCTTCCTTCACTACGCGCGCCGCATCGCCGTGCGGACGGCGCTGGCGCTGCGACGTTCGCGCGACGAGCGCGCGCGGCGGCTGGCCGAGGCCCAAGCCGAGCAGGCCGCGCCCGACCCCTGGCAGCGCGAGCCGCTCGACCTCGAGCGCGAGCGGCGGCTGGCCGCGTTCCGCCGCCTGCTCGACGAGCTGCCCGAGGGCCAAGCCGAGTGCCTCGCCTACCGCGTGCTGCTCGAGCACCCGCTGCCGCAGATCGCGCGCGACGTCGGGGTGCCCGTGAACACGGTGCGCAGCCGCATCCGGCTCGCCCGAAACCACCTGCGCGATCGGATCTTGGCCGACCCCACGCTCGCGGACTTGCTGGTCCCGAACGAGGACGAGAGGTAGCCGAAGAGGCAACGATGTTCACCGACGACATCCATCCGGAGGAGCTCCTCGTCGCCACGCGCGCGCTCACGCCCGACGAGCGCGCCGATCTGCGCGCGCACACGACGCGTTGCCCGGCGTGCGCGCTGCAGCTCGCGCTGCGCGGCGACGTCGCGCTGGCGCTCACGCCCAACGCGGGCGACTACGAGCTCGCGGGCCGAGCCCTCGCGCGCACGTTGGCTGCCCCGCCGCGCGCGGCCGCGCCCATCCTCCGCCGGCGCGCGCCATTGGCGCTGCGCGTGGCCGCCGTGGTCGCCGTCATGCTGGGCACCGGCGTCGCCGCTTCGGCGATCGTCATGACCACGCACGGCCGCCTCTGGGGCGTGACGCCGAGGCATGACGAGCCGGTGCGCGCGATCCCCGAGCGCGCCCACCCCGCGCGCGCAGCCGCGAAGCTGCCGTCAGCCGACCTCGCGACGCCGGCTGCGGCGCCTGTCGCGTCGCCGCCCGCT
>DASZUD010000047.1:0-10655 GCA_035548155.1 Polyangia bacterium
CGCCCGTGGCGCCCGCGCCACCCGGCGAGCCGGCGTTGCCAGAGCTGCCCGAGCTGCCGCCGGCCCCCTGCGTGCCCGAGCCCGTGCCCGCGCCGGCGCCCGGCTTCACGGGCTGGTTGTCGCATGCGCCGGCGAAGCACAGCGAGACAGCCAACGTGGCGGTCGCGAAGAGCTGACAGGGGAGCTTCATGACGGTCCTCCTCGACGAGACGGCCCCTCACGCTCGGGGGCCAGCGAGGAAGCGAAGCTATGCCAGGCCAAGGACCTGGGTGGGCACTCGTGTCTTGAGAATTGCACGGGGGTTGCCCCAGCCGGTTCAGCCGCCGCGCCGCGACTGGGACGCGGTTGCGGTAGACTTCACGCGCTGGTGGGTATTGGTCGAACGCGGCGACGATAGTCGACTCCAGGGTCGGCTCGAAATTCTGGGGGAGACGCAGCTAATCGGCTCTGCGCCCGAGGAGGCCTTCGACCGGCTGGCGCGGCTCGCGCAGCACGTCGCCCGCGCGCCGTTCGCGACGATCGCGCTGGTCGACGACCGCCGGGAATTCTGGAAGAGCACGGCGGGCCTGCCGGCGCCTTGGGCGACGCGGCGCGAGCTGCCGCTCGCGCAGTCGCTCGCGCGGGCGGTCACGGAGGCGCGAGCGCCCCTGGTGGTCGAGGACGCGCGCGCGGACGCCCGCTTCGCCGATCACCCGATCGTGCGCGAGCTGGGCGTCGTCGCCTACGCCGGCGTGCCGCTGGTGGTCGGCGGTGAGGCGGTCGGCGCGCTGGCGGTGAGCGCGCCCGCGCCGCGCGCCTTCTCCGGCGAGGAGCTCCAGGTGCTCGGCGACGTCGCCGACGCCGTCGCGGCCAAGATCGAGCTGCGGCGGGCCGCGCAGCCGCGCGAGCTCGGCCCGTACGCGGCGCTGGCCTCTCACATCCCCGGCGCCGTGATGGCGATCTACGACGCCGACCTGCGCTGCCTGGCCATCGACGGCAGCCTCGTGCGCGACCTGGGCCACGCGCCCGCCGCGCTGATCGGCCGGCCGCTGCGCGAGATCGCCGGGTTCTCCGAGGGCGACGCCGCGTTCGCGCCCGCCGAGGCGATCTGCCGGCGCACGCTGGCGGGCGAATCGCTCACGATGGACATCGCGGCGCGCGGCCGCACCTTCGCGCTGCACACCGCGCCCGTGCGCGACGCCAAGGGCGCGACCACGGCGGGCGCCGTGCTGGCCCTCGACGTCACGCGCGAGCGCGCGCTGGCGGCCGAGCTGCGCCGCAACGCCCAGATCTACCGCGCCGTCGTGCAGCACCTGCCGCGCGGTTCGGCGTTCATCGTCGATCGCGACCTGCGCTACGTCGGCGCCGATGGCCCGCTGGTCCCCGAGATCCTCCAGCGCCTCGGGCGCGACTCGCTGGTGGGCCTCACCGTCGAGGATCTCGTCGACGCCGCGAACCGCGACGTCGTCCTGGACATGTTCCAGCGCGCCTTGGCGGGCGAGACGCCGCGCGGCGAGCTCCCGCGCGGCGATCGATTCTTCGAGACCAGCACGGTGCCGATCTACGAGGGCGACGTCGTCACCAACGTGCTGGCGTTCTCGTTCGACGTCACCGAGCGGCGGCGCGAGGCCGAGGCGCTGCGCGAGGCGCGCGACTCCGTGGCGCGCGAGCGGGAGCTGCTGGAGACGATGCTGGCCAACATCGAGGACGGCGTGGCGCTGCTGGACGCCGACCGGAACCTGCTGCTGTGCAACGAGCCGTACGCCGCGATGCTGGGCGTCTCGCGCGAGGCCACGCGCGGCTTCCGGCGCGAGGACTTCCTGGCGACGATCGCGCCGCTGCTGGAGGATCCCGACACCTTCCGCGCCGACTACGATCGCCTGCACTCGGCGTACGCGCGCGGCGAGTACGTGTTCACGCAGCCGCGGCGCCGCGTGCTGCGCCGCACGTGGACCCCCGTGCGCCTCGGCTCCGGCGAGGGCTTCCTCGTCACCTGGCACGACGTCACCGCGCAGCGCGAGCTGCTGCGCGAGCGCGAGGAGCAGGCGCTGGTGGACGCGCTCACGGGCGTGCCCAACCGGCGCGCGGCCGAGGCGGCCCTGCGCACCGAGCAGGAGCGCTGCAAGCGGGCCGGCACGCGCCTGTGCGTCGCGATGTTCGACATCGATCACTTCAAGCGCGTCAACGACGAGCACGGCCACGCCGTGGGCGACGACGTCCTCAAGGCCGTCGCGAGCGCGCTGGAGGGCGAGGCGCGCATGACCGACACGGTGGCGCGCTGGGGCGGCGAAGAGTTCGTGGCCGTGCTGTCCGGGCCCATCGAAGGCGCGCGCGCCTTCTGCGAGCGCGCGAGGGCCGCCGTCGAGCGCCTGTCGGTCCAGCCGGTGTCGCGCCTCACGATCTCGGCGGGCCTGGCCGAGGTCGCTCCCGGCGAGGCCGTCTCCGACGCGCTCGGCCGCGCCGACGAGCGCCTCTACGAGGCGAAGAACGCCGGACGAAACCGCGTCGTCGGATGAGCGTTGGATAGCGCCCCCGTGCGCTATTCTCCCGCCTCGCCGTGCCGCCCATCATCACGATCACCGACCTTTCGAAGACCTACGCCCCAGGCAAGCCGCCCGCGCTCAAGGGCGTGAACCTCGAGATCGAGCGCGGGGAGATCTTCGCGCTGCTGGGCCCGAACGGCGCGGGCAAGACGACGCTCATCAGCGTGGTGTGCGGCATCGTGACGGCGTCCACGGGGCGCGTCGTCGCCGACGGGCACGACATCGCGCACGAGTACCGCGCGGCGCGCTCCAAGATCGGCCTCGTGCCGCAGGAGCTGACGACGGACGCCTTCGAGTCGGTGTGGTCGACGGTGACGTTCTCGCGCGGCCTGTTCGGGCGCGCGCCCGACCCCGCGCACGTCGAGCAGGTGCTGCGCGATCTCTCGCTGTGGGACAAGCGCAACGACAAGATCATGACGCTCTCGGGCGGCATGAAGCGCCGGGTGATGATCGCGAAGGCGCTGTCGCACGAGCCGCGCATCCTGTTCCTCGACGAGCCGACGGCCGGCGTGGACGTCGAGCTGCGCCGCGACATGTGGGCGCTCGTGCGGCGCCTGCGCGCCCAGGGCGTCACGATCATCCTCACGACCCACTACATCGACGAGGCCGAGGAGATGGCCGATCGCATCGGCATCATCGCCAAGGGCGAGCTCATCCTGACCGAGGAGAAGGCGACGCTGATGCGCAAGCTGGGCAAGCGGCAGCTCACGCTGTCCCTGCACGATCCGCTGGCGGCCATCCCCGAGGGCCTCAGCAAGTGGCCGCTGTCGCTGTCGGCGCGCGGCACCGAGCTGGTGCTGACGTTCGACGCGCAAGCGGCGGGCGGCGACGGCACCGTCACGGCCGACATCCCCGCGCTGCTGCGCCGCCTGGGCGAGCTCGGGATCGCCTTCAAGGATCTCTCGACGAAGCAGAGCTCGCTCGAGGAGATCTTCGTGAGCTTGGTCCACTCCGAAGGCGGCCCCGCCGCGGAGGCCCGCGCGTGAGCGCCGCCGAGTTTCAGATGCCGGCGTTCAACGCGCGCGGCGTGTGGGCCATCTACCGGTTCGAGATGGCGCGCTTCCGCCGCACGCTGCTGCAGAGCGTGGTGACGCCCGTGATCTCGACGTCGCTGTACTTCATCGTGTTCGGCTCGGCGATCGGCAGCCGCATGTCGCGCGTCGAGGGCGTGCCCTACGGCGCCTTCATCGTGCCCGGCCTCATCATGCTGTCGCTGTTCACGACCAGCCTGTCGAACGCGTCGTTCGGCATCTACTTCCCGAAGTTCACGGGCACGATCTACGAGCTGCTCTCGGCGCCCATCTCCTTCTTCGAGATGATCCTGGGGTACGTCGGCGCCGCCGTCTCGAAGTCGCTGATCCTCGCCCTGCTGATCCTCGCGACGGCGTCGTTCTTCGTGCCCATCGAGATCCGCCACCCGGCGGCGATGATCGCCTTCCTGCTGCTGACCACCACGGCGTTCAGCCTGCTGGGCTTCATCATCGGCATCTGGGCGAAGGGCTTCGAGCAGCTGCAGTTCATCCCGGCGCTCATCGTCACGCCTCTGACCTTCCTGGGCGGCGCCTTCTATTCGATCGACATGCTGCCGCCCACGTGGCGCACCGTCGCGCTGTTCAACCCAGTCGTGTACCTCATCAGCGGGTTCCGCTGGAGCTTCTACGGTCTGGCCGACGTGCCCGTCGGGACCAGCCTGTGGCTGACGCTGGGCTTCCTCGCCGTGATGGTCGCGATCATCGCTTGGATCTTCAAGACCGGGTACCGCCTGAAGCGGTAGGGCGCGGGAACCCCGGGAAACGCTCCGCGAATCACGCGCCCGGTCCCTTGACGGGCGGTGAGAGCACCCCACGCTTCGGAGCATGTCCTCGGGTGAGCGCGCGCTGATCTTCGACGTCGACGGCACGCTGGTGGACAGCAACGACGCGCACGCCGCCGCCTGGGCCGAGGCGCTGCGCGAGTTCGACATCGACCGCGACGTCGACGCGATCGTGCCGCTCATCGGGATGGGCAGCGACAAGATGCTGCCGCGCATGGCGGGCGTCTCGATCGACAGCGACCTCGGCAAGCGGATCTCGGCGCGCCGCGCGGAGCTGTTCCGCGACGTCTACCTGGACCACATCCAGCCGTTCCCCTCGACGCGCGAGCTGTTCCTGCGCCTGCGCGTGGACGACGTGCGCCTGGCGATCGCCAGCTCGGCGCAGGAGGACGAGCTGGACGCGCTGCTGGAGATCGCCCGCGTGCGCGATCTCGTCGAGCCGCGCCTGACGACCTCGAAGAGCCGCGTCGCCAGCTCGAAGCCGGATCCCGACTCGGTGCAGGCGGCGCTGGACCAGCTGGACACCGAGCCGGGGCTGACGTTGATGGTGGGCGACTCGCCCTACGACATCGAAGCGGCGACGCGCGCGGGCCTGGGCACGATCGCGCTTCGCTGCGGCGGGTGGGCCGATCGAGACCTGTGGGAGTCGATCGCGATCTACCAGGATCCGAAAGCTTTGCTCGCGGGCTACGAGGCCCGCGAATGGACTTGGCCGGCGGCGCCGGCTCGGGGGGACACGAAGACGGGAGCGGCGCCGCCGGCCAACTCTTCGATGAGATAGCCAGGAAGGGCATGAAGCTCGCGGAGGTCGGAGCGGGTTGGAGGGTCCTCGGGCCCTTCTTCCACAGCGCGCTGCGCGTCGTCGCGGCGTTCGTGTTCATCCTCGCGGGCCTGTCGAAGCTGTTCGCGTGGCCGCAGGCCATGCTGCCCTCGGGCGAGGCGGCGCACTTCCCGACGCAGCCTTGGTTCGCGGGCGTCATCGAGACGGTCGGCGGCGCGTTCGTGCTGATCGGCCTGTGCGCGCGGCCCATCGCCTTCGTGATGGCGGGCGAGATGGCCGTCGCCTACTTCCACGTCCACGCGAGGCGCGGCCTCTGGCCCACGGCGAACGGCGGCATGGCGGCCGTGCTGTTCTGCTTCATCTGGCTCTTCATCTCGGCGGCGGGCCCGGGGCCCATCTCGATCGACACGCTCCGCCGCAAGTGATCCCGGCCGCGCTTCGGCCAGCGGCGACGGTGTAAAGTCCGCGCATGTCCTCGCAGACGCGGGCCTTGGCGTTGGCGTTCGCGGCGGCGCTCGGCTGCACCCCCTCGGGGCCGGCGCCGCTGACGCTCGAGCGCTACGACCGCAAGTGCGCAACCGTGTTCGACTGCGAGGCGGTGTACGTGGGCCCCGTGGACTGCTGCTCCATCCCGTGCGCGAACACGGCGCTGAACCTGGACGCGGTGACGCTGCTGACGACGGACATCGCCGAGGAGGTGGCGTCGAAGTGCCAGACCGAGGAGCCGCGGTGCCCGGCCGTGCCGCGCTGCGCGCCCGGCGGCGTCGACTGCGTGCACGGCGGGTGCGCGTACACGCCGCCCGCCGCCGACGGCGGCGCGGGCTGAGCCGCGCCCCCTCCGATCTCGACGGGCGGCCATGATGTAAAGTGCGCCCATGCGCGGTGGCGCGGCGTTGCGACGTTTTGCCTCAGGCTGGCGGAAATGCGTCGCGGTCACCTGCCAGCTCACGCCTTCCGCCGGCGGAGGCCCATGAAGCGCGCGCGGCCGCCCTCCGGGCGCCTCGAGGCAACGCTGGCCGCGGCGCTGGTGCTGGCGTGCAGCTCGTCGGCGCCGCCGCGCGTGCCGAAGCTGGAGGACTACGATCGCTCCTGCCAGGTCGACGGCGACTGCCGCCCGCTGTTCATCGGCTCGGGCACCTGCTGCGATTTCACGTGCCCGAACGCCGCCGTGAACGCCGCGGTCAGCGACCGCGCCACCACGGACACGTGGCGCGCGAGCACGTGCAGGATCGGAGACGTGTGCCAGGAGCTGCTCCCCTGCCCCGGCAGCGAGGCGATCTGCGTCGCGGGCCAGTGCGAGATCCGGCCGCACCCCAGCAAGCTTTCGCTGGACGACTACGACCGCTCCTGCGCGGCGGTCACCGACTGCGCCCTGGTGTTCTTCGAAGAGGTGCCCTGCGGCTCCCCGCGCTGCCCAAACGCGGCCGTCCGCGCCAGCGAGGCGGGGCGGCTGAACGGCGACGTCAACAACGCCTTGCTCACGTCCATGATGTGGTCCTGCAACGTCACGCCGCCGCGGCAGGCGTGCACGGGGCGCGTGTCGTGCACGAACGGCCTCTGCCAGTTCCTGGACGAGCCTCACGACGCGGGCGTGCCCAGAGACTCCGGCGCGCCGCCCGATGCCGCGGCGGACGGCCCCCCGGCAGACTGACCGAGGCACGCGCCTCGCCGGCGTCGTGGCGAGCCGGGCGTGCGAGTCCGTCAACTGCGCGCCGGGCGACGAGACGCCCGGCCGCCGGCGACGCCGCTCAACCCGGCGGCGTGACGGGCACGCAGCGGTTCGAATCCAGATCGCACACGGCGCCGCCCTCGACGGCGCCGCCGCAGACGGCGTCGGGCGCGCTGCCGTGATCGCAGCCCGTGACCATGTCCAGGTTCGGGCAGCTCCCGCGCGTGAGGCCGCGGCGGGCGAGGAACGCGTCCGCGGCCGCGGGGTAGCTGACGCCGCCCACGCTCACGGGCCCCGCCAGCGTGTCCCAGAAGCCCAGCGACGTCGGCTGCGCGTTGGGCATCGAGAACGTCGTGCACACGTACGTGTTCAGCGGGGCCGCGTCGAACGCGCCCGGCGAGCGGAACGCGGCGTACGACCAGAGGTCGGCGTCGCCCAGCGCCTTCTGCGCCGCGAGGTGGCACGTCCCGCAATACGGCTTCACGACGCTGCGATAGAAATCGCGATCGGCGTCGTTGGTCCGCCACTCGGGCGGGGCGCCGTCTCCCGTCGCCGTCGCGCCGGCCTTCTGCGCGCCGTCGGGGTACAGCGCGGCCACCAGGTCGCGCTGCGCGTCGGTGAGGTTCGTCTCGAGCGCCATGGCGTTGAAGGCGCGGATGCGCTCTTCCTGGCCCGCGCGCGTGACGCCCGCGGGCGCGCCGGCCGCGTCGGCGAACATGACGATGCCGGGATCGAGCGGCAGGAAGCGCGCGTTCCTCGCGAGGTGGCGCGCGCTGTCGTAGCCGCCGCCGTGGCACGTCATGCACACCTGCGGGTGCGGCCGCGGGCCCTGCGTATCGAGGCGGGCCCAGTCCTGCCGGCGCCCGTCCGATCCGTACACGTAGAACTGCACCTCGTAGCCCGCGCCCAGCGACGGGCGATACGCGATCGAGACGGTGTTGCGCACGTGGGTGTCGTCGATCGCCGCTTGCAGCGCCGCCTGGCCCTGCCGGAAGCCCGCGCCGTGGTTCGTGACGTAGCAGGCGATGCCTTCGACGGGCGAGCCGTCCGCGCGGTGACCGTCGACGAAGCGCGAGCAACCGAGCTGGCGCCCGAGGCCCAGCTCGTTGCGGTTGTAGTAAACGGCGACGTTCGCGCGATCGCGATAGACCTGGCGGTCCTCGCCGGCGGCGCGCGCGGGGAACTGGAACGCGGCCTTCCACTCGTCCAGCGTGGGCGGCGCCTGCACGGCGTCATAGAAGCGCTCGGCCTCGGCCAGCAGGGGATCCGTGGCGCCGCCGCTGGTCATCGGCACGCCGTCGGGCCCCACGGGCGAGAGCAGGCCACCGTTGGTGGCGTACACCGCGTTCAGCGAGATGATGGCCGCGGGCGGCGGGCCGAGCTCCGAGGGCAGGGTTTCGCCGGCGGGGACGGGCCGAGCTCGGCCGCATCCGGCTTGCAACGCGATCACGATGAACGCCAAATTCCGATGCTGCACGAGCGACCTGCACAACGCCTATCGGCGGTCATCGCGGGGACATAACTGGATCGCCACCCGCTGTGAGCGCGCTGACCGTTCCTCGCCGACGAGGCCGACGCCGCGCGACGAGCGTTCGCGATTTTCGCGGCGCACGCGTGTGGGCGAAAGGCGCCCTTCGCGCACTCGGTGATACGCTGCACGCGTGAACGGCCGCGCGATCCTGATGCTCGTCACGCTGGCGTGGATCGCGGGCTGCGACAAGAAGAAGCCGTCGCTCGGCGACTACGACCAATCGTGCGAGGCGGTCATCGACTGCGCCCCGGTTTACGTCGGTCCGGTTGGCTGCTGTGGAACGCCTTGTCCAAACGGCGCCGTGCGCGCCACGGTGGTGGAGCGTGCGCGCAATGACGTCGAGGCCACGCGCGATTGCAAGGTCCAACCGCCGTGCTTCCCACCCGCGACGGGAGGGGGCTGCCCCGACGATCGCGTGCTCTGCGATCGGGGGAAGTGCGAGCTGCAGACGCTCTCGCAGGACGCGGCCACGAGCGACTAGGAAGCCCGCGGATGATGCGGCGACGTCGGTCCGGCGGCGTCTCGTCGCTCGCAACGAACGCGGCGAACACGCGCCTTCCGCGCAGGGTTTGCGCGAACGCCGATCGCCGGACGCTCCAAGGCCGCGTCGGGCGCGCCGTTCGCCATGGCGCTTCGTATGCACGCCATCCCGAGAAGGAGGGCAGGTTCACATGACGATTCTCTGGACGTTGGTGGTGGGTCTGGTCGCCGGCGCGTTGGCCAAGCTGGCCATGCCCGGCAAGGATCCAGGAGGGATTGTCCTGACGATGGCGATCGGCCTGGCGGGCTCGCTGCTGGCGAGGCTGTTCGGTCTGGCGACGCACCTTTACACCAGCACGGGCCACAGCATCATCGCGTCGGCGATCGGCGCCTTCGTGCTGCTGGGCCTGTACCGGCTGTACCTGTCGCGCAGGGGGATCGCGCACGAGGGGAGCGGGTTCACGCACCGCGGGACGTTCGGCCACCGCTGACCGTCAGCCTCCGTCGGCCGCAGCATCGGCGACAGGGTGCAGCTGGACGACGACGTGCGATGCGGGCACTGGCGAGACGCAGCCACCCCGGCCACTCGAGACCTGCACGCTGGCGGTCGCATACCCCGGCTTCGAGACCTCCACGTTCACGTTGCTGGCGTAGAAGATCCCCAGCGCGAAAGCGCAGGGGCGCGCGCCACCGTCGTCGAGCGGCCCTGGGCAGTGGTCATCCATCGATTGGCCGCAGGCAAACGGCGCCCCGTCCTTCGGCCCGCCCGTTCCGCCGTCGGGCCAATCGACGTTGAACATCGGATCGCAAATGGGCGCGCCCGTCACGGCGTCGACGACCGACACGATCGGGGGAAGCAGTTCGATGGCGGCGCAGTCGGCCTGGGCGTACGCATCGGTGTTGCCGTCGGCGCCGCCGTCGCGCTGGTCCTCTGCGGCATCGACGACGACGGCGTCCGCCCCATCCTGGCCGTCGTTCCCGTGAACGTCGACGGCCGCCGCGGTATCGGATGGCGCCGCGCCGTCAGCCGAAGCGTCGATTGGAGCGTTGCTGCTGCTCCCGCACGCCACGAGCGCGAGGAGAGCCGGGAGGGCAAGGAAGAACCGATTGCGCATGGTGGGCTGCAAGATTCCGGGAGTCGAGCCTCACAGGCAATCGAACGGGAGCCTTTGCGGCAAGGCGCAGGTCAGGCTGCTTCCGCACATGAGATCGCCGAGGCAGAACGACCCAGGGGTGCAAGGCGCCCCTGCCCCACCCAAGGCCACACAAACGTGCCGCGCGCCATCACACTGGGCGTATCCGACGCACGGGACGCTCGCCAGGTCACAAGGCGCCCCAAGGGCCGCGGCAGGCACGCACGTCTTCGCGGTCGCGTCGCAATACGTCGCCGGATCGTCGCAGGGATTCGGGTCGTTCGGATTGCACGGCTCGCCACGCTTCGGCGGGACGCGGCAGGTCCCTTCGAGAGCCCCCAAAGTCGCCACCTGGCAAATGAGCCCAGCCGCACAATTCCCAGGATAGCTCCCAGCGACGCAGCTCATTCCCTCGGTGGCTAGGGCCCGGCACGTCCCGCTGGCAGGCATCGACGGGTTGTCGCAGTACGCACCCGAGACGCACTCCGCGTAGTTGGACCCGGCGATCGAGTTCAGTGGCGCGGGCTGCGCGCAGGCGTGACCGACGGGCTGTGGCCCGTTGCTCTGCCAACACGTCCCCGTCGTCACCCCGGTGCCATTGACGACGCACGCCGCGCTGCCCGCGCACTGGCTGGGCCAGCAGCAACGCTCGCCCTCGGCCACGGCCCCGGGAAACGCCGCGGCCAGCAGTGAGACCTCGTCGCCCTGCTCGCGCGCCGCGCGCGC
>DASZUD010000048.1:0-18012 GCA_035548155.1 Polyangia bacterium
CGTGGTGTGCGCAGCGGCGGGCTTCGCGGCCACGGGCTTTTCGCCGGCGCCCGCGTCGTCGATCTCGATCGTGATCAGCACCTTGCCGACGGGGCAGAGCTGCCCCTCGGCGAACATGCGCTTGCCCACCTTGCCGGCGCGCGGCGCCGGGATCTCCACCGTCGCCTTGTCCGTCATGATCTCGACCATCGGCTGATCGAGGCGCAGCGGATCGCCCTCCTTGACCAGCCAGCGGACGACCTCGCCCTCGACGACACCCTCGCCGATGTCGGGCAGCTTGAACTCGTAGATCATTCGCGCGCACCAGTTGGCTGGGCGACGCGGCTCTGCCGCGGCGACCAGCGGGGGCAAGGGGGGACGCAGAGGTGGCCCACGTCGTGGGCCGAGCAAGAGAGCATTGAAGCCACCGAGCGGTCCCCCCTACTCAAAAATTCACGACGCGCTCGACGGCGTCGAGGATGCGGTTCGCGTCCGGCAGGTACTCGTGCTCGAGCGTGTAGGGGAAGGGCGTGTCGAAGCCCGTGACGCGCAGGATGGGCGCCTCGAGGTGCAGGATCGCCTTCTCCTGGATCGTGGCCGCCAGCTCGGCGCCGAAGCCCGACGTGCGCGGCGCCTCGTGGACGATGACCACGCGGTTGGTCTTCTGCACGGACGCCAGGATCGTCTCGATGTCGAACGGCACGAGCGTGCGCAGGTCGATGACTTCGAGGTCGTAGCCCTGCTCGCGGTGGCCCTTTTCCGCCGCCTCGAGCGCCGTGTGCACCATCGCGCTCCACGCGAGCACGGTCACCTGGCTGCCTTCGCGCACGATCTTGGCCTGGCCGATTGGCAGGAGGTACTCGCCCTCGGGCACGTCGGCCTTGGAGGCGCGGTACATGCGCTTCGGCTCCATGAAGATCACGGGGTCCTCGCCGCGAATCGCCGTCGCCAGCAGGCCCTTGGCGTCGATGGGGTTCGACGGGCAGACCACCTGCAGGCCCGCGATGTGCGTGAACAGCGACTCGGGCGACTGCGAGTGATAGTGGCCGCCACGGATGCCGCCGCCCACCGGCGTGCGGATGACGACGGGCGCGGGGTACTCGCCGCCGGAGCGGTACCGCATCTTGGCCAGCTCGCTCACGATCTGGTCGTACGCCGGGTAGATGAAGTCGGCGAACTGGATCTCGGGCACGGGGCGCATCCCGTACATCGCCATGCCAATGGCGGCGCCAATGATCCCGGATTCGGCCAGCGGCGTGTCGATACAGCGGTCGGCGCCGAACTCTTCCTGGAGCCCGGTCGTCGCCCGGAACACGCCGCCGAAGCGGCCCACGTCCTCGCCAAGGACCACGACCCGACTGTCGCGCCGCATCTCGATGCGGAGCGCGTCGTTCACGGCCTGGATGATGTTCATTTCCGGCATTGTTTTGCGACCTTGGGGTGCCTCGGCTTACGCCAGCCGGCGCCGGAAATCAAGCATCCCCGCGCTGGGGAGTGGTGAGTTTTCGACACCTCGACGCCGCTTGCCCGCGCGGGCCCGCCAGATCGCGCCTGAAGGACTCTGGCCCTCGGGTTGCCTCTTTGGATCGGCATTCATGATGTTCGTTCCGGGCGTCCTGGTGGCTTTCGCGCTCGTGTCCGCCGATCTGGACCGCCCGCCCGTGCGTGAGGAGCTGGCGACGGGCGCCTGGTTCGAGCCCTTGCTGCGCTTCCACGCGATCGGCTCGGGGCGCGCCGACGTCCTCGGTTCGGACGCTTCGCCGCTGCCGCTGGGCATCGAGGTGGGGCACCGCGTGGGCCCGGCCTTCGTGTCCGTCTCCCTCGCCGACCTCCCGATCGACGCGCGCCAGACGCTGGCCGCCGCCGGGGTGCGCGTGTACCACGGCACGGGCCTGGCGGCGACGTACCTGGCTGCCCAGGTGGGGGCGATCCGCGAGCGGATCCGCGAAGGCTCGCCGCTCGTCGTGAACCCGTTCGCCATGCTGGGCCCGGGCCTGGAGCTGGCGCTGCGCGGCGGGTTCTCGGCCACCGCCGACTTCCTGATCGGGGCTGAGAACCGCGGCGACGGGCCCGAGCGCAGCTGGACCAGCAGCTGGCACCTGTCCGGATTGTTCCGGCTGGGCGTCGGCGCGCGGTTCTGAGCCCGCGAGACGATCAGCCGCGCAGGGCGCGGTTGTGGTTCGTCGCGAGACGGCCGGCCTTGAGGCCCGAGGAGACCTTGAGGCCACGGTTGTGATTGAGGCCGATGCGACCGGCCTTGAGGCCCGAGGAGACCTTGAGGCCACGGCTGTGATTGAGGCCGATGCGACCGGCCTTGAGCCCCGTCGAGACCTTGAGCGAGCGGCTGTGGTTGCTGCTGAGGCGGCCACCCTTGACGCCGGACTTCACGACGAGCTTCTGCGTGTGCGCGTTCTTCATCGTCCCATCCTCCCAGTTTGCGAGCGTCAGAACTGTCGCTCCGGTGCGCCCGGCGGTCAAGTCGGCTCGGGTCGGCGTCAGCGCCCCGGCGCCTCTTTCGTGAAGGCGGCTGAAAAGATCGGGCGCATCTGCGTCTTGCCGACGACGAGCTTGCCCGTGCCCGCCCAGAACACCTGCGCGCCGTCGGCGTTGGCGGTCGGGGGCAGCTCCCAGGTGGTGTCGCCCGTGGCGTTGTCGAGCTCGGCGACCAGCACGAGCTGGGTGGGCTTGCCCGCGGGAGACTCGAGGAACGCGAGGCTGCGGCTGTCCTTCGACCACGCAGGCGCGCTCGCGACGACGGTGCGCCCGCGGCGCGGATAGATCTGCGCGCCGTCGACGGCGAGGAACGCCGCCTCCGGTTTGCCCGCGACGTAGGCCAGCTTGTCGTGCTCGCGCGAGAACGTGAAATGGATCCCGGCGCACTTGATGGGCCGCGCGCGCGCCGCGATCGGCTGGATGACGAAGAGGCGCGTGGGCGGCGGGGGAGTCGCTGGTTTCGCGGCGGGCATCGCGATTTTGGCGGCCGGCTTGGGCGCTTTGCTCTTCTTGCTGCGCGCGGCGTGCGTCGGGGCCTTTCGGGCGGCGGCCTTGGGGGCGGGCGCCGCCTCGGGCGGGGGCTCGACCACCTCGTAGACGAGCCTCTCTTCAGAGAGGAAGCGCAGATCCTTGGGCGGCTCGTCGCCTTGCTTGGCGGCGACGGCGCGAAAGCTCGCGACGCGGCGGCCCTGGTTGTCGACGACGACGATCTCGTGCCGGCGCCGCGGCGCGCGCCGGCGCGGCTTCGCGGGCGCCAATGTGGGCGACCGGACGTAGGCGACGCGCAGCAATCCGGGTGAGACGCGCAGCTCGGCGGGCGGCACCTTTTCCTGCTGCGCGATCTTCTCGCGCAGGCCCGCGAGCCAGGCCTTCTGGTCCACCTCTTTGAAGCCGACGTCGCCGAACGGATCGGCGGCCGTGCGCTTGGGGGCGTCGGACGCTCTTGGCGCTGGGTCGGGCTTCGCCGCTTCGTCAGCGCCGGCGCTCCCGGCGTTGGCGTCGGAGGTCCTGGGCGAGCTCGGACGCGCGGCTGCCACTGGGCCTTCGCCGGCGGGCGCGGCCGAGGCTTTCGCCGGCGCGCCTTCTTCCTCATCCTCGGCGTCGAGCTGGGTCGCCGCGGGCCTTCTCGCCGGCTTGCTCGCGCTCGGGCTCGCCGCGCATCCGAGCGCGAAGAGCAGCGCGTAGGCCGTCCAAGATCGAAGCCGCATCTCGCGAGGGCCGCAGTGTACGGGAGATCGGAGACGGGGACCATGCCCGCCAGTCCACGCGCGCGAGGCGTGCCCGCCTGCACCGGCGCTCGCGCCGGTCCTCGCCGCGGCGTAAGCTCGCGCCATGTTCGTGAGGCTGGGCACGTTCGCGGTGAAGCCGGGAGAGCTGGAGACGTTGCGCACGACGTACGAGGGCGCCTGTGTTCCCGTCGTCCGCGCGGCGCCGGGCAACGTCGATTGCTTCCTGCTCGAGCCCGTCGGCGGCGGTGACGTCGTGGCGTGCACGATGTGGCGCACGGAGGAGGACGCCGTTCGCTACGAGGCGAGCGGCACGGCGCAGGAGGTGGTCGCGAAGGTGCGGCAGCTCTTCGCGGGGCCGCCGACGCTGGCCGCGTACCGCGTCGTCCGCTGAGGCGCCGTGCGGCTTCCGCTCGACGTCGAGGAGGCGCTCGGGTTCGCGGCGCGCCACCCCGCGGGTCACCTGGACGACGCGCTCCGCCGGCGGCTCATCACGCAGCTCACCAGCGCGCCCGCGGGGACGATCGTGCTCGGCGATGGGCGCGGGCAGCTTCGCCTGGTCGCGACCGTCGTCGACGTGATCTCCGATCCCGCCGCCCCGGCTTGCGCTTGCTCGCCGAGGCGGGCGCCCGCACGGTCACGCTGGAAGCCGCCGCGAAGAACGACCGCGCGCTCGCGCTCTACCGCGCGTTCGACTTCGAGATCGTCGAGCGGACGCCCGTGTTTTCCGCGACCACCTAGCCGTGCGGCGCGGCCTTGGGGCCGTGCTTGGCGATCTCGGCGTCGAGCTCGGCCTGCTCTTCGCGCAGGCGCCAGTCCATGTGCGCCGTCACGTCCTCGAACATCGAGTGGAGCGGCGGCTTCGGCGCCTGCTTTTCGGCGAACTCGAGCGCGTCGGTGATGGCCTCGTTCGCCTCGGCGCGCATCTGCTGCTCGAGCTCGGCCGAGATCTCGCCGCGCGCGAGCATGTACTTGCGCAGGCGGTCCAGCGGGTCGCGGCGCTCCCACTCCTTGGGCTCGGCGGGCTCGCGGTACACCGACGGATCGTCCGACGAGCTGTGCGCGCCGCGCCGGTACGTGCGGGCCTCGATGAACGTCGCGCCCTCGCCGCGCCGGCCGCGCGCCGCGGCCTCGGACACGGCGTGGATCACCGCCAGGATGTCGTTCCCGTCGACGAGCACGCCCGGAAGCCCGTACGCGATCGCCTTCTGCGCGAAGGTCAGGGACGCCGTCTGCACCGAGCGCGGCACCGAGATCGCCCAGCCGTTGTTGCGGCACATGAGGATCGCCGGGACCTTCATGACGCCCGCGAGGTTGAGGCTGGAGTGGAAGATGGGCGTCGACGTGCCGCCTTCGCCGAAGAACGCCAGCGCGACGTCGTCCTTGCCCTCGAGCTTCGACGCCCACGCCGTGCCGACGGCGTGCGGGATCTGCGTCGCCACGGGCGAGCTGATCGTCACGAAGTTCAGCTTGCGCACCGTGTGGTGCACCGGCATCTGCCGGCCCCGGACGGGGTCCAGCGCGTTGCCGAACATCTGGCACATGAACGTGCGCAGGTCGTAGCCGCGGTACAGCGCGGCGCCCACCTCGCGGTAGGCGGGATAGAGCCAGTCCGTCGGACGCAGCGCGCACGCGGCGCCGATGTGGGTCGCCTCCTCGCCGATCGACGAGAGATAGAACCCGAGGCGCCCCTGGCGCTGCAGGCGCAACATGCGCTCGTCGAGCACGCGGATGAGGGTGATCGTGCGGAACAGCTTGCGGAGCTCGTCACCCGAGAGCTTGGGCTCGCGCTCCGGGTGGATGACCCGACCCTCGTCGTCCATGACGCGGATGACTTCGAGCTTCACGTGCGTATCTCCCGTCCTGGTTTGTGCGACTGGCTGGTGTAGGGTGACGCCGCAGTTTACTCGCTGGTGCCGCGGGCGGCGATCCGTATAATCGTCGCCCCATTTTCGTGTCAAGGTAGCGTCGGAAGCGCGCGACGCCTCAGGAGCCCCCGAATGAAGATCCAAGTGAACGACGCCGTCAGCTACGCAGGTCGCGACTACCTGGTCGAAGGAGTCGTGACCTATGACTCCGGCGCCGAGACCTGGCAGCTCGCGCGCGCCGTCGATGGTGCGTCCGTGCTGTGGATCGAGCCGTCGCACGGCGACGCCGACGGTCGCCTGCTGGTCCTGCGCGAGATCCGCGACCTCGAGATGTCGGTGCCGCCGCCGTCCGCGATCGCGTACCACGAGCTCACGTACGTGCAGCGGCTCGCGACCCGCGTCACCGTCAGCGTCGAAGGGCGCGTGCCCGATCGCACGGGCGGCAGCGTCATGCTGTGGCGCTACCGCGCCGCCGGCGACCTTTACCTGCAGCTCGAAGAGGGCGCGGGGCGCGTCGCGATGCTCGCCGGCGAGTCCGTTCACCCGAGCATGATCGAGGTGCTGCCGGGCCGATAGGCCCACGGCGCACGCCCATGGCGGGAAACACCTTCGGCTCGCTCTTCCGCGTCACGACCTTCGGCGAGTCGCACGGTCCGGCCGTCGGCGTGATCGTCGACGGCTGCCCGCCGCGGCTGCCCGTCACGGCGGAGGAGATCCAGGTCGAGCTCGATCGCCGCCGGCCCGGGCAGAGCCGCATCACGACCCAGCGCGGAGAGAAGGACCGGGTCGAGATCCTCTCGGGCGTTCATGACGGGATGACGCTGGGGACGCCCATCGCCCTCATGGTCCGCAACGAGGACCAGCGCGGCGGTGACTACGAGGAGATGCGGACGAAGTTCCGCCCCTCGCACGCGGACTTCACGTATCAGACGAAGTTCGGCATTCGCGCGTGGGAGGGCGGCGGCCGCTCGAGCGCGCGCGAGACCGTGGGCCGCGTGGCCGCGGGCGTGCTCGCGCGCAAGGCGCTGGCGCGGGCCGGGAACATCCAGATCGTCGCTTGGGTCCAGCGCGTTCAGGACCTCGAGGCCACGGTCGACTCCGCGACGGTCACGACGGGGCAGGTCGACGCCAACATCGTCCGCTGCCCCGACGGCGCCGTCGCCGAGCAGATGATCGCGCTCATCGACGGCGCGCGGAAGGCCGGCGACTCGCTGGGCGGCGTCGTCGAGGCCGTCGCGCGCGGCGTGCCCGCCGGCTGGGGCGAGCCCGTGTTCGATCGGCTCGAGGCGGACCTGGCGAAGGCCATGCTTTCTTTGCCGGCGTCGAAGGGCTTCGAGGTCGGCAGCGGCTTCGCGGGCACGCGCCTCCTCGGCAGCCAGCACAACGATCCTTTCTACTTTGGGCCGGACGAGCGCGAGCCCTCCGCGGGCGGCCGCGTCCGCACGCGCACGAACCGCTCGGGCGGCGTGCAGGGCGGCATCTCGAACGGCGAGGACATCGTGCTGCGCGTGGCGTTCAAGCCGACGGCGACGATCTTGAAAGAGCAGGAAACGGTGGATCAGGACGGCAAGGCTACGACCCTCAAGGCGCGCGGCCGCCACGATCCGTGCGTGCTCCCGCGCGCCGTGCCGATGGTCGAGGCGATGATGGCGCTGGTGTTGGCGGATCACTTCCTGCGCCAGCGCGGACAGTGCGGATGATGCGGTCACGGCGCGCGGTTTGCGCCCTCGCGCTGGCGGGTCTGGGCGCGCTCGGGTGCAAGCGCGCCGAGCGGCTCATGGGCGTCGACGCCGGCTCGGCCGTCGCGCCGGTGGGCCCCGCCGAAGACGAGACGCAGGTTCACTTCACGTTCACGGGACCGACCAGCGTCACCTTCGACTGGCACGGAACGGGCCGGGCGTTGCGGATCTGGTCCAAGACGATGCCGCCTCGCCAGATCTTGGCGCGCGACGCCAACCCCAAGCCTCTGTCGGGGCCGGGGCCCTGGAAAGAGGCCACCGTCAACGACCTGCAACCCGGCACCGAGTACGGCTACGAGGTGGGGCATCCGCGCTTCCCCGTGCCGGCGTTCTTCAGCACGCCGCCGGCGCCGGGCGCGTCGTCGGGCTTCGCCTTCGCCGCGCTCGCGGGCGTGGGCTCGTCGCTCGACTTCTCGGAGGCGGCGCCCGTGCACCGGCTCATCTCGCTGGGCGATCCCGCGTTCGTGCTGGGCCTCGGCGACCTGACCTTCGGGGACATTCGCACGCAGGCGTCCGTCGACCGCCACTTCGACGACGTGATGGCGTGGTCGCGCACGGCGGCGTACATGCCCGTGTGGGGCGAGCACGAGTGGAGCTCGCGCCGGGACGACCTGCGCAATTACAAGGGTCGCTTCGCGCTGCCGCACGCGCAGGAGTCGCCGGGCGCCCCCAAAGCCGGCTGCTGCGGCGAGGACTGGTACTGGTTCGACTACGGCAACGTGCGCTTCATCTCGTACCCCGAGCCGTACACCGACGCCACGTGGGACGACTGGGCCGCGAAGGCGACGCCGCTCTTCGAGCAGGCGGAGAATGATCCGGCGATCACGTTCACGATCACGATGGGCCACCACCCGGCGTTCTCGTCGGCGCGCGAGGGCGGCGATCCGCGGCTGCGCCGGCTGCTCAACGGGTTCGGCACGCGGTTCCGGAAGTACGTGCTGGATCTGTCGGGGCACGCGGGCGCTTACGAGCGTACGAAGCCCATCGCCCACGTCGTGCACGTCGTGACGGGCCCAGCCGCCGGCGAGCTGGATCACGCGGACACGCCCTGCTTCTGGCAGGACTGCACCGCGCCCGACTTCACGGCCCGCCGCGCGATCCACCACGCGTTCTTGCGCGTCGCCGTGCGGCCGAACGCCGTCAAGGTCGACGCGTTCTGCGGCCTGACCGCCCCCGGCCGCGACGACATCCACTGCGCCGAGGGCGACATCTTCGACACCGTCACGATCGAAGCGCCGCCCACGCCTCGCGCGGGACCCCCGACGGCCTTGCAAGGCGAGCCGGCGCGGCGGAGCCGCGCCTCCGACCGGTAGACGCGCTCGCCGGGCTCGCTCCGGCGCGGTCCTGGCTAGCGCCGCCGACGGCTGAACGCGAGCGCGACCAGCGCGAAGGCAACCACGCTCATCGCCGACGACGAACCGCGGCCGTAGGCGCAGCCACCGGAGGACTTGGCCTTGCTGCCCGCACCCGCGGTGCCGGTCGTGCCTGCGGCGCCCGTGCCGCCTGCCGCGCCCGTCGAGCCGAGGCCACCACCGGAACCCGTGACGCCTGCGGCGCCGGTCGTGCCTGCGGCGCCGGTCGTGCCGCCCGAGCCGGTCGTGCCCGCGACGCCGGTGGTGCCTCCGGCGCCCGTGGTGCCGCCCGAGCCGGAGGCGTCGGCCGTGACCCCGCCGTCCGTGGCGCCGCCGTCGGCCGCGGGGACCGTCCCGCCGTCGATGCCCTGCGCGCCACGCGGATCGACGTAGGCCGATCCGTCCTTCGATTGAGAGAGCAGCCAGAGATACTGCGTCGTCTTCACGGCCTCCTGCACGGCGGTCGCGTTGCAGAACGTGCCGTACGCCGCGTACCACACGTCGTGCATGATGTTCTCGTACGTGCCGAAGTTGTGCTTCTGCGAGAACGCCTCCTTCGGCACGACGTCCTTGTACTCGTCGGTGAACGCGTAGTCGTACTGGAAGAACTTCGACGCGCCCGACCCCTCGAGGTCGGAGATGCGCGTCACGTTGGCCGCGTACTCGTTGTCGATCTTGCCGTGGAAGTGCCAGATCGGGAGGTTCACGATCTTCGAGCGCTGATCCCAGTTGGTGAGGCCCCCGCCGCCCGGCGTGACGGGCATGAGCGCCGCCCAGCGCTCGGCCATCGCGATGCCGAGCGCGTACGTGCCGACGCCACCGTAGGAGAGCCCCGTGAGGTAGAGGCGGTTGGGATCGCCGCCGTACTGCGCGATCAGCTTGTCCAGCACGGCGCCGATCTCGCTCGCGTGCGAGAGCCAGCCCGACGTCTTGTCGATCTGCGGCGACACGACGATGAACGGCCAGTTCCACGCCGGATCCTCGACGACCCGCGGCAACGAGTGCTTCGTGAGGTTCGCGATCGGCCCGTTGTCGCTGGCCTCGCCGCTGCCGTGCATGAACACGATGACCGGCCACTTCTTCGACGCGTCGTGACCCTTGGGCAGGTACTGGAGGTACTTCAGGTTGCCCAACGTCTCCTGCGTCGTGCGCAGCCCCGTGAGGTTGAGCGGCGCGGCGTCGACGACGCGGCCCTTGTCGGCGTAGCAGGTCGCCGTGACGGCCGCGCGCGCGGCGCGGGGCGCGAAGCCCGCGGTCAGGGCGAGCGCGAGGGTCGAGCAGACGAGGGCATTCTTCACGGGTGGCCTCCTGGAAGTCAGGCTATGGGCGGGCTGAGTCGGACTGCGCGAGGAAAGAGACGCCGGACGGGTCGGGTCGGCTCAGCTGGGCGGTCCGGAAGAGCCGAGGAGCTCTCGGCGAATGCGCTCGAGGTCGGCCTCCGTGAAGTCGTGACGCGCGCGGCAGAAGTTGCAGATGACCTCGGCCTTGCCCTCTTCGAGGATCATCGACGCGAGCTCGTCCTTGCCCAGCATCGCCAGCGAGGCCCCGGCGCGCTCGCGCGTGCACGGGCAGAAGAACCGCACGGGGCGCTCGTCGAGCGCGTTCCAAACGCCCAGCTGATCGCCCAGCGCGTTCTCGACGAGCGAGCCCGGATCGCGCAAGACGTCGCCGTTGCCTGCGATCGCCGCCCGCAGCGCGCCCGCGGCGAAGCGCTCGCGCGAGGCCTGCACGATGGGCGCGCCGCGCCCGCCCGGCAGCGCCTGCACGAGGATGCCCGCCGAGAAGAGCAGCGTGCCGTCCTCGGCCAGCACGGTCTCGCAACGGAGCGCGCTGTCGATCTGCTCGCTGGCGGTCAGGTACTGCTCGACGTCCTCGTCGATCTCGCCGGAGACGAAGTTCGTCTGGCCCTGGAAGCTCTGCCGCAGGCCCACGTCGCGGATGACGCTGACGACGCCCGTCGCGCCCAGCGACGGCGCGAGGCGCGGGCGATCGATGCGCGCGAGCGGCGCGCCCAGCGGCTCCTTCACGAAGGCGCGCACCGTGCCGGCGGCGTTCGCGTCGACGGTGACGCCGCCCAGCGGGCCGTTGCCCATGAGCTGCAGCGTGACGCGCTCGTCGTCCTTCGTCAGCGTCGCCAACAGCAAGCCGGCCGTCACGCCGCGCGCGAGCGCGACCGCGGCGGCGCCCGTCGCCTCGTGGCGGCGGATCGCCTCGCGCGCGACCTCCGTCGTGGTCACCGCGACCACGCGCGCGGCGCCGCCCTGCACCGTGCAGCGCAGGATTTCGTCGCTGGTTTCGGGCGGGGTGGGGTTGGTTTCGGCGTCATTCATGCTTATCGACCTGATGGTACGCTGACCCGCGAGCGATGGCCGCCCCGAACGAACGATTTCTGACGGTCCCGAACGCGCTCAGCCTTGCGCGGCTGCCGCTGGGCGGCCTGTTCTGGATCGCGCTCGGGCAGGGGCCGTCGCACTTCGTCTGGCCCTTCGCGGTGCTGGCGGCCGCCGCGGCCACCGACGTGCTGGACGGCTGGATCGCCCGGCGCAGCGGCGCCGACCCGGCGGGCACGGGCTCGTGGCTGGATCCGATCTGCGACAAGCTCTTCGTGGGCGCGGTGCTGGCGGCGCTGTACTTTCAGCAGCGCGTGCCGCTGGGGCTGCTGGCGCTCATCGTGACGCGCGAGCTGCTGCAGGTGCCGATGGTGCTGGTCTACCGCGTGAGCAGCACGCTGCGCCGCTGGCTGCGGTACGACTTCCGCGCGAGCCTGTTCGGGAAGGCGGCGACGGTCACGCAGTTCCTCGCCGTGAGCGCCCTGATCGTCATCGGCCCGGCGGCCGTGGCTTGGCGCCTGGCGCTGCTCTCGTTCGTGCTGGGCTTGCTGGCCCTCGGCGACTACATTCGCCGCGCCATCATCATCGGCAAACGACACCACCACCAGCCCCAGGAGTGAGCGTATGTCGCGCGAGACAGTCTCTGCTTTCGGCGCCGCCGGCCTTTTCTTTCTCACGCTCGGCGCGGGGTGCCATTCGGCCCCTGCCGCGCCGGCGACGCAAGCGTCGGCCGCGCACGCTTACCCCAGTGTCAACGGCGGCTCCGTCGAGCGGACCGACGCCGCGCTCGACGCGCTGGTGCCGCCCGGCGCGAAGATCGAGCTGCTCGCGAGCGGCTTCACCTGGGCCGAGGGGCCGGTGTGGACGTCGGACGGCGGAGGCGCGCTGCTGTTCTCCGACGTGCCGAACAACGTGATCCACCGCTGGAACGAGCGCGAGGGTCTGACCGAGTTCGTGAAGCCGAGCGGCTACACGGGCAAGGAGCCGCGCAAGGGGAACATCGGCGCGAACGGCCTCGCGTTCGACGGTGAAGGGCGCCTGGTGATGTGCCAGCACGGCGACCGGCGCATCGCGATGCTCGAAGCCGATCGCTCGTTCCGCACGATCGCGGACACCTTCGAGGGCAAGCGCTTCAACAGCCCCAACGATCTGGTCTTGCGCTCGAACGGCGACGTCTACTTCACCGACCCGACCTACGGCTTCGAGGGCGCGCCAGCGTGGGTGAAGCACGAGCTGCCGTTCAGCGGCGTCTACCGCCGGACGCCCGGCGGGGCCGGCGCGGTCACGCTGCTGACGAAGGAGCTGTCGTTCCCGAACGGAATTGCCTTCTCGCCCGACGAGAAGGTGCTCTACGTCTCGAGCTCGGACCCCGACCGCGCGATCTGGATGGCCTACGACGTCACGCCCGAGGGCGGCATCGCCAACGGTCGCGTGTTCTACGACGCGACGGCGATGGTGAAGGCGGGCAAGAAGGGCCTGCCCGACGGCCTCAAGGTCGACGAGCACGGCAACCTGTTCGCGGGTGGCCCGGGCGGCGTGCTGGTCTTCACGCCCGCGGGCAAGCTGCTCGGCACGATCGTCACGGGCGAGCCGACGGCGAACGTCGCTTTTGGGCCTGCGCCTGCCGGCGAGGCGGGTTCGTACCTCTACATGACCGCGCACGACAAGCTCTGCCGCATCCGCGTCACGACGAGCCCGGCGGTGCGCGCCCAGTAGCGGCCTCGCCTACGAAGCGCTCGCCCCCGCTTCCTCGAGCTCCTTCTCGAGCGCCTCCCACTCACCCATGAGGCCCTCGATCTTCGGGCCCAGCGCGTCGTTCTCGCGCACGAGCGCGTCTATCTCGTCGTGCCCCGCGCGCTGGAAGAAGCCGGGGTCGGCGTAGATCGCCTCGATCTCCGCCTTGCGCGCCTCGGCGGCCGCGATCTCCGCCAGCACCTTGTCGCGCAGCTTGGGCAGCTGCGCGACGCGGTTGCGTCGCTTCTTCTGCTCCTCCCAGCTGACGTCGGACTTCGTCGCGTTGGCCGCGGCGGCGGGCGCCGCCTTCTTCTCGGCCTTCGCCTTCAGCGCCACGGCGTCGCCGTCCAGGTGGTCGTCGCCCAGCTTCGCCAGGTACTCGCCGTACGTGCCCGCGAAGTCGCGCAGGCCGTCGGGGGTGACCTCCACCACGCGCGTCGCGAGCTCGCTCACGAACCAGCGATCGTGCGAGACGAACACCACGGTGCCGCTGTACGTCTTGAGCGCGGCGACCAGCGCGTGGATCGACTCGAGATCCAGGTGGTTCGTCGGCTCGTCGAGCACCAGCACGTTGGGCTGCTGCACGGCGATCAGCGCGAAGATGAGGCGCGCTGCCTCGCCGCCCGAGAGCAGCCCGACGCGCTTGCCGACGTCCTCGCCCGAGAACAGCACGCGCCCCAGCTCTCCGCGCCAGAACGTCGGCCCCTCGGACGGCGTCTCCGCCTCGATGAGGCCGAGCGGCGTCGCGTTCGGATCGTCGAGCAGCTCTTTGTGATCCTGCGGGAAGTAGCCGACCTTCGTCTCGTGGCCCCACTTGGTCTTTCCCGCGTCGGCGTCGGTGTGGCCGACGGCGATGCGGATCAGCGTCGACTTGCCGAGGCCGTTCGGCCCGATGATCGCGACGCGCTCCCCGCGGCGCACGACGAGCGACACGTTCTTCAGCACGACCTTCTCGCCGTACGCCTTCGCGACGCCGGCGATCTCCAGCACCTCCTTGCCGCTCGGCCGCGCGGGCACCACGCGGAACGTCGGCGTGCGCCGGGTCGTGTCGGCCAGGTCCTCGAGCTCGGCCTCGATCCTCTCTATCTGCTTCACGCGGCTGGCCGCCTGCGTGGCCTTCGTGTTCTTCGCGCCGAAGCGCTCGACCCAGTCCCGCTTGCGCGCGATCTCCGCCTCGGCGCGCTCGCGCGTCGCGAGGGCGCGCTCGCGCACGCCGGCCTTCTCGACGACCGCGCGCGAATAGTTCCCCGTGTAGAGCGTGATCGTCCGGTAGTCGACGTCCAGCGTGTGGCTGGTCACGTTGTCCAGGAAGCGCTGATCGTGGGAGATGATGACGGCGCAGCCCGCGTACCCGGCCAGGAACTTCTCGAGCCAGCGGATCGTGAGGATGTCGAGGTGGTTCGTCGGCTCGTCGAGCAGCAGCACGTCGACGCCGCCCACCAGCACCTGCGCCAGCAGCACGCGCAGCTTGAAGCCGCCCGACAGCGTCGACAGCGGCGAGCGGTGGAGGCGCGTCGGGATGCCCAGGCCCTCGAGCACCTCGCTGGCGCGCGCCTCCAGCGTGTAGCCGTCGTGCGCGGCGATGATGTCCTCGAGGTCGGCCATGCGCGCGGCGTCGACCGTGCCGCCTTCCGCCGTCATGCGGTGCTGCTCGGCCAGCGCGTTCCACACGATGGCGTCGCCGCGCATCGCCAGGTCCAGGATGATCGCGGCGTCGTCGAGGAACCGATCCTGCCGCAGCACGCCCACGCGCGCGCCCTTCTGGATCGTGAACGAACCCGAAGACGCCTCTTCGTCGCCGGCCAGGACCTTCAGAAAGGTGGTCTTTCCCGAGCCGTTCGCTCCGACGAGGCCGTAGCGCGATCCGGCGTTGAGCTGCAGCGAGACGTCTTCGAACAAGACGCGCGGGCCGTACTCCTTGGCGAGGGCGGTGGTGGCGATCATGGACCCGCCCAGCCTAGGAGCCCGTCCGCCAAACGGCAACGGGCTCACGTCGCGGCCTCGCCGCCCTGCCACCACGACCTCGCGACCTTCGGTCGAACCAATTTGCTCGCGGCCAGGCCGGCGCAGTAAAAGCAGGAGGTCTCGCGTCCCCCCACGCATCGCACGGAGGTCTCGATGTCTCGTCGCGGCAGGTTCGCCCCGCTGTCCGTCGTCATCGCTTCGCTGCTCTTCTCCGTCGCGCTCTCGGCCTCGGCCGCGTTGCCCGACGCCGTCGTCGCGGCCTTCCGCGGCAAGGTCGTCCTGACCCGCGGGCCGCTGCCCAAAGGCGCGAACGACAAAGACACGATCGCGAAGATCAAAGCCGCGCAGGTGGCCGAGCTCACCGGCACGCCGGGCGACGAAGGCCAGACCTGGACGTTCCACTACGCCGTCTTCCCGAAGAAGACTGGCAACGTCGCGCTCAAGCTCCAGTTCGTGAGCGGCGAGCTCGACGGCCGCCTCGCCGCCGAGACCTCGCTGTCGATTTTCGACGTCGACAGCCCATCGCTGCAAGGCACCCTCACAATCGGCGAGAGCCGGGGCCTCACGCGCGGAAAGGCCTACCAGCTGCGCGTCGTCAACGACAAGGGCGAGGTCGTCGCGAAGACGTCCGCGATCTTCAAGTGATTGACGCTGCGGTCGTCACGATCGTGTCACCGCGCCCGAATGCGTTTCCAGTTGGCACTCGCCGGCCCATGGTGGAAACTCTCTGCCCGTCATGACCAAACGCGTATTCAACTTCTCCGCCGGTCCCGCCATGCTCCCGCTCGAGGTGCTCGAGGCCTCGGCCAAGGCCCTCGTCGACTACCAGGGCAAGGGGTTCGGCATCGCCGAGTGCAGCCACCGTGGCAAAGAGTTCGACGGCGTGCTCGACGAGGCGATCGCGCTCGTCAAGAAGCTGCTGGCCGTGCCGGACACGCACGACATCCTCTTCCTCCAGGGCGGCGCGACCCAGCTGTTCGCGACGATCCCGATGAACTTCCTCAACGGCCCGGCCGACTACGTCGTCGGCGGCGAGTGGTCGAAGAAGGCGGTCGACACGGGCAAGTCGATCGGCGGCGACAAGATCCGCGTCATCGCCAGCAGCGAGTCGACGAACTTCGATCGCCCGCCCACGGGCTGGACGGCGGACCCGAACGCGGCGTACCTGCACGTCTGCTCGAACGAGACGGTGCACGGGCACCGCCTGGCCGAGTGGCCGACGCACCCGAACCTCGTCGTCGACGCCAGCTCCGAGATGATGTCGCGCCCGCACCCGGTGGGCCGCACGGCGATCATCTACGCCGGCGCGCAGAAGAACCTGGGCGCCTCGGGCACGGTGCTGGCGATCGTTCGCAAGGACCTCTACGACCGCATCCCGAAGAACGTCGCGAAGATCTTCAGCTTCAAGGCGCACGCGGAGGCGAAGAGCTGCCTCAACACGCCGCCGACGTTCGGCATCTACATGCTGCTCGAGAACTTCCGCTGGATGGATCGTCAGGGCGGCCTGGCGGCGATCGAGAAGGTGAACGCGCAGAAGGCGCAGGTCGTCTACGACGCCATCGATTCGTCGGGCGGCTTCTACACGGGCACGGTCGCAGACAAGGCGGCGCGCAGCCACATGAACGTGACCTTCCGCCTGCCCAGCGAAGAGCTGACGGACAAGCTGGTCAAGGAGGCGGCGGCCAAGGGCCTCGTCGCGCTCAAGGGCTACCGCACGGTCGGCGGCATCCGCGCGTCGATCTACAACGCCATGCCGCTCGAGGGCTGCCAGGCGCTCGCCGAGCAGATGAAGGCGTTCGCGAAGGCGAACGGCTGAGAGCCGAAGTCTGACCCATTGCTGCTGCGGGAGCGCCGCGTACTCGCAGCAGCCGCTTCTGGCTCGCCGGTCAATCGCTCGACGGGCGGCCAGGTGTCGAGCGCGGCGCGAGCCGTCGGCTGACCGACAGATCTTCGTCGAGCTGGCCAAGGGATGCTCGACGCAGGACCGTCGGCGCGCCCCGCCTGTCGGGCGCGCGCGCTCGAGGTTGTCAGCGTGAGTTTGCCCGTCGGTCGTAGGTGACGTACGTCGCGCGATCGCCGCGCCGGCGAGAGGTCGCTTCCCATTGCGCCGGATCGAGCGGCGTGAAGAACGTGTCGCCGTCGGCGTCGAAGTCGATCTCGGTCAGGAGCACGCGCGTCGCGTAGGGCATCGCCAGGCGGAAGATCTCGGCGCCTCCCACGACGAACGGGGAGCGATCGGTCTCACGCGCGAGCGAGATCGCCTGCTCGATCGTGCGCACGACGTCGCGCCCCGTGCCGCTGACGTTGCCGGTGCGCGAGACCACGATGTTGCGCCGGCCGGGCAGGGGCGCGCCGCGCTCGTCCCAGGTGCGGCGGCCCATGATGATCGCGTGGCCCATCGTCTGGTCGCGGAAGAACGCGCGGTCCTCGGGCAGATCCCAGGGGAGCTGCCCGTCCTTGCCCATGACGCCGTTGCGGGCGACGGCGACGATGAAGGTGAGCGGTGCGGGCGCGGTCATGGGGGTAAGCTTACTGCCCATGTCCGAGCACAGAGCGACCATCAAGTGGAAGTCCGACGGCGACTACGCGCGCGGGCGCTTCACGCGCGAGCACAGCTGGACCTTCGACGGCGGTCTGACCGTGCAAGCGTCGGCGTCGCCGGCGGTCGTGCCCCCGCCGATGTCGAACCCGGCGTACGTCGATCCCGAAGAGGCGTTCGTCGCGGCGCTGTCGAGCTGCCACATGCTGACGTTCGTCTATGTCGCGTGGCGGAAGGGCTTCGTCGTCTCGAGCTACGAGGACGACGCCGTCGGAACGATGACGAAGAGCGCCGAGGGCACGCCGTGGATCAGCACGGTCGTGCTGCGGCCGAAGGTCGTCTACGGCGGCGAGAAGCGCCCCACGCCCGAGGAGGAGCATGAGCTGCACGAGGCCGCGCACAAGGGCTGCTTCATCGCGCAGTCGGTGAAGACCGACGTCAAGGTCGAGCCGGCGCGGTAGGCGCGCCGGCGCATCTACAGAGAATTGCTGGCTATCTCCGTGAGCTCCTCGTCGGTGAGGGGCAGCGGGTTGCCCTTCATGCTGCTGGCGACGCGCGCCTTGGAGACGAGCTCTGGGACGCGCGCGGGCGTCAGGCCGTGTCGCGTGAGGCCCGGGACCTCCAGTGCGGCTACCAGCTCGGCGATCCACGCGACGCCGTCGTCGATGCTGGCGCCGGCGCGGCCCGTGACCAGCGCGGCCACCTCGCGCAGGCGCGGCAGCGCGGGCGAATCAGGCGCCCGGGCCGCGAGCGCGCGCGCGTTGACGCGCAGGACGGCCGGTAAGAC
>DASZUD010000049.1:0-18840 GCA_035548155.1 Polyangia bacterium
GGCCTCGCGACGAGAAGCGCGCGGCGGCGACTTCTCCGGCGCCGGCGGCCACGCCCGCCGACGAGGCCAAGGAGACGGCGGCGGGCGTGTTCCTCGCGGCGACCCGCGGGCGGCTGTCGGAGGCGCGCCTGTCGCTCAAGACGCTCGCCGCGCTGGATCCGGGGGGCGCGCAGGCCGCGCGGCTGGCCGACGCCTTGCGTGCGCGCGCGAACGAGGCCTGGGGCGCGGGCCGCGCCGCCGAGGCGCGGCCCCTCTACGCCTTCGTGAGCGAGCTGGATCCGCACGACGCCGAAGCGCGCACGCGCGCCCAGGAACCTCCAGCGGCGCCCGCCCCTGCCGCCGTGACGGTGGCGGATCCGAACGGCGCTGCCGCCGCCAAGAACAAGCGCCGCGACGAGAGCCACGAGGCCGACGCGGCCCCGCGCGACGTGCCCGCGTCGAGGCGCGCCACCGAGGCGGGTGCGGCGGCGATGGCGCGCGGGCGGCTCTCCGAGGCCGAGGAGGCGTACACCAAGGCCGTGCGCGCCGACTCGACGAACGCCACCGCCGTGGGCGGCCTCGCCGACGTCGCGTTCGAACGTGCGCGCTACAGCGAGGCGCTCGACTACGCGCGCCGCGCGGCGCGCCTCGCGCCCAAGAATCCCAAGTACCTCGTCGCGACGGGCGACGCCTATTTCAAGCTCCTGCGCTACGACGAGGCGCTCGCGAGCTACGAGAAGGCGGCCGCCCTCGCGCCGCGCGACGCCGCCATCAAGAGCCGCCTCGAGCGCGTGCGCGCCAAGATCGGCAAGTAGGACGGCAAGGGACCGGCGTCAGAAGCGTCCCGAGACGCCGAGGCTCGCCGTCGCGGGGGCAGCGCCCTCGGTCGCGCGCGGCATGCCGAAGCCCGCGATGTAGAGCCAGACGCCGCCCAGGGTCGCCGAGGCGGCGCCTACGCCCGCGAGGACGGCGCCGAGCACGCGCGTGTTGCGGACGTTCGGACAGTGTCCGAACGCGTCGCGCTCGGCCGCCGTGCAAGGAAGCTCCTGCCCGTCGATGGATTCGGCCCACGCCGCCCCGGCGAGGGCCGCGACGCCGACGGCCAGCGCGGTCCAGCCCATGGCCCGCAGCGGCAGCTTCGACGGCAGGACGACGAGGTCGAGGTCGAGCGTCTCGTCGACGCCGTTGACCGCGGTCAGCGTGCGCTCGAGCGGATCGAAGCCGTCGGCCTGGAGCTCGAGCTTGTGCACGCCCGGCGGAAGCTCGCGATCGACGGGCGTCCGGCCGATGGCCTCGCCGTCGAGCGTGACGCGGGCGCCCGCGGGGCGCGAGCGGATGATGAAGCGCGCGGGCGTGTTGGCCAGCGCCTCGAGGCGCGCGCGCAGCGCCGAAGCCGCCAGCCCGACCTTCTCGCTGGCCTCCTCGACGCCGCAAATTTCGCAGCGCTCGCGGTTCGTGCCGATCGTGACGCCGCTCTTGCCGTTCACGAGATCGAGCGTGACGTCGTAGGTCTTGTCGTGCTCGGTGACGGACGCGTAGACGAGGAACGCGACGCCGAGCGCGCTGGCCGCGCGGCCCGTGCAGCTGCCGCCCGAGCACGCGTCGGCGGCGAGCCCCGCGGCCGCGAGGCGCTCCTTCACCATCGCGCCCGTCATGACCTCGAAGCGAGCGGCCGCGAGCCCTTCGACGAGGCGCTGCGCGAACAGCTCGCGGCCTGCTTCGGGCACGGCGCCTTCGAACGCGAGCCGCACGACGGCGACGCGCTGCCTTCCCGCGGGCGCCTCCTCGGCCCGCGCCGCGCCCGCGGCGAAGATCGCGAGCGCCAAGGCCCAGGGGATGACGACAGCGTGCGCGACCCTTCTGCAGGCGCCGCGCAACGCGGACGCGTCGGACATGTGGGCATTGTACACGAGGCCGAGCGGGCTGTTACGATGGGTCCGGAATGAGCGCGCGTTGGTCAGAGCGAGCGCTGAGGATGCCGGGCCTGGCGGCGGTCTGCTTCGCCGGCGGCCTCCTGATCGTCGCCGGCTCGGTGCCGCTCGCCTGCAGCCGCCCCAACCCCCTCTACCACGGTGATGCCGGCCCGCTCGCGGGCGCCGGCGGGTTCGGGGGAACGTTCACGCCCGGAGACGCGGGCAACGCCGGCTCGTCGGCGGGCAACGCCGGCACGACCGGGGGCGACGACGGCGGCCAAGGTGAGGACGCTGCTCCCCCGGCGTGCACCAAGGCGACCGACTGCGCGGCATCGCGCGGCGCCCCTCCGTGCGGCGCGCGGGACTGCCGGACCGGCCGCTGCGCCGTCGCCTGCCCCAACTGCGCGGACGCTGACGGCGACGGCTTCGGCGTGGGCGCGGGCTGCGCCGGCCCGGACTGCGACGACGACAATCCCGCGATCGGAAGCGCCGGGACGCGCGTCTGCTACGAGGGCGCCCCCGCGACGGCCGGCGTCGGCGAGTGCCGCGCCGGCGTCGACGTCTGCGAGGGAGGCGTCTGGCAGAACGTCTGCACGAAGCAGGTGCTCCCTTCGGGCGAGGCGTGCAACGGTCTCGACGACGACTGCGACGGCCTCGCCGACGACGACCTCGGCTCGATCACGTGCGGCGTCGGCGCGTGTGCGCGCACGGTCGCCGCCTGCGCTGACGGCGCGCTGGGTCTCTGCAAACCAGGAGCGCCCGCGCCCGCCGAGACGTGCGGCGACGGGAAGGACGACGACTGCAACGGCCTCGCCGACGACGGGTGCGACGGGTTCTGCGTGCACGTCGCGCCGAACGGCGACGATCAAGGGACCGGCACCGCGAATCGGCCGTTCCGGACGATCCAGGCGGCCATCGACTACGCGGCGGGCGCGCTCAATCGCCCCAAGAACGTGTGCGTCGCCGGCGGTGACACGTGCGGCGCGTTCAACACGTATACGGCGTCAGAGGCCAACCCGCTCACGATGGCGAACGGCGTCTCCGTGTTCGGCAACTACGAGGCGACGACGTGGACGCGCTGTTCGTTCGGCGCGAACGGGCTGCCGAACCTCACCGTTGCGATCGCGCCGCGCGCGGCGGCGGGCGTGGTGTTCCCCGCCACGGTGACGACCCCCACGACGCTGGACGGCGTGCGCGTGCAGCGCGTGAGCCTCGGGGGCGGGCCCGCGGCGGCGGCGACCATCTCCGCCATCACGGTCTCGGGCGCCAAGCAGGTCCAGATCTCGAACGTCGTCATCGACGACGCGCCGAACGCGATGACCAGCTACGGCGTGAACCTCATCAACGGCGCCGAAGCGCTGATCACGCGCTCGGCGATCTTCGGCGGCGCGGGCAGCGCCGCGGCGAGCGGCGTCCACTCGGTGGGCTCGAAGCCGACGATCCGCGACAACTGCGCGTCGATCGATCCGACGTCGGGCCGCTGCACCGCGGCCTGTGGGTCGATGAGCCTCGGCATCCACGGCCGTTCGCAGAACAGCCCGGGCGGCGGCCCCGACAGCGTCGCCGAGGCGGTGGCCGTCGATCTCGCCTCCTCGCCCGGCGCGCTCGTCGAGCGCAATGCCATCTGCGGGACGTCGAGCGCGATGGCGGCGGGCGTGCGCATCGCGGGAGACGCGAGGGGCACCGTGCTCCGCGGCAACGCCATCGCGGCCGACGGCGGCACGATGCAGGCCCTCGGGATCTCGCTGCTCGCGTGCGCGGACGCGGCGCCGTGGATCGTCGACAACGCCAGCGTCGTCGGCGAGGCCGGCGGGCCCACGGCGCGCGCAGCGGGCATCAACTCCATCGGCGCGTGTCACCCCGTGATCGACGGCAACGCGAAGATCACGACGGGAACGATCGGCGTGCCGGGCTCGGCCTACGGCGTGTTCTGCGGCTCCGACAACACGGGCGCGAGCCGCTGCGCGGTGCTCGGCAACACGCTCATCCAGGGATCGCCCGTGGGACGCCCCGCGCAGACCTTCGCCCTCTCCTGCGACGATGGGTGCGGCCGCATCACGCGCAACACGCTCGTCGGCGGCAACGGCGTGGCGGTGGTCGCGCTGTCGCTGCGCGGGGCGCGCTCCGTCGTGGAACGGAACGCGATCACGGGCGGGTGCGGGACCAAGACGACGACGAGCGTGCTCACCGAGAATTCGGGCGCCCGCGTCGAGAACAACGTCCTGCGCGGCGCCGCGTGCGACGGCGCCGCGTCCACGCCCGAAACGTACGGCGTGCGCGTCCTGGTGTCGCACGGCGGGCCCGACGTCGAGCTCGGCTCCAACACGATCGACACCGCCGGCGGCGGGCAGTGCCAGGCCACGGCGGTGTCGCTCGGGCTCAGCACGGGGCCGACGGCGGCGATCCGCGGCATCTTCCGCAACAACATCCTGCGCGTCGGTCCGTGCGCGCAGGGCCGCATCGACTTCCTCGAGACGAACGCCGGCACGACGCCGCGCCTGTTCGAGCACAACAACCTAGACCCCAACGCCGCGCCCGCGGGCCCGGTCACGCTTTATCAGCGCCCCGGACTGACGCCGCCCCCGTCGCTGGCAGCCATCAACGCGTTCCCCGGCTCGTCGGGGAACATCAGCGCGCCCTCGGGCTTCGTTGCGGGCGCGGGCGCCGGGGACTACCACCTGGGCGCCGGCTCGCCCTGCGTCAACGCGGGCACGCCCGTGGGCGCGCCGAAGGTCGACTTCGACGGCAAGCCGCGCGACGCGCTGCCCGACATCGGCGCGTTCGAACGCTGACATTTTCGGGCCGCGGCATGACACGGCCGTCGCGGTTCGGTCGCGGGACCTAGGCCGCGCCACGCGTCGGAGCGGCTGGTGCCGTTCGTGCATGTCCGAAATTCGTGCACAGCACGCTCCCGGTCAGGGCCGCCGTCGCGCCCGCGACGCTCCCCCGCCCCCACCCGCTCGCGGCCCGCGTCGCTCGTCAGGTCCGCGCGCGCTTCGTCGCGGCCTACCTCACGATCGATCCGCGCAGCCTCGCCGCGGGACGCATCTCGCTCGCGAGCGTCCTGCTGCTCGACCTGATCAAGCGCTGGGTGCAAATTGGCAGCTGGTACACGAACGACGGGCTCGTGCCGAACCACACGCAGCTGTGGCGGCCGCCCTTCGCGCACGTGATCACGCCGTTCAACATGCTCTCGTACACGTACGAGGCGACGATCGGCTTCGCGATCTGCGCGGTGGTGTACGCGGCCCTGCTCTTCGGTGTGCGCACGCGCCTCGCGCAGGTGGCCAGCCTGGCCTGCGTGCTGTCGCTGCACGGCCGCCTGCTGATCTTCGACAACGGCGGCGACGTCGTGCTCGGGTTGCTCGCGATCTGGACGGTGTTCCTGCCCACGGGGCGGCGCTTCTCCGTCGACGCCCTGGTGGCGCGCGGCGCGCCGCGCCCGCGCGTCGTGTCGCTCGGCGTCCTCGCCCTCACCTGCCAGCTGGCGTTCATCTACTTCTTCAACGCCGTCCACAAGAACGGCGCGACGTGGCGCGAAGGCACGGCCGTTCACTACGTGCTGCACCTGGACCGGCTCGCGACGCCGCTGGCGCTGTGGCTGCGCGCGCGCATGACGCCCGGCCTCTCGCGCGTCATGAGCTGGAGCGCGCTCGGCGTCGAGTGGTCGCTGCCGTGGCTGCTGGTCTGCCCGTTCGCGACGCGCTACACGCGCCGGATCGCCATCGCCTTCGTCATCATGCTGCACGCGGGCTTCGGGCTCTTCATGAACCTCGGCAACTTCGTGCCCGCGATGATCGCGTACACGCCGAACTTCCTGCACGGCGACGACTGGGACGCGCTCGAGCGCTGGTGGCGGCGCGGGGCGGCCCGGGTTCGCTGGTCGCGCGGGTTCGTCGCGCGCGCCGACGCGCTGGTGTTCCGCGCGCGCCGCTGGTTCTCGCTCGGCCGTACGATTCGCCGCGCGCCGCCCGGGCTGGCGATCAGCGCCGTCCTGCGCCGCGTGCCCGTGCTGCGCGAGGCGACCTGCGCGCTGTTCATCTTCGTGGCCGCGAACCAGCTCCTCGACGAGAACTGGATGGCCCACTCCGTGTGGGACCACCACAACGCCCCGCCCGTCGCCGCGGCCGTGACGTACCTGAACCTGTTCCAGGGCTGGTCGATGTTCGCGCCCGACGTGAGCAAGACGGACCTGAACATCGCCGTGGACGCCGTCACCGCCGACGGTCGGCACGTCGACCCCTGGAACGAGTGGGCGAACCCCAAGTACCCGATGCCGGGCGCGAGCATCCCGCCGGGCATGGGGCCGAGCTGGCTCTTCTATCAATACGTGACGCGTCTGCCGTGGTACCCGCAGTACAACCAGGCGTTCCTCGAGTGGGTGCAGCGCTACCCCGAGCGCACGGGGCGCAAGGAAGACGCGATCGTCTCGTTCAAGGTCTACAAGGTCGAAGACGACAGCCCCGAGCCCGGCAAGACCGAGCCCACGAACCCGCGCGCGACGCTGCTCATCGAGTATCCGTCGCACTAGCGGCTGCACGCTGTTACGGTTGCGGCCAATGACCCCCGCGTCGCCGAGCGAGGTCGTCGCGGCGTTCCGCGCGCGCACGCTGACGCACGCCGAGTGGACGCACGCGGCGCATCTGACCGTAGGCGCCTGGTACGTGCACGAGCACGGCGCGGCCGAGGCGCTCGTGCGGCTGCGCGAGGAGATCCGGCGGCTCAACGACGCACACGGGACGGTGAACTCGGCCACGAGCGGCTACCATGAGACGATCACGGCGGCGTTCGTGCGGCTGCTCGCCGAGGGCCTGTCGTCCTGCGCGCCAGAGGTACCGCTCGAGCGACGCATCGAGACGCTTCTCGCGGGGCCGCTCGGGTCCAGCCGCGTGCTGCTCTCGTTCTGGTCGAAGGAGCTCTTGATGTCGCCGCGCGCGCGCGCCGAGTGGGTCGCTCCGGATCTGGCCCCGCTCGGGCTATGAGCACTCGCCGCAGTCGGCGACGCAGAGGTCGTTGCCGGCGACGGTCTTGCAGCCCACGGGCTTTTCGGTGGGGTGCCCCGTCTCGTCGACGCCCTGGCACGAGGCGCAGCGGTAGCCGTTCTTCATGAGGACGGCGCCGGCGTCGGAGGAAGCCGGGCACTCGAAGCCTTCGACGCGGTGCTGGGGACAAAAGGAAATGGACGCACCGGCGTCGGAGGTCGACGACGAGCCTCCGCAGGCGACCAGCAGAAGGGCGAGCGCGGCGACGAGCTTCATGCCCGCAGGTTCGGGCAACCGGCAGGCCGCGCGCAACCGGGCAATCGGCCAATCGCGACGTCGGCCGGAACCGGATTCGGATGGATCTTCTTGACCTGAATATCCGTTCAGTGACAGCCTTGGACGTGTGTTGCGCGCCCTCGAACTCGCCCCGGAGCTCGCGTCCAAGCTGGTCACGGCGCAGCGGCTCGAAGAGCGTCGCGGCCAGCGATCGAGCGGGCTTCCCGCGCTGGACGCGCTGCTCGGCGGCGGCTGGCCGCGGGGCGCGCTGAGCGAGCTTTCGGGCAGGCGATCTTCGGGGCGGACGTCGGTGATGCTGGCGGCGCTCGCGCGGGCGGCGCGCGCGGGCGAGGCGACGGCGCTGGTCGACACGGGCGGCGCGCTGGATCCGCGCACGGCGGCGGCCATCGGCGTGCCCCTGCCCCGCCTGCTGTGGATCCGGTGCACGGCCGCCGAGGCGCTGAAGGCCGCTGATCTCGTGGTGGCCGCGGGCGGCTTCGACGTGCTGGCGCTGGATCTCGGCGACGAAAGGCCGCGCGTTCCGACGGCCGCGTGGGTGCGGCTCAAGCACGGCGCCGAGCGCCAGGGCACGACCGTGCTCGTCTCGACGCCGGCGCGCGCCGTGGGCGCCTTCGCGGCGGCCGCCGTCGAGCTGCAGGCGGCGACGCCGCGCTTTTTCGAGGTGGACTCGGACCGGGGACATCCGCCGCTGCTGGGTGGCGCGCGCGTGAAGGCGGAATGCCTGCGCCGCGCCGGGCGCAGCGCCAACGACACGGGGGAGCACCACGCGCCATGCGCCTGGCTTGCGTTTACGTGCCCTCGCTAGCGCTGCAGGCGGTGCTGCGGCGCGCGCCCGAGCTGCGCGGCGTGCCGGCGGTGCTGCTCGCGAGCGCGCCGGCGCAGAAGGAGCGCGGCAAGAAGTCCGCGGGCCGCCCGCGCGTCGTGGAGATTTCTGCGGAAGCACGCCGCGCGGGCGTGGCCCTCGGCATGACGGCCGCGCAGGCCGAGGCCATGAGCCCGGGCGTCCAGCTGCTCGAGGCGTCGCCAGCCGATCTCGAGGCGGCCGAGAGCGCGCTCGCGGACGTGGGGTATGCGTTCGCGCCGCGCGTCGACCGCGAGCCCGAGCGCGTGTTCTTCGAAGTGGAGGATCTGGGGCGCCTCTACCCACAAGGCGAGGCAGCCATCACCCAGGTCGTGCAGGCGCAGGCGGCGCGGCTGGGGCTCGAGGCGCGCGTCGCGATCGCAGGCGCCAAGGGCACGGCGCGCGTCGCGACCCGGGCGCGCGAGCAGGCGGTCGTGCCCGCGGGCGCCGCGGGGGCGCGCGCGTTCTTCGCTGGTGTCCCCGTCGAGCTGCTGACGCCCGACGCCGGGCTGCGCGCGGCGTTCCGGCGCTGGGGCACGCGCACGGGCGCGCAGGTGGCGGCGCTGCCGACAGACGCCGTCGTGCTGCGCCTCGGTGAACCGGGCGCTCGCGTGTGCCGCCTCGCGCGCGGCGAAGAGACGTCCGACGACGAGCCCTTCGTGCCGCAGCTCCCCGCGGACGCGCTCGAGGAGGCCGTCGATCTCGACTACCCCGTCTACGAGCTCGAGCCGCTGACCTTCGTGCTGCGGGGCCTCGTCGATCGGGCGCTGGCGCGGCTGGCGGCGCGCAGCCTCGCGTGCGCGGGGCTCACGCTGCGCCTCGCGCTGGACCCGCGTGGGCTCGACGTGCGGTCCGTGCCCATCGCCGCGCCCACGCGCGACGCCGCGACGCTGATCCAGCTGATGCGCCTCGACCTCGGGCGCCGGCCGCCCGACGCGGCCATCGTCGGCGCGCGCATCATCGCGCTGCCCGCGCGCGTGCGCCCGACCCAGCTCGACATCCTACGCCCCGCGGGGCCGGCGCCCGATCGCCTCGCGGCGACGATCGCGCGCCTCGCGGCGCTGGTGGGCCCCGAGAACGTCGGCGCACCTGCGCTCGAGGACACCTGGCGCGAAGAGGCCGTGCGCGTCGCGCCGTATGCCCTCACCGAGGGAGGCGCGGATGGCACGGTTGGCCGTCCGTCCCGAAGCGCCGCCATAGGCGGCGAGGGGCCGCCGCTCCTGCCGACCGTCGCGCGCGACCCCGCAAAGCCGGGCGACGCCGCCAACGACGTCGTCGACGCCGTGGCGCCGCTGTCGATCCGGCGGCTGCGCCCCGCACAGGAGATCGAGGTGCTCATGGGCCGCGCCGGACCCGTCGCGCTGCGCGGGCGCGACACGACGGCGCGCGTGCTGGTCGCCGCGGGGCCGTATCGTGCGTCGGGCGAGTGGTGGCGAGAAGAAAGCTTCGCGCGCGCGTACTGGGACGTGCACGCGTCCGATGGCGCCGTCTACCGCGTCCACCAGGACGAGCGCGACGGTCGCTGGTTCCTCGACGGTTATTACGACTGAGGCGCGCGTGGAGCAGAGATCCGACTACGTCGAGCTGCGCTGTCGCTCGGCTTTCAGTTTTCTCGACGGCGCTTCGTTGCCTGAGGAGCTGGTCGCGGCGGCGGCGGACGGCGGGTACGACGCGCTCGCGCTCGGCGATCCGAACGGCGTCTACGGCGCGCCGCGCTTCTTCGCAGCCGCGCAGAAGGCCGGGATTCGCCCGATCGTCGGCGCGGAGCTCTCTCTCTCGGAGCCCGGCGCATCAAACGGTTCGCCCCCCGTGCTGCTCCTCGTGGAAGATCGGCGCGGCTACCAGAACCTCTGCCGGCTGCTGACGCGCGCCTGGGACGGGCGGCGCAAGGACCAGGGCCCGCTCGCGACGCACGCGCTGCTGGCCGAGCACGGCCACGGCCTGGTCGCGCTCGCTGGACCGAACGCACGCGCCGATCTCCCCGACCTCTGCGCCGCGTTCGGCGCGCGCAACGTCTTCCTCGAGGTGCAGCGCCACCTGGACGCCGACGAGGCGCGCCGCATGCGGGCAACGACGGCGCAGGCTCAGATCGCGGGCGTGGGGCTCGTCGCGACGAACGACGTCCGGTACGCCACTGCTGGCAAGCGCGTCCTCCACGACGTGCTCACGTGCGCGCGCCACCGCGCGACCGTCGACGAGATCGGCCGTCGCCTGCCGATGAACGCCGAGCGCTGGCTCAAGCCCGCCGCCGAGATGCGCGCCCTCTTCCGCGACCTGCCGGCCGCCGTGCGCGCGACGCGCGCCATCGCCGAGCGCTGCGCCTTCACGCTGGCCGATCTCGGCTATTCGTTCCCCACCTTCCCCGTGCCGCCCGGCGAGACCGAGCAGAGCTACCTCGTGAAGCTGTCGGAGGCCGGCATTTCCCGACTCTACGACCCGGGCGATCCGCTGCTGCCCAAGGTGCGCGCGCAGATGCGCCGCGAGCTGGGCATCATCGAGCGCCTGCGCCTGGCCGGGTACTTCCTCGTCGTGTGGGACGTCGTCCAGTTCGCGCGCGCGCGCGGCATCATGATCCAGGGGCGCGGCTCGGCGGCGAACTCGGCCGTCTGCTACCTCCTCGGCATCACGGCCGTCGATCCCGTGCGCATGGATCTGCTGTTCGAGCGCTTCCTCTCCGAAGAGCGCGTCGAATCCGCCACGAACGCCGCCGATCGCATGCCCGACATCGATCTCGATCTCCCGTCGGGCGACAGACGAGAGAGCGTCATCCAGCACGTCTACGCGAAGTACGGGGCGCGCGGCGCCGCGATGACGGCGAACGTGATCACCTACCGGCCGCGCATGGCCGTGCGCGACGTGGGCCGCGCGCTGGGGCTCTCCGAAGATCAGCTCGGGCGCATCACGAAGCACCTGCCGGGCTCGATCGTCGATCCCGAGACGCCGCTCGCCCGCTACATCGAGCTCGCGGGCTTCCCGCGCGGCGATCGGCGCACGCAGCTCCTCGGCGAGGTCGCGACGCATTTGCTCGATCTGCCGCGACACCTCGGCCAGCACTCGGGCGGCATGGTGATCGCGGCGGGCCGGCTGGATCAGGTGGTGCCGCTCGAGCCCGCGAGCATGCCGGGGCGCGTGGTGGTCCAGTGGGACAAGGACGACTGCGCCGAGCTCGGCCTCGTGAAGGTGGACCTGCTGGGTCTCGGCATGATGGCCGTGCTCGAGGACGTCGTGCCGATGATCGAGCGGCACGAGCGCGTGAAGATCGACTACGCGCGCCTACCGCCCGACGATCCGAAGTCGTACGCCATGCTCCAGGCGGCCGACACGGTGGGCACGTTCCAGGTCGAGTCGCGCGCGCAGATGGCCACCCTGCCGCGCATGAAGCCGAAGTGCTTCTACGACCTGGTCGTCGAGGTCGCGATCATCCGGCCCGGCCCCATCGTGGGCAAGATGCTGAACCCGTACCTTCTGCGGCGCACGGGCGAGCAGAAGGTCACCTACCCTCACCCGTCGCTCGAGCCCATCCTCGCGCGCACGCTGGGCATCCCGCTGTTTCAAGAGCAGCTCATCCGCATGGCGATGGTCGCGGCGGGCTTCTCGGGCGGCCAGGCCGACGAGCTGCGGCGCGCGATGGGCTTCAAGCGCTCGCAGCAGCGCATGAACTCCATCGAGGGCGATCTGCGCGCCGGCATGAACGCGCGCGGCATCAAGGGCGCGGCGCAGGACGAGATCGTCCAGGGCATCAAGTCGTTCGCGCTCTACGGTTTTCCCGAGTCGCACGCGGCGTCGTTCGCGCTCTTGGCGTACGCGTCGGTCTACCTGAAGGCGCACCACCCGGCGGCGTTCCTGTGCGCGCTGCTCAACAACTGGCCCATGGGCTTTTATCACCCGGCGACCTTGGTCACGGACGCCGCCCGCCACGGCGTCGAGGTGCGGCCCATCGACGTGACGCGCTCGGGGTGGCTGTGCGATCTCGAGCGGACGCCGCGCGGCGGGCTGGGTGTACGCTTGGGCTTTCGCTACGCGCGCGGCTTCCACGAAGCGACGGGCAAGCGCATCGAGGCGGCGCGCGCCGAGCGGGCGTTCACGTCGCTCGCCGACTTCGAGGTCCGCGTGGGCGCCAGCCCCGACGAGCTCGCGCGTCTGGCCGACATCGGCGCGTTCGGCGCGCTGGGCGGCACGCGGCGGCAAGCGCTGTGGCAGGTCGAGGCGCTCGGGCGCTCGGGCGAGCTGTTCGCGAAGGTCGAAGCGGACGGCGATTCGCCGCTGCCCGAGATGAGCGACGCCGAGGAGCTGTCTGCCGACTTCCACGGCACGGGCGTGACGACCGGCCCCCACCCCATGACGTTCTCGCGAGACGACCTGCGGCGCGCCGGCGTGCTGACGGCCGCCGAGCTCCTCGACGTGCCCGACGGCCGGCGCGCGCGCGTGGGCGGCGTCGTCATCGTGCGCCAGCACCCCGAGACGGCGAAGGGCTTCGTCTTCATCACGATCGAGGACGAGACCGGCTTCGCGAACGCCATCGTCACGCCCCAGCAGTTCGCGCGCGATCGCGACGTCATCGTGGGGACGAACGCGATGATCATCGAGGGCGTCGTGCAGAACCAGCGCGGCATCGTCGCCGTCAAGGCCGACGGGTTCACGCCCATCGGCGGCCGCCCCGCGGCGATCGACATCTCACACGACTTTCACTGATTGGCGCTGGTCGTTCGCGTCTCGAGCGCGCCTCGCCGGAACACGGCCGGCCGGCGCTCTCGCCCTTCGCCGGCCGCCGGCTGTTCCTCTGCGCCGCTCATGCTCCCCCGCCGAACCGCTCGGTGAAGAGAGCCCGCACGCGCGCCATCGCCGCGTCGATCTGGCTCGCGAGGCGCTCGGGCAACACCCCAAACGTGCGCGCGAGCGGCGGCAGATCGCGCGGGCTCACGACGTCCTGCGGGCGATCGTGCATGAGGCGCAGGCGCAAGGCGACGCGCTTCAAGAACACGTGGTCGTCGCGCAGCGACGGCGGCCAGCCCAGCGCGACCAACCTGTCGATGACGTCCCCCGTGACCGTCGTGCGCACCGCCGGATCCTCCCGGTTCTGCAGCTGACCGAGCGCCACGAGGAACTCGATGTCCATGACGCCGCCCTGATCGAACCGGATGTGGCGCGAGCCTTCGGGCACGCGGCCGCGCTGCTTCTCGATGCGGACGCGCATGTCCCGCATCTCGGCGCAAAACCGCGGCTCGTCGAAGCGGCGGTCGAAGGCGACCGAACGCAGCATCTCTCCGATTGTTGCTTGCGCCGCGCGCCGTTCGGGCGCCTCGGTCGAGTAGATCACGCGGCCGCGCATCAGCGCGACGCGCTCCCACCCGGCCGCCTCGCGCTCGTGGTAGCGCGCGAACGAGCCGGCCGAGGTCACCAGCAGGCCCTGCGCGCCCGAGGGCCGCAGCCCCGTGTCGACGTGGTAGAGGCGCCCTTCCTCGAGCATCGTCTCCAGCGCGCCGATCACGCGCTGCGAGGCGCGTCCGAACCACTCCTGGTGGCCGATGCCCTTCGTGCTCTCCCCTTCCTCCTCGCCCGGCTGCCCGTAGAAGAAGACCAGATCCAGATCGGAACCGTAGCGCATCTCGCGCGCGCCCAGGCTGCCGAGCGCCAGCACCGTGAGCCCCGTCTGCGGCGTGCCGAGGCGGCGGATCAGCGCGGGCCACACCAGCTCGATGGCCGCGCCCACGCACACCTCGGCCAGCAACGACAATTGCGCCGTGACTTCGCTCGCGTCCAGGCTGCCCGCGACGTCGTGCATGCCGATGCGCAGGATCTCCTGGGCCTGGAAGCGCCGAACGGCGCGCAGCGCGTTCTCTTCACGGGCGTCCGCGTCGTCCTCGTCGTCGAGCGCCAGCTCCGTCGCCAGCGACGCGCGCAGCTCGTCGGCGGTGCGCAGCCGCACGCCCATGCCGGTGAGCAGCGGCTCCCACATCGCCGGGTGGCGAACGAGGAGGTCCGAAAGGCGATCGCTCGTGCCGAACATGGCGCCCAGCACGCGCAAGAGCTGCGGCGAGCCCCGCAGCAACGCCAGCAGCGCCGGCGAGCCGTTGAGCGCGACGTCGCGGAAGTGGGCGAGCGCGCGATCGGGGTCGGGAGACGCCAGCGCCTCGGCGACGAAGGCCGCCGGCATGCGCGCTCGTGAGACGTCGATGGCGTCGGCGGCGACGTCGGGCTCGCGCACGCCGTGCTCGGCCAGGAGGCGCTCCAGCGTCTCGCGCTCGAGCAGCGGGTTCAAAAGGCGCGCCGCTTCTTCGAGCGGCCCCTGCGCCTCGTCGGCGAACGAGGCCGCGATCGCCTCGACCGCGCGACGCTCGCGCGCGATCGTCGCGTCGAACTCCTGCAGCGACGAAAAGCCCAGCCCGGCGCCCAACGCCGCGCGGCCCGCGTCGTCGGCCGGCAGCCGGTGGCTCTGCGCGCCCGTGGCCACCATCACGCGGTGCTCGAGCTGCCGCCAGAACCGATACGCGTCGGCCAGCGTCCGCGCCTCGCGATCGGTCAGCAGGCCGGCGACGACCAGCCTGGGCAGCGCGCGCGGCGTGTTGCGCTCGCGGATGTCGCGGCGCTTGCCGCCGTGCAGCAGCTGCAGCGTCTGCACGACCAGCTCGACGTCGCGGATGCCTCCGCCGCCCAGCTTCACGTCGAAGCCCTTTTCGAGGCCGGCGCCCGCGTCCGCCGGATCGCGAAACTGGGCCCGCAGCGCGCGCACGTCGTCGAGCATGCCGGGGCCCGCGCTGCGCGGGTAGACGAACGGCTCGAGCATCGCCAGCAGCTCCCACCCGAGCGCCAGGTCTCCCGCGCACGGGCGCGCGCGCAGCCACGCCTGCCGCTCCCACGTCCGGCCGAACGTCTCGTAGTACGCCTCCGCGGCCGCGAGCGAGTTGCACATCGGGCCGTTGCGGCTCTCGGGACGCAGGCGCAGGTCGACGCGGAACACGATGCCCTCGCCCGTCAGGTCGTCCAGCGCGGCCGTCACGCGGCGCGAGAGCTCCGAGTAGTAGTGGTGCAGCGTCACCTCGCGTCCGCGCGCGTCGACCACCCGCCCGGCGTCCGTCGAGTAGAAGTAGCAGACGTCGACGTCGGACGAGAAGTTCAGCTCCTCGCCGCCGAGCTTGCCCATGCCCATGACGACGAAGCGAGGGGCTTCCCCTCCGGGCTCCTCGGCCTCGGGCGTGCCGAGCTCCCGGCGCAGCTCGGCTTCACAGAAGCGCACCGAGGCGTCGAGGCAGGCGTCGGCGAAGGCCGCCAGCTCGCGCGCGACCTCGGCCGTCGTGCCCCAGCCGAGCTCGCGCACGCCCATGCGCAGCACCTCGCGCCGGCGCACGAGGCGCAGGCGGCGCTTGAAGTCCGCAAAGTCCGTCGCGCCCGCGGTCTCGTCGTCGACGGCGCGCGCGATGAGCTCGGGCGGCTTGGGCGCGGTCAGCCACGGATCCGCGGCCAGCGCGTCCAGCGCCGAGACTTCGTGGCCCAGCAACTCGGGCAAGAACTCGCCGGAGAGGCAGATCGCCTCCAGCAGCGCGTGCGCCGTCGTGCCTGCGGCCGGCAGCGCGCCGCCCCGCTCGACGAACAGAGCCCGGCGCGCCTCGGTGGCCGGCGTCGGTGCCGCGGCCATCGGTCAGAGGTCCGCTTGCGCGATGGAGAACTTGTTGTTCCGGTCGTCGAGCACACGGAAGGAGCTCTGCGCCTCGACCGGCAAGAGCTGCTGGATGTGGCCGCGCTGGCCGTGCTCGAACAGGAAGAAGTGACGGTGGCCGCGGTTGCGCCCGATCCATTCTTTCAGCTTTTCGTCGGCGCCGTCCTGATCGAAGACCGTGCGGTCCTCCTGCGGCCCCTCGTAGATCTCGTTCTTCGTGTAAAAGGTCTCGCCCCGCCAGTACATCTGGTACGCGATGAGGCGCTCTGCCGGCGACGAGCGGTTCTTGTAGTACGTCGCCAGCAGGTCCTTCTGCGACCAGAACGGCGCGACGTCACGCATGTAGCCGTCGAGCAGGAAGTACGTGAACAGCACGGCCGCGCCGCCCAGGCCCACCAGCGCGAAGCGGCGCGCCCGCGCCCACACGAGCGCGATCGAGCACGCGCCGAAGGCGGCGGCGAACGCGATCAGCGTGCCGCTGAAGTCCAGGCTCTCGGGCCACGGGCGGCCGTGCGGGCTGTGGATGTAGTCGTACGAGAACAGCCACAGGAAGTGCTGTGCGTCGGCCTTCGTCGCGACCAGGTCGACGGTGATGAGCACGAGCAGCGGCACGCCCACGACCGCCGCGGCCGCCGCCGCGCGCTTGGCGCCGCGCCGGATGACGTCGTCCAAGAAGCAGCCGATGACGATGGCCAGGCCCGGGATCGCCGGCAGCACGTAGTGGTGGAACTTCGTCATGGACATCGAGACGATGCCGTAGGCGGAGACGAACCAGATCGCGCCCAGCCAGATGATCCCCTGGCGCTGCACCTCCTCGGTGGCAGGCGCCGAGCCGTCCGCCGGCGCCGGGCGCCCGCGCATGACGGCCCAGGCGAGCGCTGCGGGCGCGACCGGGATCCACGGCAGCACGCCATAGCCGAGCTCGCGCAGGAAGTACTCGAAGCTGCCGCGATCGCCGTGGCGGCCGATCACCATGCGGCGCCAGTGGTTGTCGCCGAAGAGCTCGTTCCAGAACGGCATGCCGTGCCGGATGATCATCGCGTGGTGCCACGGCACGGCCACGACGGCCAGCGCCAGGATCGACGCCAGCACGCCGTAGAGCAGCTGCGCGCGCCGCAGCCGTCGCCAGTTCCACGTGAACGCGAGGTACGCCAGAAAGACGATGAGCGGCAGCCCCAGCCCCGCGAGCCCCTTCGCCAGCACGGCGAGCGCGCACATGATGGCGGCGACGTAGAGGTAGAAAGGCGCCTTGTAGCGCGTGCGCGCCGCGAGCCACACGAACAGGACGAACCCGACGTAGTACGGGATCATCGCGACGGCGCCGTACATCTTCACGGTGCCGTTGCCCCACGGCATCTCGAACTTCAGCTGGTACGAGTCGATGACGAGCTGCGGGATCGCCACCAGCGCGAACAGCGCGAGCGTGCCGTAGAAGAGGCCGTGGTCGGGCCAGCTCCACCATCCTCGCCCGCGCCGCGGCAGCTTCTCGTCGCGATCGTCGAAGAGCGCCAGCGCGCCGAGCGCGAGCGCCATGGCCATCGGTCCCACGAAGGCCATGTCCGTCATGGCCTGGCGCGCGACCAGGCTGTACATGGGCGCGGTCGCGACGACCACGGCGGCCAGCACGCCCGCGCGCCGGCTCACGAAGCGCGCCGTCACCAGGTAGACGGCATAGATGCCGAGCACGCCCATGAGGCAGAAGGGCGTGCGCACCGCCCACTCGGCCCGGTGCGTGAGCGCCATCTCGCCGGGGTCGCCGCCGCGCAGGCCCACGCCCGCGAGGTGCATGCCGATGCTCATGATCCAGAACGAGAGCACCGGCTTCGACCAGAACACCTCGAGGTCGCGCGGAGAGCCCGGCCACCACAGGCTGATGAAGTCGCCCCGCTTCGTCATCTGGCGGGCGACCTCGGAGTAGTGCGTCTCCCACGGGTCCCAGAGGCCGTACGTGCCGGCGAGCGGCAGGTACAGCAGGAGACCGAAGAGGATCACCCCGATCGTCATCTGACGCTCGGTGAAGCGGTCGAAGAAGCTGCCGCCCGGCAGGCGCGGCGCGGCGACCTGGGCGTTCCCCTGCTCGACCGAGCCTTCGCCGCCCGCGCTCATTTCGCGAGGACCTTCTGGACGTTGAGGAGGTTGAGGTCGATCTCCTTGCGCACGCCGACGACCTCTTCCAGCGGCGTCGTGCGCACGTCACCCTTCAGCAGGCCCACCAGGACGCCGGCCTCGCCGCGCGCGAGCGCCTCGACGGCGCCCACGGCCAGGCGCGTCGCCAGCAGCCGATCGAACGCGCCGGGCGTGCCCCCACGCTGCACGTGGCCCAGCGTCGTGACGCGCATGTCGAACCCGAGCCGCCCCTTGTGGTGCTCGAAGAACTTCGCGAGCGAGGCGGCGTTGTTCTTGGCGCCCTCGGCGACGACGACCAGCGCGTGCGCCTTGCCGCGCCGGTACGCACCCTCGAGCTCGTCGGCGACGAGCTCCGGCTCGACCTCGGCCTCGGGCACCACCACGCAGTCCGCGCCGCCGGCGATGCCGGCCATGAGCGCCAGGTACCCACACTTGCGGCCCATGACCTCGACCAGGAACGCGCGCCGGTGCGACGCGGCCGTCACGCGCAGGCGGTCGATCGCCTCGAGCGCGATGTTGAGCGCCGTGTCGACGCCGATGGTGATCTCGGAGCCGGCGAGGTCGTTGTCGATCGTCGACGCGACGCCGACGACCGGCAGCCCCATCTTCGAGAGCGCCAGCGCGCCCGACTGGCTGCCGTTGCCGCCGATGACGACCAGGCCCTCGATGCCATGCGCCGCCAGGTTCGCGAGGGCCTTCGTCCTCGTCGCCTCGAGCTTGAAGTCCTCGAGGCGTGCGCTGCCCAGGAACGTGCCGCCGATGCCCAGGATGCCGCCGACGTCGCGCGGGCCGAGAGGGGCGATGTTGTGCCCCCCTTCGACCAGCCCGAGGTAGCCGTTCCGCACGCCGTACGTCTCCCAACCGTTCCCGATGCCCATGCGGACGACGCCGCGGATGGCCGCGTTCATGCCCGGGGCGTCGCCACCGCTCGTCAAGACCGCAATGCGCCTGATCGCCATAGAAGACGGCAACCTATAGCACAATCACGGATTCGGATAAGCTCTGGGCCCATGCGACGGAGCGCCCCCACCCCACGCCGCGCCCCCC
>DASZUD010000050.1:0-2693 GCA_035548155.1 Polyangia bacterium
GCGACGTGACGACCGCGGCGAAGCTGCTCGAGCCGCTCACCGACGCTCCGCCCGAGGCGGGCGTCGCATCGAGCGCGCGCTACTATCTGGGGCTCGCCGACGTGCGGCTCGGCAAGATGGCCCGCGCGCGCGAGCTGCTGACGCCCTTCCTGCCGCCCGCCGGCTCGGCTGGCCCGGGCGACGAGGCGCTCGTCGAGCTGCGCGGCGCGCTCGCGCAAGCGACGGCGGGCGTGGGCGATCTGGCCGCGTCGATCGCGCTGTGGGACGGCTACGAGCGCGGGGCCCGACCGAACGAGAAGGCCTACGCGCGGCTCAAGGCCACCGAGCTCGCCGCGGAGATCCCGCCGGAGCTCTCCTTCCGCACCTACGCGTCGTCGCCCGAGAGAGGCCTCGCGCGCGCGCTGCTGGGGCCCAAGGCCGCGGCCCACCTGCGCGCGCTGGGCGACGCGGCGGGCGCCGAAAAGATCGACGACGACACGGCCGACGCGCGGCGGGCGCTGGGCCTCGAGGAGCTGCAGCACGGCTCGGGCGGCGGAGATCCGACGCACTTCGGGCTGGCGGTGCCGCTGTCGGGGAAGTACCAACCGGTCGGCGAGGCGGCCATGCGCGCGGCGATGCTGGCGACGGGTATGCCGGCGCCGCGGCAGGGACAAGCCCAACTGGCCGTGCGCGACGTCGGCTTCGACGCCGAGCGCCCCGGCCGCGGCCTCGGCGAGCTCGCGCGCGACGAGGGCGTGATCGGCGCGCTGTCCGCGGGCGAGCGCAAGAGCGCTGCAGCGACGATCAAGGTGGCCGAGGAGGAGGGCGTTCCGCTGCTGTCGCTCGACGACACCCCGCCGGGCGCCGCGACGACGGCTTTCCAGCTCGTGCACTCTCCCGAGGCGCGCGTCGCCGAGCTGGCGCGGCGGGCGCTCGCGGCGGGCGCGCGTGACTTCGCGCTGCTCGGGCCCGACAGCGCCTACGGCAGGCGCCTGCGCGACGCCTTCCGGCAGGCCGTGACGGCGGGCGGCGGACGCGTGTCCGCCGAGGCGACGTACCTGCCGGGCGCGACGTCGTTCACGGCGGCGATCGCGTCCATCAAGAAGGCGCCGCCGCAGGCCGTGTTCGTCGCGGACGGCGCGGAGCGACTCGAGCTGATCGCGCCCGCGCTCGCGTTCGCGGACCTGTGGCCGGCCCCGTGGGGGAAGAAGCCCGCCGCCGAGCCGGGCAAGCCCAAGGTGCGCAACGTGCTGCTGCTCGCCACGGCGAACGACCTTTCGCCGCGTCTGCTGCAGAGCGCGGGCCGTTACGTTCAGGGGGCGCTGCTGGCGCCGGGCTTCTTCGCCGACGATGGCGACCCCGCGTCCAAGACCTTCGTCGAGGCCTACCGCGCCGCCTACGGCCAGGAGCCGCACGCGACCGAGGCCTACGCCTACGACGGCATGAACGCGCTGCGCAGCGCCGCGGCGAGCGGCAAGAGCCGCGCGGACGTGCTGCGCGCGCTGCAAACCGGGTCCTTCGACGGCGTCACGGGCACGCTGCGCTTCGGCCCCGAGCACGGCCGCGTCGATGCGCCGCGCGTCTACGCCGTCGACGGCGACCAGATCCGCCTCGCGCGCTGACCGACGCGGGCGGCGTCGCTACTTCACGACGTGAATGAGCATGCCGGCGCTCTTCAGCGGCAAGGCGCCAACGCCTTTGAGCACGTCTCGGACACAAGCCTCCTCGGGCTTGCCGTGCAGGTCCCCGCGGAGCGCGGCCGCGAGCGGCGCTCCCGGCGCGTAGTCGACCTTCACGCCGAAGGGAGTCCTCTCGACGCAGCTCGCGAGCTCGGACCGGTGCGCCTCGAGCGTGGTCCGGACGGCCTGGGCGTCGGCGCTGTCGACGGGCGCGTCGGGAACCCTCGACGCCGAGGTGTCGGGGCCCGATGGCTGGGCGCCGAGGTGAGCCCCGGTCTCGGCGAAGCGAGCATCAGCCTCCGTCGAGGCCGTGAGCTCGACGAAGGGACGTTGCGCCTCGATCCGCCCTTCGCGACGACATGAGTCGCTCTGGCAGACATATCGCGCCTGGTGATGGCAGCCCTCGATGACGTATTGGTTGGGCCCGACGATCCAAGGCACGAGCCTCTCGCGCGCGGCGGCCGCCGCCGCATCCGACCCCGCAGTCGGCGGTCCGGCCATGTCGTCGTCGGAAGCGGCTGCGGCCTTGGAGAAAGAGCAGATCGCTTCGTTTCCAGCGGCAGAAAAATCTCTGGCGGCCACATCCAACACGATGTCTTGCGTGTGCGCGCGGCAAGCAGAAAGGCCGAGCGCGAGGCTCGCAAGACCAAAGGCCCAAACCGCCGGAGAGAGAGAGGACCTCACGGCCCCTCCTTCACGGCGGCAGCCGACGTCTCCGCAGTTGCAGGCGGCTGACCCGGAGAGACAGCAGCCGGCCCGACCTCCGCCGTCAGCATGACGTTCATGGAGGTCGGATCGACCGAGTACCAGGCACCGGTCGCCGCGTCTACGATCGCGGGCAGCAGGCCCAGCAAGATGTCGGCGGCGACGTAACCGCCGCTGACGTACCGATCCATGCGGATCGTCTGATCTTTGTAACCGGGGCGGCGCACGACAACCGTGTGCGGCGAGTTGACCTCCATCGAGACCTTCAACGGCGTCTGTCCCTGCTGGACGCCGTCGATCCAGACCTGCGCCTTTTGAGGTCTGGCGTTG
>DASZUD010000051.1:0-5822 GCA_035548155.1 Polyangia bacterium
GTCGTCTCTCTCCCTGGCGGCGGCGTCATTCAGCGCGTCGCGACGGGCCTTTCCCCGCGCGCGCTGCGCGTCGTGCCCGCTGGCACGTTGTCCGGTGAGCAGCGGGCCCTGTTGCTGGTGAGCAGCTTCGTCGATCGCCGCGTCACCGTTCACCCCATCGCCGCCGACGGGCGCCTCTCGGCGGCCGTCCAGACGATCGCGACCGAGGCGCCCGTGCTGGATCTCGTGGTCGCGGGCGACGCCGCGCCGGAGCTCCTGCTCTTCACGCACGAGGATCGGCCGCTCTCGCGCGAGCACGGCCCCGTGGAGGGGCTCGACAGCGGGGTCCTTCACCTGGCCGCGAGCGGCAAGGTGGGTGGGGCGCCCTTCGTCGATCCAGGGTCGGGCCGGCGCACGTTCACGAACCTGAGCGAGCGCGCGCCCGCGCCCGTCGTCGAGCTCCAGTCCGCCGCGCGTGACGAATCAACGGGCGCGCTCGCGCTGGTGGGCGCGGGCACCGACGACGTGTTGCTCGTCCCGCGCGGAGTCCGCGACCTGCGCGAGGGCGCTTCCGTCACGGTCGGCACCGCGCCCGCGGCGATCACCGCGCTTCCGGGCGGCCGCTGGGTCACCGCCGATCGGCTGAGCGACACGCTGACGTTCCTCGACGCGGCGGCCGGCGCGCCGCGCGTCTCGGCGACCCTGTCGGTGGGGTCGCCCGCGCGCACGTCGCCGGCCGAGCTGGGGGAGGTGATGTTCTACGGCCGCGCGCTCGTGCCCCGCAACGTGGCGGACGGACCGCTGTCGCTCTACACGTGCGCCGCCTGTCACGACGACGGACACATCGACGGGCGGCGACATCCCTCGAAGCAGAACCGCTTCTTCTCGATGACGAAGACGTGCCGCGGTCTCGGGACCACGGCGCCCTACCTCAGCTTGGGTGAGCCGGCGACGATCGAGGCCTTCGCCGACAACATCGTCGCGACCCACGCGCAGGGCGCCGATCGCGCGCCCGACGACTACGATCGCTATCCGGTCACCTTGCGGCTGCGGCGCGGAGAGGCCTGGGTCGAGCGGACGTTGGGGCCGGACGACGTGCGCGCCGCGCTGGCCGCGTACATGACGCGCATCGAGCCCGAGCCGTCTCCGTTCGTCGCGCCGGGGCGTCGCACGTTCACGGCGGAGGAGCGGCGGGGCCTCGCGCTTTTCCGCGAAGGCTGCGCGGGGTGCCACGAGCTCGTGGGCGACACGACGCGCGGCAACCTCGTTCCGGCGCGAGAGCTCGAACGGCGGCTCTTGGGAGGGCAGGTCGCGCTCACCAGCGCGCGGCGCTACGACGTCGGCACTCCCGTGCTCGGCAAGGCGGGCAACAATCCACCGTCGCTGCGAGGCGTGTGGGACGCGGCGCCGTACTTCAGCGACGGCAGCGCGCGATCGCTCGAGGACGTACTTCGCCGAACCGATCCGTCGGCGGCGAAGGTGCATGCGCCCGACAACGCCGAGCGCCCTCCCGCGTGGTCCGCGGAAGCGCGCGCGGCGTTGCTGGCCTTCTTGCGGGCGCTTTAGATCGCGCACCAGCCGGCGATCAACCGGCGGGCCGACCGGCTCACCACCCGCCTTTGTCGGCCTTCTTCTCGTCCTTCTTCGCGCCCTTGTCGCCGCTTTCCTTCTTTTCTTCCTTCTTGGTCTTGGCGGCCTTGTCGCCCTTGGGCGCCTGGTCGGCGGCGAGCGCGGGGCGCGAGATCAGGAACGCAGCGGCGAGCATCATCGCGATCATCGTCTTCATGGTTCGGCTCCTTATTAGGGGGGGAGAGTGGAGCCCCCTTGTAGACCGAATCCGAGCCGAGGTGTAGCCGTCACTCCGCCCACGGATCGACCCAGGCCTTGGGCGCGGCGACTGCCTCTTCCGTCGCGGCCGGTGCCTCGATCGTCGTCGGGCGCTTTCTGATCGCGCTCGGCGCCGCTTTGACGTGCTCGTGAATCGTCACGGGGGCCGGTGCGGCCGGCGTGGGAGGCGGCGAGGGTGGCGACGTCTCCGCCGACGGCGCCGCCGGAATCGACGACGCGCGCGGCACGACGGCCGGTGCGGGCGCGGCCATCGCCGGCGCGGCAACGACCGAAAGTGGCTTCGGCGCGGCCAAGAGGTGCCGCGCCGCCGTGCCGACGACGATCCCGCAGAGGAGCACGAGCGCGCCTAGCGTTACCAAGGACGCGCGCGTGAGCGTGACGCGCGGCGGTCCGGCGTGGCCGACGCCCACGGCGCCGCTCGGCGCGGCGAGCAGCGGAATGCTCACCTGCGAGCTGAACAGCGAACGAAGAGGTGGCGCGCCGCCATCCGCTGTCTCTTCCCGCCTGCGCGAAGGCGCGTGCAGCGGCGTCGTCACGACGCCGGTCCCGGAGGCGATGGGCTGAACGATGCCCAGCTCTCGCGCGAGCTCGGGCTCGAGCACGACGGCCTCCATGCGAAACGACTTGCGGCCCACATAGACGACGCTGCCCATCGGCAAATCATCAATCGCGTGCCCGCTTCCCTCGACCTCTATCTCCCCCGAAAGTTCCCTGGTCACCTGGATCCTCCTTGTTGGTTGGCGTTGTTCGATGACGCCTCCTTGATACAGGAAAGGGCGTCAACGCGCTGTATCGTCGGAGCATCTTCTGAGTAAACTTTTACAGCGCAAGTTCGCGTCAGGTTTCGGGATCTGGCCGGTGGTTCCGTTTTCGGAACGTCGCTTTTGGACGGCCAGGCCGCGTCACGGCACCGCGAGGCGCGCTGCGCGGTTCGAGGGCATCGGCGTCGTGCCGCTGGCGCAAGGTGCGCAGCGAGTTGTGCGGTTCCGTGACCGCGCGGCCCCGAGGGCCGCGGAAATCCGGGAGTTTGAAATTGGCGCGCCACGTGCATGGTGATTAGGGTTGTCAGAAAGGAGACCGCGTCTCATGTCCCGCCAACAGCAGCACTCCGACACCTTCATCGTTCCCGAGCCGGTCAGCGGCTCTTCCTCGAGCCACGCCAAGAAGCGCGACGGCAAGCCATTCGTGATCGTGCCCGAGGCGATGGTGATCGCCGAGGACAAGCTCGAGCCGCACTGGCGCTTCGCGATCGACGCCGCGACTGACTAGGCCTGACCTGACGGCGTCGCGGCAGGCTCTGCGAGCAGCTCGAGGAAGGCTGCCTCGTCGAGCGTCGCGACGCCGAGCTTGGCGGCCTTGTCCAGCTTCGAGCCCGGGCTCTCGCCGACGACCAGGTAGCTCGTCGAGCCCGAGAGGCTGTTCGTGACCTTGCCGCCCAGCGCCTCGAGGCGCGCCTTGGCGGCCTCACGCGACATCGCCGCGAGCGTCCCCGTGATGACGAAGGTCTTGCCCGTGAGCGGGCCCGTGCGCTTCTCGCGCGACTCCTCGAGACGCACGCCCGCGCGGCGCAGCTTGTCCAAGAGGCCGCGGGTGTCCTCGCGATCGAAGAACTCGCGTGCGGCCGTTGCGATGACCGTGCCCACGCCCTCCGCGGCGGCGAGCTCTTCGATCGAGGCCGCGGCGACGCGGTCGATCGACCCAAACGCGTCGGCCAGCGCGCGCGCCGCAGAGGCGCCGACGTGGCGGATGCCGAATCCGTAGAGCAGCCGATCGATCGGTCGATCCTTGGCCGCCGCGATCGCGGCCAGCAGGTTGGCGACGGACTTCTCCTTGAAGCCGGGGAGCTGGCCGAGCTTCGCGGCGTCGAGCGAGAAGATGTCGCCTGGATCCTCGATGAGCCCGCGCTCGAGCAGCTCGGACGCCGTGCGCTCGCCGAGGTGCTCGATGTCCATCGCGCCGCGCGACGCGAAGTGCACGACGCGCCCGAGGACCTGCGCGGGGCAGAGCTTGTTCGGGCAGCGCGCGACGGCCTCGCCGTCGGGCCGCACGATCTCGGTGTCGCACTGAGGGCAGCGCGTGGGCATCACGAACGCGCGCTCCTCGCCCGTGCGCAAGCTGGGGATGGGCGCCACCACCTCGGGGATCACCTCACCCGCGCGGCGGACGACGACGGTGTCGCCGATGAGCACGCCCTTGCGGGCGACCTCGTCCGCGTTGTGCAGCGTCGCCATCGAGATCGTGACGCCACCCACGTGCACGGGCTGCAGCACGGCGAACGGCGTGACCGCGCCCGTGCGCCCGACGCTGACCTGGATGTCGTTCAGCTTCGTCGTCTGTTCTTCGGCGGGGAATTTGTACGCGATCGCCCAGCGCGGGAACTTCGACGTCGCGCCCAGCTCGTTCTCTTCGGCGATGCGGTCCACCTTGATGACGGCGCCGTCGATCTCGTGCTCGAGCGCGTGGCGGCGCTGCTCCATGTCGGCCACGTAGGCACGCACGTCGTCGAGCCCGGGGCATGCGCGCGACTCGGGGTGCGTGCGCAGGCCGAGCTCGCGCAGGTAGGCCAGCGCCTCGGAGTAAGAGGGCAGCGCCTTGCCGTCGATGCGCACGAGGCCGTGGAAGAAGATCGCCAGCGGGCGGCTGGCCGTGACCTTGGGATCCTTCTGGCGCAGCATGCCCGCGGTCGTGTTGCGCGGGTTCGCGAAGAGCGGCTTGCCGGCGGCGCCGAGCTCCTCGTTGATGCGCTCGAAGTCGACCTTGCGCAAGAAGACCTCGCCGCGCACCTCGAGCCAGTCCGGCGGGGCGTCGGTGCGCAGGCGCGCGGGCACGGCGCGGATCGTGCGCACGTTGGGCGTGACGTCCTCTCCGACGTCGCCGTCGCCGCGCGTCGCGCCGCGCGTGAGCACGCCGCGCTCGTACGTCACGGCGATCGAGACGCCGTCGATCTTGGGCTCGCACACGTAGCCGGCGGGATCGCGGCCGAGGCCCTTGCGCACGCGCTCTGCCCAGGCGTCGAGCTCCTCGGCGCTGAAGGCGTTGTCCAGCGAGAGCAGGCGCGACGAGTGGCGCGCGGGCGCGAACAGCGCGGAGGGCTTGCCGCCGACGCGCTGGGTGGGCGAGTCGGCCGTCAGCAACGCCGGGTGCCGGTGCTCGAGCGCGACGAGCTCGCGCATGAGCGCGTCATACTGCGCGTCCGAGACCTCGGGCGCGTCGAGCACGTAATAGCGGTAGTCGTGGTGCGCGATCTGGGCGCGCAGCTCTTCGACGCGGAGGCGGTCGGCCGCGAGCTCGTCCTCGCTGGGGTCGTGCATGGCCCCTTCGTCTATCACGCCGCAGGGCGGGGCGGCGCCCGTCAGTGCGCCAGGCGCGCGAGCAAGGTGAGGGCGGCCGTCACGAGCATCGCGCCGAGGGTCAGCCACGCGAAGGAAGAGGCGCGGCCGGCCCTCGCGATCGGTTGGGTGAGCTCCTCCGCCACGACGCGCACGGGCGCGTCCAGGAAGCGGCGAGAGATCTCGGCGGTGCGTCGCGGACGCCGGCGCGGCGGCGCCGCGCTCGAGGCGTCAGTCACGATCTGGTACGCCAACGTCTGCGACAGAAGCACCGATGGCAGAGGGTGACGATACGGGCGGGGCAGGGCCGAAGGTGGCGCGCGCTCGTCGAGCGCCGCGGAACCGTTCGGGCCCGACGCCTCGAGATCGACGTCGAGCGCGAGGCGCGGGACGCCGTCGCGCGGCGCCGGATCGACCGCGATGCGGCGGATCACGCCGCGCTTGTTCGGGCGGCGGCCCTCGGCGCCGAGGTCGAGCCCGATGTCCGCGTCGAGCCGCAAAAACGGCGGCAGCGCCGTGCTGACGCGCGCCGTGCGCTCGCCCGCGCCCACGAAGGCCTCGCACCGCAATGGATGCTCGAGCCCGCCGACGCGCAGCTTCGCGGGCTGCGCCTCGGGCCGGCGGCTCGCGATCAGCTGCTCGATCGCGAGCCGGTCCGCCGTGGCG
>DASZUD010000052.1:0-14013 GCA_035548155.1 Polyangia bacterium
TTCTTACAACCTTCTTACAAGCACCGCCGACCCCACCTCCAGGCGGTGTCGGCGGCGTCGAATTTCCCGAGGCGTCCTCGGAAGTTGCGTTGGCGGGATGGACGGGACTTGAACCCGCGGCCTCCGGCGTGACAGGCCGGCGTTATAACCAACTTAACTACCACCCCAGATGTGACAGGCGCAGTTATCTACCTGGCCCGGCCGCGGGTGTCAACGGGGCAACGACTGAAAACGTGAGCGGGCCGCCTCCGAACACCGCTGTGGTACCGTGCCCGGCCATGTCGAACACGAAGCTCCTCGCTGGTACCCTCCTGGGCACGTCCGTCGGGCTCCTCGCGGCCGTCATCCCCGGTCGCCTCGCGCGCGCCGACAAGCCCGCGCCGGCCGCCGCCGCGCCGGCCGGCTCGTGCAAGGCGCACAACGGCAAGAAGTGCTGCGACCCCGAGGTGGCCGCCCACCTGCCGCTCGCCGCCGTGTTCTCCGCCTGTGGCGAGTCCGATGCCACTTTCGCCGGTGAAGAGGGCTCGAAGGAGACCTGCAAGTACGTTTTCAAGGTGCCCGGCGAGAAGGAGGACGACACGTTCGTCCAGGTCTATTCTCCTGCGCAGAAAGACCCGCCCGCCGAGCCGACGGACCCGTTCTTCTCGTGGAAGAAGGTCGGGAAGGTCTATGTGACCGAGAAGGCGAAGTCGCCCAAGGCCGCGCCCATGGTGGCCAACGCGACCGGCCTCTACCTCGCGAGCAAGACCTACGTCGTCAGCGTCAACGCCTCGACGAAGGTCTGCGACAAGGCGCAGGCGAAGAAGCTCGCCTCGTCGATGAAGTAGGCTAGCGGCGCGCGGCGCGGACGTCCTCGGCCCGCTCTTTCGTGCCGAAGATCCAGTCCATCAGCGGCACCGTCACGTTGAAGTTCACGGCCCACATGCGGCGCAGCACGTGGTGGTGGGTGTGGTGCGCCTTCATCGCCCGGAAGAACCCGAGGCGGCCTATGACCGCGCGGCGCAGCGTCTCCTCGGGCAGGTGATAGAGCGCGTGCAGCGTCTCGTACGAGAGGAAGTACACGACGGCGCCCAGCAGGAACACGCCCGAGAGGCCCGCCCCGCGCAGGAAGCCCGCCGCCACCATCACGGGAGACGCGACGACGAACAGCCCGAGCATCGTGTACCAGGGCATCATCACCATGCCCAGCTCGCGCGCGTTCTTCACGGGCATGTTCTGGTCCGTGAACGCGACGTGATGAAGCTGCGTGTGGTTGTGGTACATGAACCGCGAGATCTGCGGCCGGTGCATCGGATAGCGGTGCACCGTCCACTCGAGCAGGTTCGCCACCACGAAGAAGATCGGCATCAGCAGCCAGTCGAGCGGGCGCGCGTGCCAGGCCAGCGCGACGCCGATGGCGGTCAGCCCCGTCGCGATCGTCAGCGTCAGGGCCATGTGGCGCCAAGGGGAGTACCCCGCCGCGAGGTGATCCGCCCGCACGAAGCGTGCGGCGGCGGTCGGGGTCGTGTGCGGATCTTCTGTCAGCACCACCCCGGGAGCTCGGGCGGCGTTCTCCATATCTTCATTATGCTCGCCATGGGCCACGCCGCCACAGCGATCCGGCGCCTCGGGCCCCGAAACCCCTGCGTTCCGCGCACAAAAAACGTCATGAGCGCATATGGCGCTACACTGCCGCCCATGCCTTCCTTCGACGTCGTCTCGAAAGTGAACCTCATGGAGCTGGACAACGCCATCAACACGGCGGCCAAGGAGCTGGGCCAGCGCTACGACTTTCGCGGCACGAACACGTCGATCGAGCGTGGCCCCGAGGGCATCACCATCCGGTCGTCGGACGAGCCGCACGCCAACGCCGCGCTGACCGTGCTGCGCGAGCGCATGTCCAAGCGGAACGTCTCGCAGCGCTGCCTCGATCCCAAGGACGTCGAGCCCGCGGGCGGCCAGACCGTGCGCCAGCTCATCCTCATCAAGCAAGGCATCGAGACCGAGACCGCGAAGAAGATCTCGAAAGCGGTCAAGGACTCGAAGCTCAAGGTGCAGGCGCAGATCCAGGGCGACGAGCTGCGGGTCACCGGCAAGAGCCGCGACGATCTACAGGCGGCGATCGCGTTCCTGCGCCGGGGTGACTACGGGATCGATCTCCAGTACGTGAATTTTCGCGACTGAACGCCGAGGCGGCTCCGTCCGGGTAGACTCGTGCCGTGAAGACTCTCCGCGCCCGACCACGAGCGGCCGCGCTCGCGCTCGCCTTCACGCTGGCGGGGGCCTGCCGAAAGGCGCCGCCGACGGCCTCGGCGCCCCCGGCCCCTCCCGCGCCGCCCAAGCCCGCGCGCCCGCCCTTCCCGACGCGCGCCGCGCTGCCGCCGCTGCAGCCGGGGGAGACGTACAGCTACGACAAGGGCGTCGCGAAGAAGACGACCGTCGCCGAGGCGCGCGCCGCGGGCCTGCTGGACGTCGACCTGGGCGACGCTTGGGCGCCCTTCATCTTCCAGGACTCTTCGGGGAGGGCGGACGACGCGCCCAAGCCCAACGGCTACCGCGAGACGTTCCTCGCCCTCGCCAACGAGAAAGTGAACGCCGACGGGCAGCCCGCGAAGCCGGGCGAGCACAACTACCTCGAGGTGTTCGGCATCCCGCCGACGCTCGGCGTGCTCGCGCGGCGCATCGAGGAGGACGTCGCCCCCGCGCGCGAGGCCTGCTACGACCGCGTCGATCGCGTCGCCCTCGAGCAGTGGACCGGGAACGTGGGGTTCCTCGATCGCGATCGCTCGAAGCGCGAGTACCTCGAGGCGCTGCGTGACGCCGACTGGGTGCGCAAGGAGACCGAGGCGCGCGCCGCGGCCGCCGCCGACGGAGGCGCCCCCGCGCCGCAAGTCCAGACAGCCGAACAGGTGCTGGCGGCGTTGCGCGCCGATCCCAAGGGCCGCGGCCGCGCGGACCGCTACCTGCGCGGACAAGCGCGCCTGCGCGCCGTGCGCGCGCTGCAGGCCCGCATGGTGTGCGACGGCCTGCTCGGGCCCAATTCGGATCGTCACAAGTACGTCGAGGGTCAGTACGATCTGCCCACGCACGAGGCGCTGGCCGTGTGGGAGCGCAAGAACGACATCTTCGGCTGGGGCATGCTGGGCGGCGAGACGCTGGGCGCGCTGCTCGAGCCCGAACGCGCGCTGCTGCTCGACGACTTCCGCCGCGTACTGGCCGAGCGCGTCGCCGACGCGGCCGGCGTCGTCGAGGACGGGTCGATCAACCAGGCGCGCCGCAAGAACCCGCCCACCTTCAAGGACGAGGCGGGCGTCGTCCACGAGGTGCCGAACGTCATCGGTGACCAGGTCCGCGCGCTGATGACGGCGATCGGCGTGTCGACCACCGAGGACATGGTGGCGTTCCTGCGCGCGCACGGCGCCGGGCTCTCGACGTTGCACGTAGCCTTTGCCCCCGCCCCCCTGCCTGGTTACTACGCCGCCGATCCGATGGAGCTGTCCGTCGAGATCGATCGCGGCGACGTCTGGTACGACGTGCCCTTCGACGGCCGCGGACGGCCGATGGTCCAGCGGCGCGATCACTACCCGCACCTCACGCTCTTCACGCACTGGCGCGGGCAGAAGATCCCCCTTTGCTGGTGGCGCACGACGATCGGCTCGTGGCGCAGCGAGGTGCACGCCGACGGCCACGTGTACATGAAGTACAAGAACTCCGACGTCGGGCCGCGCGTGTGGAAGAACATCGTCGCCGCGCCCGTGTGGGTGCCGCCAGACGGCACGCCCGCGAAGGATCTGCTGACGCGCAAGGTGCTCGACCGCAACGTGGGTCCGGTCACCGTCGTCAACACGGACGTCATGGGCCCCGGCTTCCAATCGGCGTATGGCCTGGTCCTGGCGATTCACATCGATCCGAAGCGCGGCGGCTTCGACAACCAGATCCGCACGCACGGCTCGGACGACTACACCTCGATCGCGCGCCGCTTCTCGCACGGGTGCCACCGGCTGGTGAACAACCGCGCCGTGCGCATGTACGACTTCGTGCTGCGCCACCGGCGCTTCCGGCGGCTGGGCAATGTGCCGATCTCGCTCAAGCGGCGCTTCGAGGTGGACAAGCAGCCGTATCGCTACGAGCTCAAGACCCGCGGTTACTACTACGAGCTCGATGAGCCGGTGCCGGTCAACGTGCTCGAGGGGCGCATCATGGGCGAGGTGAAGAAGCCCATCACGGCGTACGTCCGCAAGCCGGGCGTCGACTACAGCGATCTCGCGACCGGCGACGCCAACGCCAACGCGCCGGAGTCGGCCGTCACCCCGGGCGGCGAAGTCCCCGCGCCGGATTCCAACTCCGAGCTCGGCCCCTGAGCGCGCCCGCCCGCAGACGCGGGCGCCGCCAGCACGGGGCCGCCGCGCTCGTCGTCGTCGTCTCGGCGCTCGGGGCCGCGTTCGCCCGCGCCGCCCCCCCGGCAGGCGGCGAGGCGCTCGCGCTGGACGTGACGCTCGATCCAGCCGGCGGCTCGCTGTCCGGGCGCGCGCACTTCACGATCCGAAACACCAGCACGGCGACGCTGGCCGCGGTGCCGCTGTGGCTCTACCCGAACCACCTCGCCGAGCGCCCCCCCGCGCTCAACGACGTGAGCTTTCACTGGATGTACCCGCGGCTGTTCTCGCCGGCGGCGATGGAGATCGGCGACGTGCGGGCCGCGGGCGCGCCTGCCCCCTACACCGTCGAGGACACGGAGGCCGGCGTCGGCACCCTGGCGCGCGTCGAGCTGGCGCGCCCGCTGCGCCCCGGCGAGGCCACGACGCTGGACATGGCCTTCGAGACGACGGTGCCGCGACGCTTCGGAGGGTTCGGGTGCGACGGCCTGCGCTGCCGGTTCATGGGCGGCTTCTACCCGACGCCCGCGCGCCTCGCCGAGGGCGGCTGGGATCTCACGGCGCCGCCCGACCGCGCTCGGGCCAGGGTCACCGTGCGCGCGCCCGCCGACCTGGCGCTGGTCGTGAACGGCGTCCTCGCGCGCCGCCGCGACGCCGAGCCGGTCACCGTGACGAGCGCCGACGTTCCCTACGCGACGATCGTGACCGACCGGGCGTTTTACGCCTCGACGTTCGACACGCGCGGCACGTCGGGAGGCCTGCGCGTCGAGGTGCTGCACCGCGCGCCGCGCCCGCCCGACAGCGAGGACCAGCCGCTGCCGTACGTGCGCGAAGACATCCCTGGTCTCGTGATCGAGGCGACCCGGCGCGCGCTCGAGATCGTCGCCGAGCAGGGCCTCGAGCCGGCGCACGGGCGTCTGACCCTCATCGAGGCGCCCCTGCGCCACGAGCTGACGCACGTCCACGGCGACGTGATCCTCTACTCGGATCAGCTGTTCCGCATCTTCCCGCTGGCGCGCGTGCGCAAGTACCATCGCCTCGAGCTCGTGCGGGCCGTCTTCACGGCCACCCTCGACGCCGCGCTCGGCCACACCGAGCCGCCGGAAGATCGCGAGCTGGCCGCCGGCGTGCTCGCCTGCTACTTGCTCGACGCGTTCACGGTGCGCGACTTCAAGAAAATCGAGTTCGCGAAGGACATCCTGCGCCCGATCGACTTCATCCCGGCCGTCGACCAGCTGATGTACGCGCCGCTCGTCGCGTCGTCGTCCACCTACTTCGGCGACGTGGACGCCGACGATCCCTACCGCGACGACGTGCGCCGCTTCGCAACGAGAACGCCGAGCCCGCGCCTGGTCTACAACAAGCTGCTCGACGTCCTGGGCCCCGGCGGCATGACGCGCGTCGCGCACGCCGTCCTGACGACGGGCAAGCCGCTGAAGATGGCGGCGGCCGAGGTGTTCGGCGGCGACCTCCGGTGGTTCTGGGCGCAGTGGCTGGGGCCGCCGCCGCGCGTGAACTACCGGCTCGCGGGCGTCGTCGTCGGGCCGCGAGCAGACGGCGATCCCGGTGTTCACGTCACCATCGACGTCGCGCGCGAGGGAGCCGACGTCCTCGAGCCGGTCGAGGTGCGCGTCGAAGACAAAGCGGGCGGCGCGCGCACGCTCACGTGGCGGCGGCGCGGGCCGCGCGGCCGCCTCGAAGCGGACCTGCCCGCGGGCCTCAAGTCCGTCGAGATCGATCCGCAGGCGCGCCTCGTCGAGACGGCCATGGGCTCGTTGCGGCCGTCCGACGACCCGCTCTACGACAACCGCTCGCCGCAGCGCTGGCGGCTCCTCTACCAGGGATTCGGCGCGCTGCTCAACATCTCGGCCGTCACGGCGACGTTCGAGGCAGCCTTCGTCCTCAAGCCGCAGCACGATCTGCGGCGCGCGATCCTGCTGCGCGCCTTCCACGACGAGGCGTCGACGATCGGCGTCGGAGGCTGGTACGACTGGTTTTTTGGCCAGCAGGCCGATCGCAACAGCCTCACGAGCGCCTTCAAAGTCGGCCTCTCGGCGGCGCGCCTCGATCCGAGCTACGGCCTGCCCGAGGGCGCGCCGCGCCGCCCGGGCTACGACCTGCGCGTCAGCGTGGGCGTCGACCACGACACGCGCGACTACATCATCGACCCGTGGCGCGCCGTGGGCCTCGCCGCCCGCGTCGGCTACGGGCTCACGCTGCTGGAGGACGGCCAGCGGCTGCCGCAGGTGGGCGCCTCCGCGGAGGTGCTCCGGCTCATCGAGCTCTTGCCCGGCCACGTCTTGGGTCTCGACGCGACGGGCGGTGCCGAGCTGGGCTCGATCGCCGTGCGCGCGCAGCTGACGGACGCGGGCGGCATCCTGGGCCTGCGCGGCTACCTGCCCGGTCAGCTGCTCGCGCGCGCCAACGTCATCGGCCGCCTTCAGCTGCGCGACGACTACGTCACGGCGCTCGACTGGAACCTGCTGCACTTCGCGACCGTGCGCGGGCTCGCCGGCACGCTGTTCGCCGACGGCGCCGCCATCGCGACGTGCGACGGCTACGGCTTCGCCAAGGATCGCCTCTTCGCCGACGCCGGGTACAGCTTCCGCGTCCTCTACGACGCGTTCGGCGTCTACCAGCAGCTCTTCTCGATCGACTTCGCCGTCCCGCTCGTCGCGCGCGCCCCGGGCGGCTCGTGCCTAGGCCAGCCGGAGCCCGTTCTGCCGGCCCCGAAGTGGACCCTGCTCATCACTTTTCTGCCCAATTTCTGAGCTGGAGCCCCAGGGCGTTCCAGGCCTCCGATCGGCCGGCTCCGGCGGGCGTAGCCCGCCTGCGCCTTCGCCGTTTCGATCTGGAACCCTGGGAGGGTTCCAGGCCTCCGATCGGCCGGCTCCGGCGGGCGTAGCCCGCCTGCGCCTTCGCATTGTGGGTTGTGGTAATTTGCCGCTCCGTCACATGTCGATCGAGCTTTCCGTCGTCGTCCCTTGCTTCAACGAAGAGTTCAACGTCGAGGAGCTCACGCGACGAGTGCTCGGCGTGTTCGAGGTCGGCGGGTTCGCCGGTGAGCTGATCCTGGTCGACGACGGCAGCGCCGACGGCACGAAGGCAGCCATCGAGGCGCTCGAGCGGCGCTTCCCCGGCGTGGTCGTGGGGCAGTTCCACGCGAAGAACGCCGGCATCACGGCCGCGTGGCGCACGGGGACGGCCGCCGCGCGCGGCCGCCTCGTCGCCATCATCGACGCCGATCTGCAGTACCAGCCCGAGGATCTCCTGCGCATGCGGCGCGAGCTGCTCGAGCACAGCCTCGACATCGTCCAGGGTTGGCGCAGCAGCGTGGGCCGCGAGAAGGACAAGCGCTACTACCTGTCGCGCGGCCTCAACTCGATGCTCAACGCGACGTTCGGCATGTCGCTCAAGGACAACAAGAGCGGCTTCGTCGTCTGCGCGAAGGAGGTCATGGAGGACCTCCTCACGTACAAGGGCACGTACCACTACTGGCAGTCGTTCATCATGGTGGCGGCCCACGCCAAGGGCTACTCGTACAAAGAGGTCGAGACGCTCTTCGAGAATCGCCGCCAGGGCGAGAGCTTCCTCGCGAAGACCGCCTACCGCGCCGTCGCGCGCAGCTTCATCGACATCCCCAAGGCCGCCTGGGAGTACCGCCTGTCGCGCCGCGTGCCCGACATCGGCGAGCAGTTCGTGCGCCGCCACCCCGTATTCGACCGCAGCAAGCCGCGCTCGCCCGGGCGCGACCTCTTGTGGAAGGGCTACATGGCCACGTTCGAGCGGTCGCACTGGATGCTGACCCGCGACGTCGAGCGCTACTACGAGACGCTGCGCAAGACGCAGTGGCTCGCGCCCGCGCAGGTGCGCGACCTGCAGGACGAAAAGCTCCGCCGCCTCGTGCGCCACGCCTACCGCAACGTCCCCTACTACCGCGCGCGCATGCAGCAACTGAAGCTGCGCCCCGAGGACATCCGCGGCCAGGCCGACCTGCACAAGCTGCCGTTCCTCACGAAGCCCGACGTGCGCAAGCACCTCTACTTCGACATCCTCTCGGAGAACCACGAGAAGCGGAACGTCCTCAAGATCTCGACCAGCGGCTCGACGGGCGAGCCGTTCGTCGTGTACGCCGACCGCGCGCAGCTCGAGTTCCGATGGGCGGCGACGCTGCGCTCGCAAGAGTGGACGGGCTACGAGTTCGGCGACAAGTGCGTGCGTCTGTGGCACCAGACGCTGGGCATGGACAAGACCCAGATCGCCAAGGAGCGCCTCGACGCCTGGTTCAACCGCCGCAAGTTCATCCCCGTGTTCGAGATGTCGGAGGACAAGCTCGACGCCATGGCGCGCGAGATCGCCGAGTGGGATCCCGTGCTGATGGACGGGTACGCCGAGGCGCTCGACTTCCTGGCGCACTACCTCAAGAGCCGGTCAGACCTTCCGGTGCGCCCCAAGGCGCTCATGTCCAGCGCGCAGACGCTGCCCGAGGCGAGCCGCAAGCTCATCGAAGAGGCGTTCGGGTGCCGCGTGTTCGACAAGTACGGCGCGCGCGAGTTCTCCGGGATCGCCTACGAGTGCGAGGCGCACACGGGCCACCACATCGTCGCCGAGGGCTTCATCGTCGAGGTGCTGCGCGACGGCCAGCCCGTCAAGCCCGGCGAGATGGGCGAGATCGTCATCACCGACCTCAACAACTTCTGCCTGCCGTTCATCCGCTACCGGCTGGGCGATCTGGGCGTGGCGGTCGACCCGGACTTCGCCTGCCCCTGCGGCCGCGGGCTGCCGCTCATCGGCAACATCGAGGGGCGCGTGCAGTCGATCATCCAGGGCACGCACGGTCAGTTCCTGCCCGGGTCGTTCTTCCCGCACTACCTCAAGGAGTTCGACTACGCGATCCAGAAGTTCCAGGTCGTGCAGGAGGAGCGCGGCGCCATCACGTTCCACGTCGTCAAGGGCGGGCGCTTCTCCGACGACGTCCTCCAGGAGGTGCTGGAGACGTTCCGCAAGCACCTGGGCGAGGACATGCGCATCGACGTGCGCTTCGTCGACAACATCGAGATGGTGCGCACGGGCAAGCGCCTCGCGAGCGTCTCGCGCCTCAAGGTCGACTTCCAGACCAACGCGCCCGAGCAGGTCCCGGGCGCGCGGAGGGCGAACTGACCTGAGAGCGGGGGACCGCCCAGCGCCTGCGCGCCCTCGCGTCCCCCCTGGCCCCGGCGGTCGCCGCACGGCTGCGGCGCCGCTACTGCGCTGCCTGGCGCCGCGCGGGGACCTCTTTGAGGGGCTTGCGCGGCCCGAGGCGCTCTTCGAGGCGGTCGAGCTCGGACTCGATGACGCTGGTCGTGAACGGGAACAGCGTCACGCTGGCCGCGCCCGCCATGAGCGCCGGCTTCTCGACGGTGTCGGTCAGCGTGGTCGTGCCGGCGACGACCCGGCAGCGACGCTGCGCGCGGCTCGTCAGCCCCGCCAGCACGCGGCAGGCGTCGTACGCCTGAACGTTCGCGAGGCCCATGTCGAGGAGCACGAGCTCGGGACGGTGACGCTCGGCCAGCGTGAGGCCGACCGAGAAGCTGGGGGCGACGAGGCCGCCCACGTCGGGGTGACGGTCCAGCACGCTCGCGAGCTCGGCGCGGCCCTCGCCGGCCGACGAGATGAGCAGGACGACCCCGCGCGTCGCGCTCTCGAACCGCTCGGCGTCGATCGCGAACTGCATCGCGTCCGCGGACAGCTCGCCCGGCTCGAGGCGCGCCATCGCGCGCGCCTTCTTGCCGTCGCCGCTCTTGCCGTCGCCGTTCTTGAGCTCACCGCCTTTGCCGTCGATCTTCCCGTCGGGCCCCTTCGTGACCCGCGCGATCTGCTTGGTCGCGAGCTCCGCGCTCAGCGTGCCCGCGGCCAGGGCGACCAGCGTCATCGTCTCGACGTCGAGGGCGTCGGCCAGCCGCACGAGGTACTCCGCGCGGTCGACGTACATCTGGCCTTCCTTCCAGCGGACGGCGCGCGAGTGCTCGAAGCCGAGCAGGTTCGCGAGGTCGCGTTCGCGGGTGTCGGCGCCGCGCAGCTCGCGCAGGCGGTCCATGCAGAACTTCCAGAGCTCTCGGGAGGGTGCGTGACGGAGCGTTTTCATGGGGTGCATCCGGGTGGGGGGCCGTTCGGAGAGCACGTCGGCGACAGAGCCGGTCGCGGCCCCCGGAGCTGAGCCCGGGGGCACGATCGCCAAGGTCCGTGTGTTCTGTTGTTGCGGCACGTCATCTCGGGGCCCTATTCTGGAAGCCCCGCCTATGCACATGACGAAATCCAGCCGCATACTGTTCCTGACTGGCGTCGTTTCTTCCGCTCTCGCCGTCGCCTGCAGCGTCGCGGTCAAGCGCGACATGTCGACGATCCCGGCCGGGCAGGTCGGCTTCGACGACCTGTGCGGCCTCCAGGAGTACTTCGACTCGATCGAGGCCGGCGTCTCGAGCGCGCCGAGCGTCGCGAACTCGCTCGATCTCGAGGGGGGCGACGGACAGAAGACCGTGCGCGGCGGCAGAGTGCGCCTGGTCTATGACAACGACTTCCTGCTCAAGCACGTGCGCCGCGTGCTGAATGACAACTGGGCGCGGCTGCCCGACGAGCTCCCGACGGCGAAGAAGATCGAGATCGAAGGCCGCTGGGCCGAGCGGGCCGGCGTCAAGCGCCTCGTCACGGACCAAGACGCCGTGCTGTTCGTCGACGGCCAAGAGACCTACCTGCCGTATCAGGTCTGCCTCTCCGAGTTCATGTTCGGCGCGCCGCTTTACAAGCAGCGCCAGGTCCTCATGGGGCTGCCGGACCCCTCGGCGAAGGCGCCGAAGCAGCCGATCGCCTCGTCGGCCTCCGGCGCCGCGCCTTCGCCCGACGGCGGCGTCGCGGCCCACGTCGCGGGTGACGGCGGCGCCGAAGGCGGCTCCGCGGCCAAGTAGCGCGCGCGTTCGCCCGGCGTCAGGCTTGGGAAGTCCGCTATAGTGCGGGCCCCTCACCCATGCCCTACGATCATTCCGCCGTCGAACCCAAATGGCAGGCCCGCTGGCGCGAGGCCAAGCTGCACCGCACGCCCGACGATCCGAACAAGCCGAAGTTCTACGCGCTCGACATGTTCCCCTACCCTTCGGGCTCGGGGCTCCACGTCGGCCACTGTGAAGGCTACGCGGCGACGGACATCCTCACGCGCTGGAAGCGGATGCAGGGCTGGAACGTCCTGCACCCGATGGGCTGGGACGCGTTCGGCCTGCCCGCCGAGAACTACGCCATCAAGCACGGCGTCCACCCGCGCATCACGACGGAGCAGGCGATCGGCAACTTCCGCCGGCAGATCGACGCCGTGGGCTTCGCGTACGACTGGGAGCGCGAGGTCAACACGACCGATCCCGAGTACGTGAAGTGGACGCAGTGGATCTTCCTCAAGCTCTTCGAGCGCGACCTCGCCTACGAGGGCGTCGTCCCCATCAACTGGTGCCCGGTCGACAAGACGGGCCTCGCCAACGAGGAGTGCACGGGCGGGCGGTGTGAGCGCTGCGGCTCGCCCGTCGAGCGCAAGGACCTGCGGCAGTGGCTGCTGCGCATCACGCGCTACGCCGACCGCCTGCTCGAAGACCTGAACGAGGTCGACTGGCCCGAGTCGACGCTGGCGATGCAGCGCAACTGGATCGGCCGCAGCGAGGGCGCCGAGGTGGTGTTCCACACGGCGACGCCGGTCGCGGGGCGCGAGCTCCGCGTGTTCACGACCCGCCCCGACACGCTCTACGGCGCGACGTACATGGTGCTCTCGCCCGAGCACCCGCTGGTGGACGAGCTCACGACGCCGGGGCGTCGCGAGGCCGTCGAGGCCTACAAGGCCGAGGCGCGACGGAAGAGCGATCTCGAGCGCACCGATCTGGCCAAGGACAAGACGGGCGTCGCGACGGGCGCGACGGCCATCAACCCCATCAACGGCAAGGCGATCCCGATCTGGATCGCCGACTACGTGCTGGCGAGCTACGGCACGGGCGCCATCATGGCCGTGCCCGCGCACGACGAGCGTGACTTCGCGTTCGCGACGAAGTTCAAGCTGCCGATCGTCCGCGTGGTCATGCCCACGGACGGGCGCACGCTGAACCCCGACGAGTGCTTCACCGACGAGGGCATCGCCATCGCCTCGGGGCCGCTCGACGGCAAGACCACCGCCGAGGCGAAGCGCGCGGCGATCCACGAGCTGGAGAAGCACGGCAAGGGCAAGCCCATGGTGCAGTACCGCCTGCGCGACTGGGTGTTTTCACGCCAGCGCTACTGGGGCGAGCCGATCCCGCTCATCCATTGCCCGAAGGACGGCGTGGTCGCCGTGCCCGAGTCCGACCTGCCCGTGCGCCTGCCCGACGTCGAGCGCTACGCGCCGACGGGCACGGGCGAGTCGCCGCTGGCGGCGATCGAGGCGTGGGTGAACGTGCCCTGCCCGCTGTGCGGCGTGCCGTCGAAGCGCGAGACCAACACGATGCCGCAGTGGGCGGGCTCGTGCTGGTACTACCTGCGCTACCTCGACCCGAAGAACGACAAGCAGGCGTTCGACCCGGCGAAGGCCGCGAAGTGGCTGCCGGTCGACCTCTACGTCGGCGGCGCCGAGCACGCCGTGCTGCACCTGCTGTACGCGCGCTTCTGGCACAAGGTGCTGTACGACATGGCGCTCGTCGAGTCGAAGGAGCCCTTCAAGAAGCTGCGCCATCAGGGCACCGTCCTCGCGTACTCGTACCAGGACTCGCTGGGCCGCTATCACGAGCTTTCCGAGGTGGATCTTCAGCCCGACGGCTCGGCGAAGCTCAGGGCCACGGGTGAGCCGCTCAAGGTCGCCGTCGAGAAGATGGCGAAGTCGAAGCTGAACGGCGTGAACCCCGAGGACGTCATCCGCGACCACGGCGCCGACGTGCTGCGCCTCTACGAGATGTTCATGGGCGAGTTCGAGCTGCCGAAGCCGTGGGACCCGCGCGCCATCGAGGGCCTGGCCCGCTTCGTCAAGCGCGTGTGGCGCCTGGTCGAGGAGTGGGACGCATCGAAGGCTCCCGCCGACGACCCGCACAAGGTGCTCCGCCACAAGACGATCAAGAAGGTCACGAACGACCTCGAGCGCATGCAGTTCAACACCGCCGTGGCGGCGATGATGGAGTACGTCAACGCGCTGCTCGAGGGCGGCGTCGTGCGCGCGACGCGCGAGGACCTCGTCACGCTGGTGAAGCTCGTCGGCCCCTATGCGCCCCACCTCGGCGACGAAGCGTGGGAGCGCCTCGGGGAGAAGGGCTTCCTCATCGAGGCGGCCTGGCCGACGTGGGACGAGGCGGTCACCGTCGACGCCACGGCGACGATCGCCGTTCAGGTCGACGGCAAGGTGCGCGGCACGTTGGAGATCGCTCGAGACGCCACCGAGGACGCCGCGCGCGCGGCCGCCCTCGCCCTGCCGAACGTCGCCAAGCACCTCGAGGGCCGCAAGGTCGTGAAGTTCATCTACAAGGCCGGGCGGATCATCGGCTTCGTGACCGCCCCCGCGTAGTCAGGGAACGGTCGGCGTTCCGGTCGCCAGATACGACTGCAAGAACGCCGACCAGTCGGCGACGGCCTTCGGATTCTTCGTCGCGACGAAGTGGCCGTCGTACCCGTCCGGCGCGTACGTGTACAC
>DASZUD010000053.1:0-28339 GCA_035548155.1 Polyangia bacterium
CGAACCCTGAGACTGGCGACGGCGGCGCCGATGGCAAGCCGGCTGACGGCGGCACGTGCCGCGCGAACACGCCGCTCGGGGCCTCGGTGAGCTGGACCGAAGATGGCGCGCCCAAGTGCGCCGTCACCGTGGTCGCGCAGCGCTCGACCGAGGGGGCAAATGAGCTGCTGCAGCTCCAGGGCGTCACGCTCGACGGCGCCAGCGTCGCGTTCGCCGTGGTCGCGTACGGCACGGCGCTCGAGGGAACGCACACGTGCAGCGTCGCCGGCGCGCCCGACGGCGGCCTGCTCGGCACGCCTGGCACCGTCTACGTCGACTTCGTCCACACGGGGACGAAGCAATCATGCTCCGTGACGATCACGAGCGGCGGCGCCGTCGGCGGCGCGCACGCGACGGGCACGTTCCAGGCGTCGTTCACCGGCAACGGCGGCGCCGTCGTCAGCGCGGGCGCCTTCGGCACCCCGGTCAAGGCGCCGCCGACCAGGTGACGGAGGAAACAGGCTCCGCCTACACGGCGTTCGGCACGGTCTCGGCGGGCGCGCCGCCAGCGGACCGAGGCACGCGCGCGAGTCGCTCGACGCGCGGGCTCGCCCAATCGTCGTGACGCCCGTCGAAGTGCCGGACGATCACGCCGTCGAGCTCACCCTCGTCGAGCTCGAGGCAGTTCACGTGGATCGCATAGTAGGCGCCGCCCATCCAGGGCGCGTCGCCGTGCCCGAATGACCGAACGCCGCAGGTCTTGCAAAACGGGAAGTGGCCGAACTTTCCACCGCGCTGGAAGTCGGCCAGCTGATCGGCGCCCGCGAGCAGCCTGAACGCGTCGGGGCGCACCATGACGCTCCAGAGGCTCGCCTTCGTGCAGATCGAGCAGTTGCAACGGCTGGTCCCCGCGGAGAAGTCGATCACGGCCTCGTAGCGGACGGCGCCGCACACGCAGCCGCCCCGGTAGGTGCGCGGGCCGAATTGGGTGTCTTCGATGGTGTTCGTCATGAAGAACACCCTAGCGACGATTGAGGACAGAATCGGTCCTCAACGTGCGACAGTCTTCGCGGCATGCTTCAAAGCTCGGCGCGCCTCCTTCGTTTGCTGACGCTGCTCCAATCGCGCGCGACGTGGACAGGCGGCGAGCTGACGTCGCGCCTCGAGGTCACGGCGCGCACGCTCCGGCGCGACGTCGACCGCCTGCGCACGCTCGGGTACCCCGTGCACTCGACGACGGGGCCGGCGGGCGGGTACGCGCTGGGCCCGGGCGCGTCGCTGCCGCCGCTCATGCTCGACAACCAGGAGGGGCTGGCGGTCGCGATCGCGCTCCACGGCGGCAGCGCCGACGTCTCGGGCGTCGCCGAGGCGGGGCAGCGCGCCCTGGCCAAGCTGGATCAGGTGCTGCCGGCGCGCCTGCGCAAACGCCTCGAGTCGCTGCGCGCCGCGATCGTGCGCGTCCCCGCGCCGGCCGCCCCCAAGATCGAGCTCGGCGTCGTCGAGACGCTGGCCGCCGCGTGCTTCGAGCGCCGCGTCCTGCACCTCCGCTACCGCGACCAGCAGGGCCGCGCGACCCGGCGCACCGTCGAGCCGCAGCGGCTGGTCCTGGCCGAGCGCCGCTGGTACCTGGCGGCGTGGGACCGCGGGCGCGAAGCCTGGCGGACTTTTCGGGTGGATCGCATCGCGACGCCCGTCGAGCTGGGCGGCGGGTTCGTGCCGCGGCCCGCGCCCGAGGGCGGCGACTTCGCCGAGTACGTCGCGCGCTCGACGTCGTGGACGCGCCACCCGCACCGCGCGCGTGTCCTCTTCCACGCGCCGCTCGCGGTCGTGCGCGCGAAGATCCCGCCCGCCTACGGAGCACTCACCGCCGTGGGCAAGCGGCAGTGCCGGCTGGAGACGGGCGGCTCCAGCCTGGACGGCATCGCCGTATGGCTCGCCGTCACGGGACACCCCTTCGAGGTCGAGTCCCCACCCGAGCTGGCCGCGCATTTGAAGGTGCTCGCGCGCCGTCTCTCGCGGGCGGCCGCGTGACGAGTGCCGCCACGCTCGGCGCTGATCATGCTCCAACCATGAAGTCGCTCCGCGCGTGGCTCTCGGCGCGCCCGTTCACGCTCGCGATGTCGTCGGGCTTCTTCGGGTTCTTCGCGCACGCCGGCTTCGTTTCGGTACTGGAGGAAGAGGGTCTGCTGCCGGCGCGCGTGTGCGGCTCCAGCGCGGGCGCGCTGGTCGCGGGGTTGTGGGCGGCGGGCGTCCCGGCGCGCCGCATCTGCGACGAGCTGCTCGCGCTGCGCCGCGAGCACTTCTGGGACGTCGGGCCGGGCCTCGGCCTCTTGCGCGGTCAGCTCTTCCGCAGCCGCCTCGAGGCCGTCATCGCGGCGCGGACCTTCGAAGATTGCCGCGTGCCGCTGGCCGTGTCGGTGTTCGACCTGGGCGCGCGCCGCACGTCCGTGCTCAGCCGCGGGCCGCTCGTCCCCGCGGTGCACGCGTCCTGCGCGCTGCCGGGCCTGTTCCACCCGGTGCGCATCGACGGCCGCCTCTACCTCGACGGCGGCATCCTCGATCGCCCCGGTCTCGCCAGCGTCGCCGTGGGTGAGCGCGTCCTCTTCCACCACCTCTCGACGCCACCGCCGTGGCCGATCCCGACGGGCGCGGCGCGCCGGCCCCCGCGCCGCCATGGCATGGAGGTCGTCGCCGTCCAGGGCCTGCCGCGCCTCGGGCCGTTCCGGCTCGCGCTCGGCCGCGCCGCGATGGAAGGCGCGGCCGCGGGGCTGCGCGCCGCGCTCGACCGGGAGGTCGCCGCGCCGGCGTGACGTGAGCTGCGACACGCCGCCGCAGCTCGACTCTCTGGGCAATTGCGAATTTTGAGCTTTCGTTCTAAGGCTCGTGCATGCGCGCACGAGCCGAACGAATCGCAATTTGGCCAACGAGACACCTCTTCGCCGCGAGCCTCGGGTGCCTCCTCGCTTTGTCGGCCTGCGGTTCCAGCGGTACGAAGACGCCCTCCGACGGATCGGCGGACGGGAGCGACGCGAAGACCGACACGGGCACCGACGGCGCGACGGACACGGCGACGGACGGCGCGGCGACGGACGGCGCGGCGACGGACGGCGCGGCCGACGGAACGGATGCCGCGGCCGACGGCGTGGACGCGCCGACCGACGTCCCCGCGGAGGCTCCGGCGACGGACGGCGCTTCCGACGGGACGACGGACGCGAGCGTGGACGTCGCCGACGGCTCGCGGGCTGATGCCGCCGATGGCGGCGCTACCGACGGTGACGCCGGCTCGGACTCCGCGGCCGACGCCGCCGGCCCCGACGGCGACGCGGGCGCGCTCACGTGCGGCGCGGTCGCGGGCAGCCACCTCGCCTTCCAGTTCGACACGAAGAACGCCGAGTGGGTGAAGAGCCTGCAGTGGCGCGACAGCACGGGGACGTGGACGGACAACCTCGTCGGCTACGGTAACGGCCCCGGCTGCTCGTCGCCGTACGAGTTCTTCGGCCAGGCTTTCGCCGCGCCCGAGGGCAACGCACCCTTCCCCGTCGGCGGCAACACCATCGCCTCCTTCACGACGTGCGGCACCGACCAAACGATCGTCTCGCACTCGCCCGACTGCGGCGGCGGCGAGCAGACGCCCGTGACGACTGTCTATCATTTCTACGACGGCGCCCAGGCGGACCAGGTGCGCGTCACGCGGACGATCGGCTTCGACGCCAACACGCCGAAGTCGTCGGGCACGAGCATGCGCGTGTACGTTCCGCGGCTGCTGCTCTCGACGTTCTCGGACGTCCTCGTCCCGAACGGCGCCGGTACGGCGACGGCGAAGACGTCCGCCAACGCGTGCGGCGGCGACTGCTTCACGCAGACGGGCACCGCGTGGAACGGCAAGTGGTTCGCCGACCTGGATTCGACGTCCGGCCGCGCGATGATCGTGCTGCGCGACCCCAGCCTCACGAGCGCCGTGTCGCTCACGGTCAACAATGACGGCGCCTCGAACACGAACCTGTCTTCGTTCGTGGTGGTGCAGCCCGATGACGGCTGGAAGGCGCCGCTGACCGAGACGTATTACCTGTGCTTCGCGGATCTCACGACGTGGCCCCAGGCCCAGCGCGACGCGGCGACGCTGCCCGCCGGCTGCGGACCGTAGTCGACCGTAGTCGATCGTCACGAGAAGCCTGGGCCCTACCCCCGACGGCGTCCCATGGGTAGCCGTCGGCAAGCCGTATCCGGCGGGCGTCGTCGGCCCGCACTCCGGCGGGCGCGCCGTCAGAGCGCGTCCGCGGCGTCGAGCTCGTCGCTGCGGCGCGCCGCCTCGATGAGCAGCATCGTCGTGGGCGCCCCGATCTCGTCGTCGATCTGGCTCGTGTCGCCTTGGGTGAACGCGAAGTTCCCCCGCTCCCAGGCGAGCAGCTCGTAGACGGCAGGCCGGCGCGCCCGCCGAGAGCCTTCGACGCGCACGCGCACGACGCGCCCCTGGTGCAGCCACAACCGCGCCGCGTGGCCCGACTGGCCCGGCTGGGCCGACGTCACGAGCACGAGCTGGCCCGAACGGCGCTCGAGATCCAGGAAGGTGAGCACCGTGGCCAGCCCGAACTGCTCGAGCCGGCCACGCAGGCTCGCTTCCTCACCGCCGACGAGGGACATGGGGACAGTTGAACGCGGCCCGCGGCCGACCGCAAAAAATTCGCGGCCGGCCCAAGGGACAATTCCGCAGGAATTTCCGCCGATCGCGAAATCGCCCGGTGACCGAGGCGACTAAGGCTTCATGTCGAAGAGCAGAACCTCGCCTTTCGTCGCGGATGAGATCGACAGCCGCTCTTCCCCGTCTATCGCGACGCCGTCGCCCGCCTCCAGCATGCGACCGTTGACCATCGCCTCCCCCGTCACGACGTGCAGCCAGCCCTTCCGCTGGGCCGGGATCGTATGGCTGACCTCGTCGCCGGCCTCGAGGATGGACGCGTAGAGGCGCGCGTCCTGCTGGATGCGCACCGAGCCTTCGGCGCCGTCCGACGAGGCGACGAGGCGCAGCTTGCCGCGCTTGTCCTCGTCACTGAAGAACTTCTGCTCGTATCCCGAGGGCAGGCCCGGGCCCTTGGGCAGGATCCAGATCTGCAGGAAGTGCACGGGCTCGGCCGGGGACGCGTTGAACTCGGAGTGCACGACGCCGCGACCGGCGCTCATGCGCTGGACGTCGCCCGGCTTGATCACCGAGCCGTTCCCCATGCTGTCCTCGTGCGCGAGCGCGCCCTCGATGACGTAGGAGATGATCTCCATGTCCCGGTGCGGGTGCGGAGGGAAGCCGCCGCCGCCCGCGACGGTGTCGTCGTTGATCACCCGCAACGGACCGAAACCCATGTGCTTCGGATCGTAGTAGTCCGCGAACGAGAAGGTGTGGTGGGTGTCGAGCCAGCCGTGGTTGGCGTGGCCGCGCTCGGCGGCCTTGCGGATCGTGAGCATGACGTCGTCCTTTCGTCAGACAGGATGCGCCTCCCCCGCCGGTAGCGGAAGACGAGCATTTCGGGCAACACTGTTGCCAAATTTGGAACAATAGTCTGGGACGATGGAGCTGAACCAAATCCAGGTGTTCGTGCGTGTCGTGCAGGCCGGCAGCTTCAGCGCGGCGGCGCGCCAGCTCGCGACGCCGAAGTCCACCATCAGCCGCCGCATCTCCGAGCTGGAGCAGCAGGTGGGCGCGCGGCTCTTGCAGCGGACGACCCGCAAGCTGGGTCTCACCGACGCGGGCCGCATCTTCCACGAGCACGCGCTGCGCATCGTCGCCGAGGTGGAGGAGGCCTCGCACGCCGTCGGGCGGACGCAGGCCGCGCCGCGCGGCCTCTTGCGCGCGACGGCGCCCCTGTCGTTCGGCATGCTGGGGCCCATCGTGGCCGAGTACCTGCGCGCCCACCCCGAGGTCGAAGTCGAGATGGTGTGCACCGATCGGCGGGTCGACCTCGTCGAAGAGCGGTTCGACGTCGCGATCCGCGCGGGGCGGCTGGCCGATTCGTCGCTGGTGGCGCGGCCGCTCGGCTCGATGAAGCGCGTCGTCGTGGCGGCGCCCGGCTATTGCAAGGAGCACGGCACGCCGCGAACGCCGGCCGATCTGGCGAAGCACGCCGGGATCGTGTTCGGCGCGGGTCCGAGCCCTGCGGACGTCTGGTCGCTCGAGTCGGGCGGCCGGCGCGCCGAGGTGCGAATCACGCCGCGCCTCGCGGTGAACGACTTCGAGATCATGCGCGCCGCCGCGCTGGGCGGCGTCGGCATCGCGCTCATCGCCGAGTTCGTGTGCGCCGAGGACGTCCGCAAGGGCCGCCTGCGGCACGTCATCCCGGCGTGGTGCTCGGCGGAGACGCCCGTACACGCGCTCTACCCGACGGCGCGCCACCTCTCACCGAAGGTGGCAGCCTTCGTCGAGCTCGTCCGCAAGCGACTCCAGCTGCACCGGTGAGCACGCCGGAAGCGCAAGAGCGGGCATTGCGGCCTGGTGGCCGAACCCCGCTCCTGCCCGTCCCTGAGCTGACGGCTAGGTCGTCACTTGTTCGCGCAGATCGCTGACGCCGTTCTTGAGGCGACCGAGCTGTCGCAGGATGTCCTTCCGCATGCCCTCGCCCGACTTGGGCGCCAGCAGCAGCGCCAGGCCGGCGCCCAGCGCGATGCCGCCCACGAGGAGCGTCGTCGCCCCGAAGACGCGCGCGGCGGTGCTGCGCCTCACCTCGAGACCCACCCTGCCGAGAAGATCGTCGCGCAGGTCCTCTCGGTCGAGCTCTTTGAGTTTCCTGATGTCGGCCAGATTCATCGCTGCCTCCTTGTAAAGCGGATCAACTGGGAGCGGAAACGTCGACGGGGCGCGCCGCGCCCTGCCTTTCAGCAAGGCGCGAGAGGGCGCGCAGGGCCCAGGCCGCCGCGGCGCTGCGCGCGGTGACGGACAAGGCCACGCGCACGAGCCGGAAGGTGAACGGCGTGAGCAGGCCGCCGCCGAGCGCGAAGCCCGCGCCCACGGCCGCGGCCACCGCCGGCCCCGGACGCTCCTTCACCTGCTGCTCGAGGGCGCCGTACCACTCGCGGAAGCGCTGCCGCGTCTCGGCCGCGCTCGCGACCAGGTTCTTCCATTCGGCGCCGGCGGCGTATCGCAACGCCCCGTTCGAGTGATGAGCCCCCGGATCGTATCCCATGCTTCGACTCCTCAAGATTCACGTAAGGCTCGAGCGGAGCGACGCAAGCACTTGCGGCGCGCGCTTTCGGCGCCTTTGTTTCTGCGGTCGGGGCATCTGTTACCCTTGGGGCATGTGGACGCGGCTCGTGGCCGGTGCGGTGGCGCACGACATCAACAACCTGACGCAGGGCCTGTTCGACGTCTTCGCGCTCTCGTCGGCGCCGGACACTTCGCCCGAGGCGCGCACGCGCTACGAAGAGCTCGCGCGCGACGGCATCAAAGAGCTTCAACGTTTGGGCCGGAACCTGCGGACGCTCGCCGACGCCGACGCCGCGACCGAGCCGCAGCGGCTCGACCTCGCGTGCGCCGACGCCGTGGCGGGCCTCCAGCCTTCGGCGGGACGCTCGCTGGTGCCCGCGGCGCCGACGGGCCCGCTGTTGGTCGCGGGCGGCCGCCCCGCCCTGCTGCTCGCCATCTCCGGGATCGTGCGGTACGCCGAGTCGGCGAGCCCGCCGGGCTCCGCGATCCGGATCTCCGTCGGCTCCGACGGTGGCGAAGCCTTCGTCGTCGTCGACGCACCCGCAGCGCCCATGCGCGCCCCCGCCGAGACGACGTTGTCCTCGCTCATGTCCGGCGCGGAGCGCCGCTTCGCCAGCGACGCCGGGCTGGTCGTCGCCGCCGCCGCGGTCACCATGTGCGGCGGCGAGGTGCGCGTCGGCCCGTCTGACGGCGGCGGGATGCGGTTCAAGCTGTCCTTCCGCCGCGTCGAACCCCGCCGCGGAGAGGGCGGAGAGTAGGCCCGCTTCCTTGCGCGGGCGCTGAGGCGCCCCGAATCATCCCACGTGAGCCGTTCTCCCGCGCGACGCATCGACTATGGGAGGTGCCAGCCTGTTCCTCGGTTTGGCGCGTCGAGGAACCTGAGGATCTGAACTGAGGATGTGATGTCCAGAGCGTTCTCCACGTTCGTACTCGGCGCGGCCTTCGCGGCGTGCCTCGCCGCCGCTGGTTGCGCCTCCGACGGGGCTGCCCGCCGCAGCGCCCAGGCCCGCGACGATCGCCCCACCCACATCGCCCAGGCCACCTACGGCGACGACGGCGCGTCACCCGAGATGACGGTCGAGGGCGAGGAAGGGACGCTGAACCAGGCGGACGTCGAGGGCGCCATCAACGAGCACATCGCGGAGATCCGCCAGTGCTACGGGCTCGGGAAGAAGTCGGCGCTGCGCGCGAGCGGCCGCCTGCTCTTGCGCTTCTTCGTCGACGGCAAGGGCGAGGTGTACGACGTCGGGATTCTCGAGTCGACGATCGGCAACCACGCCGTCGAGCGCTGCATCGCGGACATCGGCCTCGGCGTGACGTTCGAGCGGCCGGCGGGCGGAAAGCCGACGACCTTCGACTATCCCGTCGAGTTCCGGCCCGCGCGCCAGCTGAGCGCCGAGCGCACGCGCTCGCGTTGATTTGACGCTGGCCCGCGAGCCCTCGCGGCTCCTCAGGGCGTTCGATACGTCGGCAGCTCCATCACGTAGCTGTCGACCGTGGCGCCGTTGCCCCAGTCGCTCGCGAACAGCACGCGCGTGCCCGAGGGGCTGGGGACGGCGTGGGCCTCGGCCCAGTACGGGTCGGCGAGGTGCGTGTTCGACTTGCCCCAGCTCCGGTGGCGACCCGCGCGGCACACGGTGCCGTCGGCGGTGTTCGCGATCGTGATCTCGAGATCGAGGAGGCCCTTGCCGCTGACGTCACCGCGCGTGGACACGAACGCCCATCCGGGACGGCGGTACGCCATCACCGAAACGTGGCCCGTGGGCGGGTACGGATAGCCGGTCTTGGGGCCGATGATCGTGCGCGATTTGCCCGTCGTCAGATCGAACGTCACCAGCGAGCCGATGTCGTCGTCGCCCTGCGGGCCGGGGTCGAAGACCACGCCGTACCAGGTGTCGGCGCCCGTCGACGAGAGGCCCAGCGCCGAGTGGTTGGCCGGCTCCGCCAGATCGAGCTTGCGCACGACGGACAGGTTCGCGTCGGTCACGCGGCCGCTCCCGTCGAGCCAGCCGAGCTTGCCGCTGGCCGAGACCTGGGCGGGGTTCTCGTCGAAGGTCTGCCGCGCGATGACCTGGTTCGTCCCGATGTCGTAGATGAACGACTGGTGATCGCACCCGAGGCCGATCCGCTTCGAATCGAACGAGGTGAACATCGGATCGCCGCCGGCGCTGGGCGCGGCCGTGCAGAACGAGAACGTCGTCAGCACGTCCTTCTGGGCGGAGCGGACGTGGTAGCGGACGAACGTTTTGCCCTCGACGTAGTAGAGAATGTCCGGGTCGGTCGTGCTCCAGTACACCTGTTCGAGATCGGCCGGGTGGATATCGCTGAGCGCGCGGATGAACTTGTAACCACGGCCGTCGTAGAGCTCGTGCGTGTGGCCGGCGTCGTAGAGGATCAGCAACGACTCGTCGGCGTTCCACGCGGACACCGTCGAATAGAGCGGGCGCAGCGCCGGGCTCGGTCCGCTGGTGGCGGAGACGGCGGTGATGCGGCGAATGGTGGTGCCGAACTGCGGCTCGGTCACCGTGGCGCCCAGCGCGGGCTTTGCGAGATCGGTCATCGGGCGCGCCTTGGTGTCCGTGTAGAGGCCGGCGCAGAGGCTCGCTTCGCCCGGGCCCCCCGTGCCGCCCATGCTCGCAGAGCTGCCCGCGGCGCCGTTCGCCCCGGCGGCACCGGCGGGCGTGCCTGCGGCGCCGGTCGTGCCCGCCGCGCCCGTCGTACCGGTGGTGCCCTTCATACCCGCGCCGCCCGTCGTGCCTGCACCGCCCGTCGTGCCCGCGCCGCCGGAAGATCCCGCGGCGCCTGCCGCGCCCGTCGTGCCCGCGCCGCCGGAAGATCCCGCGGCGCCTGCCGTGCCGGCAGCGCCCGTCGTGCCCGCGCCGCCGGAAGATCCCGCGGCGCTCGAGCCTGCGCCACCAGAGGGCGCGTTCACGGCGCTCTGCTGCCAGGCACTTTCGGGCTTGGAACAACCACTCGAGCCGCTAGCCACCAAGGTGGCCATGACCCCGGCAAACAGCAACCGGTTCATGAAGCGGCGAAAGGATAGGCGACATCCTCACGCGCGCCAGGAGAAAGGGCTTTGTTCGTTCAGGACGCGGCCGAAATCGTTGGATCTCGATTTGTCAACAACTCAGATCGTGTGTTCGCGCACGTTTGAAGACGATCAGTCGCTCTTCACTATCATTCGTTTGAGAGCGCCCAACACGCCACGCGATCGCGGCGCGCCCACCGCGGGCGCCTGATCACACTTCGCCGCCACCTGCGCGAGGTTCTGCAGGATGAGCTCCGCGACGTTGAGCCGCTTCTTGAGGCGCTCTTCGATCCGGTGCATCACCTGCGGCGACAGCAGCGAGTGCCCGCCCAGGTCGTAGAAGTTGTCGTAGATCGACACGCGCGGCAGATTCAGCACCTCGCACCAGATCTCGCCGATGGCCTGCTCGGTCGGCGTGCGCGGGGCAACGAAGCCGACCAGCTCGTCGCTGGCGCTGCGCTCGGCGGCGAGCTCCTCGGGCGCGGGCAACGCCTTGCGGTCGACCTTGCCGTTCGGCGTGAGCGGCAGCTGCTCGAGGACGACGAACACGCTCGGCACCATCGGCTCGGGCAGCCGCTCGCGCAGCAGGCGCTTCAGGTCGGTGGGCGTCGGCGCGGCGCCCGCCATGTACGCGACCAGGCGCTGCCCCGCGCCGTCCGCGCGCGCGATCACCACGACGTCACGCACGCCGCCGACCTCGCGCACGGCCGCCTCGATCTCGCCGAGCTCGATGCGATGCCCGCGGATCTTCACCTGGTGATCGAGGCGACCCAAGAATTCCAGACGGGCGTCGTCGCCGTCCGCCCGCCAGCGGCAGAGATCGCCGGTGCGGTACAGCCGCCCGGCGCCGAAGGGGTTCGGCACGAAGCGCTCTTCGGTCAGCTCGGGGCGCTGCAGGTAGCCGCGCGCGACGCCGGCGCCGCCGATGTACAGCTCGCCCGGGACACCCAGCGGCGTGAGCTGTCGATGCGCGTCCAGCACGTAGACCGTCGTGTTCGCGATGGGCCGTCCGATCGACATCGGCTCGCCGCGCGCGAGCGCCGCGCGATCCACCTTCCACGCCGTCGACCAGATCGTCGTCTCCGTGGGGCCGTACATGTTGAAGAGCGCCCCGCCCAGCGCCGCCAGCAGCTCCTCGGCCAGCGCGGGCGCCAGCGCCTCGCCGCCGACCAGCATCGTCGAGAGCGTGCCCAACGCCGCGCGCGCGTCGGGATCGGCCACGAGGAGGCTGGCCATCGACGGCGTGCACTGGAAGTGCGTCACGCCGTGCGCCGCGACGGTGGCCGCGAACGCGCCCGCCTTGTCTTCGTCGGTCTGCACGACCACCGTGAAGCCGCGGGCCAGCGTCCACAGGAGCTCGAGCACCGAGATGTCGAACGAGAGGCTCGTCGCCGCGAGCCACACGCCCGGCAGCTGGCTGTCGGCGCGCGGCGGCCCAAGCACGCGATCCATGCCCGCGAAGAAGTTCGTGACCAGCCGGTGCTCCAGCATGACGCCCTTGGGCTTGCCCGTCGAACCGGACGTGTAGATCACGTAGGCGAGGTCCTCGGGCTTCGGGCCGCCGTCGCCCTCCGGCTTCGTGTCGGGCAGGCGCGCCAGGATCTCCACCGCGGCGTCGAGGCAGACCACGTTGGTGCCCGTGAGCGGCAGCGCGCCCGAGCCGGCGCGCGCCAGCTCGTGCTCGATCTCCGTCAGCGTGATGACGACGCCCAGCCCCGAGTCCTCGATCATCTGCGCGAGCCGCGCCTCGGGGTACGCAGGGTCGAGCGGCACGTACGCGCCGCCCGCCTTCAGGGTCGCCAGCACCGCCAGCACCATCGCGGGGCCGCGCGGCAGCGCGATGCCGACGAAGCCGCCCGGCCCCACGCCGAGGAAGCGCAGGTGCCGCGCCAGCTGGTTCGCGCGGCGCTCGAGCTCCTCGTAGGTGAGCTCGACGTCGCCCGCGCGCACGGCGACGCGACGAGGGGTGCGCGCGACCTGCCTCTCGATCTCGGCGTGAACGCAGTCCGGAAACGCGTCGACGGCCGTGTCGTTCCAGTCGGTGAGGAGGCGCGTGCGCTCGGCGTCGGCCAACGCCGAGACGGCGGAGATCGCCGCGTCGGGCGCGGCCACGGCGGCCGCCAGAACCTGCGTCAGGTTCGCGGCGAACCGCTCGACGGTCGCCTGGTCGAACAGATCGGCGTCGTACGTGAAGTAGCCCCTCAGGCCGTCGCGCGCGTCCTCGACCTGCACGAGCAGATCGAACATCGCGCCGCCCGCGGGCACGTCCAGACGCGTGACGGTCACCCCCGGCAGCGTGAGCGACGTGTCCGGCGCCGCGAGGTAGCTGAGCATGATCTGGAAGAACGGGTTCAACCCGGCCTCGCGCGCGGGGCGCAGCACCTCGACGATCTTCTCGAACGGCACGTCGACGTGCGCCGCCGCGCCGGCGATCTCGTCGCGCGCGCGCCCGAGGAGCGCGCGAAAGGAAGGATCGCCCGCGAGGCTCGTGCGCAGCACCACCGTCTCGGCGTAAAAGCCGATCGAGAGCAGCCACTTGCTGAAGCGCGCGCCCGCCGCAGCGTCCTCTCCCGTGCGACTGCGGTTGCCGAAGGGTGATCCCACGAGCACGTCGTCGTGGCCCGTGTAGCGTTGCAAGAGAAGCGCGAACGCCGCCAGCACGCCTGCGAACGGCGGCGCCTTCTCTTGCCGGCACAGCTCGACCAGCGCGCCGGCCGCCTCGGGCGCCGCGAGCCGCACGGCGAGGCGCCCGGCCCGGCCGCTGGGCGCCGCCCCGCGCGCGCGATCCGGCGGCAGCTCCGACGGGGGCAGCTCGCCCGCGAGGCGCTCGCGCCAGTAAGCCATCTGCCGATCGAGCTCGGGGCCGCGCACGTGCTCGCGCTGCCAGGCGACGTAGTCGGAGAACTGGCTCGCGGGCGGGGCCAGAGGCGAAGGTTTGCCGTCGGCGAACGCGGCGTACAGCGCCGAGAGCTCCTTGAAGAGCAACGCGATCGAGATCCCGTCCACCACGATGTGGCTCCCGACGACAATGAAGGCGTGCGACTCGCGCGCGAGGCGCACCAAGCGCGCGCGGACGAGCGGGCCCGCTTTCAGATCGAAGGGCGCCGTCGCCTCCGCCGCGAGGATGCGCGCCAGGGCGGCGTCGCGGTCCTGGGCGGGGAGCGACGACACGTCGTCGACGGGCAGCGGACGCGGGGCCGGCGGAGCGACGACCTGCGCGGGCACGCCCGCGTCGGACACGAACGTCGTGCGCAGCGAGTCGTGGCGCGCGACGACCTCCGACAGCGCGCGGTCGAGCACCGCGGCGGCGAACGGACCGTCGAGGCGAACCGCCACGGACAGGTTGTAGGCCGCGCCGTCGGGCTGCAGGTGATCGAGGAACCACAGACGCTGCTGCGCGAACGACGCGGGGAAGGTCGCGCGCGCCCCTCCGGCCGGGCGCGCGGCAGTCATGCGCGCCTCGCGATCAGGCGCGCGATCCCCCGGATGTGGGTGAAGTCGGGATCGAAGAGGACCTCCTCGGGCAAGGTCACGGCGAAGGTCCGCTCGAGGTACGCGATCATCTCGACGGCGCCCGCCGAGTCGACGTATCCCGCGTCCCACAGATTGACGTCCCGAGTGAAGAATTCGTCGTCGGACCGAACCCGGAAGCGGGTGCGGATGAACTCCTCGACGGTGCTTTCGGTTTCTTCCTGCATGGTCCCTAGCTCTCCGGGTAGGTGTTGGTGAAGCGGTAGACGCCGGCCCGAATCCAGCGCTTGAGGTCGGCGGCGGCGAAGCCCGTGAGCCGGCAGAACCGGCGCTCGAGCTCGGCGGCGTCGATGCCCTGATCGACGAGCGCGGCCAGCGTGCCGCCGACCTCGTTCGAGCCGCCCACCTGCGCGCGCACCTTGGGCCTGTCGTAGATGAACGACGGCACGAGATCGCCCATCACGAGGCGCGCCAGCCGCTGCTTCGCGCCCTCGGCCTCGAGGAACGATCCCGGCAGCGCGGTGTACGGATCGGGGTGCACGGCGTAGGGCTGGATGGTGGCGACGCCGTGATGGGCGAAGATGCCCACCTCGCGGTCGCCCGCGTCGAGGCCGGCCACCAGAAACCGCCGCAGGCGGCCCGGGCCGAGGCGCGGCAGCGCGTAGTACTCGGTTCGCCCGTACTGGACGGGCGTATAGTCGGCCATGAGCTCGTTCATCGTGTCGCCCGTGAGCACGACGGGCGGCGGGACGTTGTTGCCGTCGGGGTGAAACGCCTTGTGACGCTCGGCGATGCGCCGCGCGAGCGCGGCGTTCACCAACCCGCAGTGAACGTTGAAGTCGCGGAAGTCCTGGCCCGTGAGCAGCACCTCGTCGACGAGCTCGGGCAGCTCCGCGGGCGAGACCTCGACGAGCTCCAGAGGGATGTCGAGCGCCTCGGCGACCAGGCGCGCGTAGTAGACGTCGGTGCCCGGCTGCGGCTCGGAGCTCTTCGAGGCCGGGTCGCGCACGAAGAACGTGACACCGGCGAGGCGCTCGGCCACGTCCGCGAGGTGCAGCTTCGCGAGCGCCGCCACCGTCGTGCTGTCGAGGCCGCCCGACAGCGTCACGTAGACGGAGCGGCCCGCGAGCACGCGGCGGAGCGCGGCGAACGTCGCGTCCAGCCGCGCGCGGACCTGCTCGGCGTGCTCGGGCAGCTCCGCGGGGTTGGCGGGCTCGTCGTCGGCGAAGGTCAGCGTCGAGTGCTTCTCCAGCAGCAGCCGCCGCGCCTCGGGCCACAGGCGCACGAGGTGGCCCGACGGCACGGACCAGATCCGCGTCGGATCGTGGCCCGCGCCCGTGAGCTCGGCGAAGTAGTTCGAGCTCGACACCCGCCCGTCGGCGTCCACGGCGAAGAACAGCTTGTTGACGCCCAGCGGATCGCGCGCCAGCACGTGGGAGCCGTCCGCCCCCTGCAGGTGGAGCGCGTAGTGGCCGCGCAGCTGGCTGAACGCCTCGCGCGCGCCGTCGGTGGGCACCGCGGGGGGCTCGACGCGCTCGCCGTCGCGCAGGAGGAGATCCGGCACGCGCGCAAACGCAGAGGTCCGAGACGCCGCGGCGGTCATGCCGACGCCCTCGCCTCGCCCAGCACCGACAGCGCGCGATCGAGCATCTCGTCGTTGGCCGTGAACGAAATGCGGAAGTGACCCTCGTCGTGGAACACGGTGGACGGCAGCACGAAGACCCCCTTTTCGGCGAGGCGGGCCGCGAACGCGTAGGCGTCGCCGCCCGGAGCCCGTGGATAGACGAAGAACGTCGCTTGCGACGGGACCACCTCGTAGCCGGCCTCGGCGAGGCCGCGCAGCACGCGCGCGCGCCGGGCGGCCACCGGATCGAGCGCCGTGGGCACGCGCATGAGATCGCCCACGGCGTGCTGCATGAGCGCGGTGGGCGTGCAGAAGCCCATGACGCGCGTGAGCTGCTCGAGGGTGCGCGCGTACGCGCGCCGTTCGGGGTGACGCGGCGAGACCGCGGCGTAGCCGAGCCGCTGGCCCTGCAGGAAGAGGCGCTTGCCGAACGAGTACACGACGCACGAGGCGTCGTAGAACGCGAGCGGTGAGACGAACGCGTGCGGCGCGAACACCAGATCGCGGTGACACTCGTCGGAGATCAGCAGCGGCCGAGAGGGCGATCGCTCGAGGAGCCCCGCGAGCGCGCGCAGCTCCTCTTCGGAATAGAGGAGACCCGTGGGGTTGGCCGGCTGCGAGATGACGACGGCGCGCGTGTGCGGGCCCAGCGCCGCCTCGATCGCGGGCAGGTCCAGCCGCAGCGTGCGGCGGTCCAGCGGCACGAGCCGCGGCACGAGGCCAAGGTTCTCGAGGTAGAGCGGGTAGTCGAGCCAGCAGGGCGTGATGACGACGACTTCCGACGCCTCGCCCTCGCGACGCACCGATCGGAAGAGGACGTTCAACGCCGCCATCGCCCCGGGCGTCAGCACGACGTCCCTGTACTCGAACGTCGCGCCGTGGCTGTCGCGCAGCGCCTCGGCGACCAGCCTCCGCGCGACGGTCGCGCCGCCGTAGGGCGTGTACTGCAGCGCCAGCGTGCGCGCGGCGTCGACGGCGGTCCGCAGCGCGGCCAGGGCCTCGGGCGCCGGCCCGTCGTAGCTGTTGGCGTACGCGAGATCGGCGAACGCGCGCCCGCCCCGGCGCAGCGCCTCGTTGCGGAGCGCGTCGACGCGCTCCTGGGCCTCCATCCAGCGCGTCAGCGCGCGCGGCAGCTCCGTCATGACGCGCCCACACCCGCCCGATCGACCTTGCCGGACGACGTGCGCGGCAGCGCCGCGTGGACGCGGATCCGCTGCGGCACCATGTAGCGCGGCATCTCCGCCTCGCAGTAGGCGCGCAGCTTCTCGGCGTCGAAACGGTCGGGATCGCGCGGGACGACGTGGACCTCGACGATCATCCCCGCGACGTCGTCGGGCACCCCGCGCGCGATCACCTCGGCGACCAGGTTCGAGCCCTGGATCGCCTCCTCGACCTCCTCGGGGCTGATGCGGAAGCCGTGGCTCTTGATCTGCTGATCGCGACGACCGACGAACGTGAAGAAGCCCTCGGCGTCCCGGCGCACGAGGTCGCCCGAGTACACGACGGGCGGACCGCCGGCGTCGGGGCGGCGCGGATCGGGCCGGAACACGGCGGCGGTCGCGTCGGGGCGGTTCCAGTAGCCGAGAGACACCGTGGGCCCCGCGTGCACGAGCTCGCCCACGCAGTCGACGTCGCACTCGCGGCCGTGCTCGTCCACGGCGAAGATCTCCGTCTCGGGGATGGCGCGCCCCATCGAGTGCGGGCGACGGTCCAGCTCGGAGGGCGGAAGGTAGGTCGAACGGAACGCCTCCGACAGCCCGTACATCAGGAAGAGGCGCGTCTTCGGCAGCCGCTCGCGGTACTGGCTCACGAGCCCCACGGGGAACACGCCGCCCGAGTTCGTGATGTAGCGCAGGCGCGGCAGCGCGAGCTTCGGCAGCGGCGAGTGGCGCTGCATCAGCTGGATCCACAGCGTGGGCACGCCCGCCATGGCCGTGATCTCGAAGCGCTCGAGCGCGCGGCAGATGTCGGGCGGGAAGTGCGAGCGCAGAAGGAAGATCGTCGCGCTCTGCCCCACGGCCGTGAGGAGCTGGTTCAGCCCGTAGTCGAAGCTGAACGGCAGCACGCTGAGGATGCGCTCGTCCTCCTGGATCTCGAGGTAGCTCGTCACGATGCGCGCACCGGCCACGAGGTTCGCGTGCGAGATGAGGATCCCCTTCGGCCGGCCGGTCGAGCCCGACGTGTACAGGATGATCGCCGGTATCTCGCCGCCGAGCAGCTTGCGGGACGGCGGCTTCCAACCGCCGCCCGCGAGCGAGGGGAGATCCACCTTGGCGTGCTCGACGTCGGAGGTCGCCGAGGCGTCGAGCGCCGCGAGCTTGCGCGCGCTCGAGATCAAGATGCGCGCGCCGCTGTCGTCCAAGATGTGGCGGACCTGCTTGGCGTGGAGGCCTTCGTTGATCGGAACGGCGACGCCGCCGGCCATCCAGACGCCGTACAGCGCCACGACGGCCTCCAGCGTCTTGTCGAGGAAGATCCCCACCCGATCGCCGGGCCGCACGCCGCGCTCGGCCAGCTCGTCTCCGAGCGCGAGCGACGCGTGTCGCAGCTCGCTGAAGGTGAGCGAACGATCTCCGTCGACCACGCCCACCTTCGACGGCACCCGCGCCGCGCTCGCAAAGAGCGCGTCCTCGATCCGAGACATCCCTGCCCCCCCAACTCTCGCGACGGCCGTCCGACGTCGCCGCGCTCACGACGGTCCCGCTCAACGCGAGCTGGACGAGTTCCAACCTAAGCTCGACACGTCCCCGATCAACGTCGCCGTCCCCGACGCGCGCGATCGGGCCTGGCCCGACTCAAAACACGGGGTTCGGAAGTCCCCGACCCGGGCGCGCGAACAGATAGCCCTGGTACAGGTCGCCCCCGAGATCGTTCAGGCAGCTCAGCTCGTCGGCGACCTCGACGCCCTCCGCGATGATCTCGGTGTTGATCTCCCGACACAGCGAGGCGAACGACCTGAAGAGCTTTTGCTTCGTCGGCGATTGGTGAATGCCGCGGATGAGCGACATGTCCACCTTCACGATCTCCGGCTCGAGCAGGGCGAAGCTGGACAGCCCGGCGTAGCCCGCGCCCAGGTCGTCGAGCGCGATGCGGTAGCCCAGGGCGCGGAGCCGCTGCACGGCGGGCATGAGCCCGTGGATCTGCTCCAGCGCCGCGCGCTCGGTGACCTCGAGGACGATGCCGTGGGCGAAGGACGTCAACGCGCCGTCGGGCGCCGCCAGCTCTTCGTCGAGCAGATCGAGCGGGCGCACGTTCACGAACACCAGCACGGAGGGCGGCACCGCGATCATCTGATCCGCGACGCAGCGGCGAATGCGCCGGCCGAGCTCTCCCGAGCGTCCCAGCCGCTCGGCCGCATCCAGCAGCGCCTCCGGGCTGGAGAGCAGCGGCTCGTCGGAGCGAAGCAGGGCCTCGTACGCGAACACGCTGCGCGTCCTCCAGGAGAGAATCGGCTGCGTCGCCATCCACATCCGTTCGAGCGCCGAATCGAACCTGGCCTCGAGGGCGGCCCTGTCGCCGAGGGCGTTCGCCCGCACCTCTCCCGCGACGCCCTGGTCCAGGGCCTCGCGCCGCACGCGCGCCAGCCGGCCGATCTGAGCCGCTTGCCTCACCAGGCTGGTCAGCTCGGCCCCGTCGATCGGCTTTTTCAGGTAGCGAAACGCGCCGTGCTCGACGGCCTGCATGGCGGTCTCCAGCGACGGGCTGCCGGTGAGGAACACCACGGGCACGTCGAGATCGCGCGCGCGCACCGCGCGGAGCAGCGAGAGGCCGTCCATCCCCGGCATCCGAATGTCGCTGACGATGACGTCGAAGGTCGTCCGCTCGATGAGCTCCATCGCTTCGCGCCCGTTCGCCGCGGAGCTGACCTCGCAGCCGGCCGCGCCCAGGAGGCGCGCCACCCCTCGGCGCAAGCTCGGCTCGTCATCGACCAACAAGACACGCGTCACTGACTGAGACATCGTCGCGCGCGACAGACGTTACATCATTGGGACGCGTGTCGGATCACCTCGAGCCCGAGTTTTCGATCAATTGAGGCGGGACTGTTCCCATTGGGAAACAATCGGTTGTGGTTTCACAACCGAAGCCCGTTTGTTACAGAGCTGACCGCTTCACCAACACCGAGGGCCGATGTATCGTGACGTCCGGCTCGGCAGGGACGACATGGCCGCCCACATGCAGAACCCGGCGCAGAACGCGACGCAACCCTCGACGGAGATCTCGCCGAAGGTGCTCCCCATCCTGCGGACGAAGGTCAACGCCCACCGCACCGTCCACGGGAAGCTTCAGCGCGAGGCCGCGCGACGGCGGCGCGCGAACCGTCGATTGGCCGTCATTTCGGTGGCCTCTTTGCTGGGTTTGCTCGCGCTGTTTTACGAGATCCTCATTTCCTGATTCGTCATTGCTTGACGAATTGGAAACGGATCGTTGGTCATGAGACCTTTCCCGCGCCCGGCTTGAGAATGACCTTCGTGTAGCCGTCCTCGCGGCGATCGAACTTCTCGTAGGCCAAAGGCGCCTCGTCGAGCGACAGGCGGTGGCTCACGATGAAGCTCGGCCGCGCGCGGCCCGCGATGATGAGATCGCGCAGATGGGCGTTGTAGCGCTTCACCGGGCACTGACCCATGCCGAGGCTCAGCCCCTTGTCCCAGATCTGCCCGAACGGCAGCTCGTAGCGCCCGCTCTTCGCGTGCTCGTCCACGCCGCCCGGATCCTGCGGGAAGTAGACGCCCACGATGCCGAGCCGGCCCGTGGGGTTCACCACGTGCACCAGCTCCTCGAGCACCTGCACGGGGCTCTCACTGCCGGGATTGTCGTTCCGCCGCGCCTGGTAGCCGACGGCGTCGATGCCGCACATGACGCCCAACATCTTTTCCTCACCCGGACGCAGCGCCCCGCGCAGCAACGCGTTGCCGCCGCGGATGTTCTTCACCTGCTCGCACGGCTCGCCGTAGCGGAAGTCGATGGGGATGCAGCCAATCTCCCGCGCCTTCTCCAGCCGCGCCTCCACGCTGTCGACGACGTACACCTCGGCGGCGCCGCGCAGGATCGAGCTGTAGGCCGCGAGCAGGCCCACCGGCCCGGCGCCGAACACGGCCACGGTGTCTCCGGGCCCCACGGCGGCCAGCTCGGTTGCGTGATACCCCGTCGGGAAGACGTCGGAGAGGAGCAGGAAGTCGTCCTCGAGCTCGTCGCCGGGACGGCCGGGCAGCTTGAGGCAGTTGAAGTCGGCGCGCGGGACGCGCAGGTACTCGGCCTGACCGCCGGGGTACGGGCCCATCGCCGCGTAGCCGTAGCCAGCCGACGCCCCCTCCGGGTTCATGACGAGACACGCCTGCGTGTAGCCGCGCGTGCAGTTGAAGCAGGTGCCGCACGACACGTTGAACGGCATGACGACGCGGTCGCCCTTCTTGATGCCCAAGACCGCGTCGCCCACCTCCTCGACGACGCCCATGTTCTCGTGGCCGAAGCGCATGTCGCCGCCCGCGGGGCTGCGCCCTTCGTACATGTGCAGGTCGCTGCCGCAGATTCCGGCCGACGTCACGCGGACGATCGCGTCCGTGGGGTTCTCGATGCGGGGATCCGGGACCTGCTCGACGACGACCTTGTTCGGTTCCTTGTAGACGATCGCGCGCATGGGAAACCTCCGCGCGCAACTTGCGGCAGTTGGGGCGCGCCGCAATGGGCGCCGTCATCGATGGCGCCCGACACCGCCCTCGACGGGGACGCACCCCGACAGGGCGGCCCCGGATCCGGCAGCCTCGAGCCCTTGTTGCCACTGTGAGCCCGCTCAACGTTTCAAGGAGAGCCGTCCCTGATGTCGACCGCGGACTCAACAGCGTCGTCGGAGTTACCGCAGCGTCCGACGCGCCCGATCGGTCGCAGGATCTTCGCCGGCCTGATCGTCGCGTTCGTGATCCTCGTCGTCGCCGGCGCGCTGTCGCTGTACAGCACGCGGCGCTTCGCGCTGACGAGCCGCTGGGTCGAGCACACGAGCGAGGTGCTCTATCGGCTGAGCACCGCCACGGGGCTCCTCAACGACGAGGAGACCGGCCTGCGCGGATACGCGCTCACGGGACGCGCCGACTTCCTTCAGCCCTACGAGAGCGCGCGGGGGCGGATCGCGCAGGAGCTCGAGCGCATCCGCGTCATGACCGCCGACAACGCCGCTCAGCAGGCGCGCCTCGCCGCGCTGGAGGTCCTGGTCGCCGATCGCCACAACTTCGCCGATCGTCTGCTCGAGGCGCGGCGCAAGGGAGGGCTGCGCGCCGCGGCGGACATGGTCGCGGCCACCCGCGCCGCGGGGTTCATGGTCGAGATGCGAGGCGTGCTCTCGGACATGGCCCGCGAAGAACGGGCGCTGCTGGCCCGGCGGACCGCCGCCGATCGCAGGGAAGCGCGGCGAACGCTCATTCTCACGGGGATGCTGGCGATCGACGCGCTGTTGCTGGTGATCGCCGCGGCCATCGTGGCGAGGCGCGCGGTGACCCGGCCCATCGCGCGCCTGGTCGAGGCCGTGGGACGCGTCGGCGCGGGCGACCTCGGCGTCCGCGTCCCGACCGAAACCGACGACGAGCTCGGACAGCTGGCGCGCGCCTTCAACGCGATGGTCTCGAAGCGGCACGCGGCCGAGGAGGCGCTGGCCCGCGCGAACGGGTTCCTGAACGGCGTCGTCAAGACGACTCCGCTCGCGATCGTAGGGCTGGACGCCGCGGGCCACGTCGACGTCTGGAACCCAGTGGCCGAGCGCCTGTTCGGCTATCGGCCCGACGAGGTGCTGGGACGGCCGCTGCCCACCATCCCTGATGAAGAGCAGTCCCTCTTCGAGGCGTTGCGAGAGCGCGTGCTGGGAAGGGGCGAGTCCGTGCTGGACGTCGAGACCACGCGGCGACGCAAGGACGGGACGCTGTTCGACGCGCGCGTCTCGGTGGGACCGCGCCTGCTCGACGGTGAAGCGCGCGGCGCGCTGGCCATCGTCGCCGACATGACCGAGCAGAAGCGTCACCTCGAGGCGCTGCGCGAATCGGAGGAGCGCTTCCGCCTCACGTTCGACGAGGCGGCGATCGGCATGGGGCTCGTCGGCATCGACGGGCGGCTCTTCCGCGTGAACGCCGCGCTCTGCGACATCCTCGGCTACGAGGAGGCCGAGCTGACGACGATGATGGTGGAGAGCATCACCCACCCCGAGGACGCAGCCAAGGACGCCGCGCTCGCGACGAAGCTCGCGCGGGGCGAGATCCCGCGGTACCAGCTGGAGAAGCGCTACGTGCGAAAGGACGGACGGATCGTGCACGCGATTCTGGGCGTCGGCGTCGTGCGCGGGCGTGACGGCGCGCCGCTCTACTACGTCGGACAGGTCGAGGACATCACCGTGCGCATCCGCGCCGAGGAGACGCTGCGCCGCAGTGAGGAGACGCTGAACCGCGCCCAGCGCGTCGCGCACCTCGGCAGCTGGGAGCGCGATCTGCGCAGCGGAATCACCGTCGGCTCGCCGGAGATCTACGCGATCTTCGGCGTCGAGGGCCAAGCCGCCCAGCGGGGACCGAACGCCCTCCTGCGCCTCGTGCCGCCCGAGGAGCTCGAGCGCCTGAACGCGACGGTGGCGGCGGCCGCCCGTGACGGCCGCCCGTTCGAGCTGGAGCACACGCTGCGCCGGCCCAGCGGCGAAGAACGCGTCGTGCGCGTGCGCGGCGAGTGCGACCTGGAAGACGGCGTGCCCGTGCGCATGACGGGAACGATCCTGGACGTCACGGAGATCCGCCACGCCGAGCGCGAGCTGCGGGACTCGCTGCTCTGGCTGCGCCAGGTGCTGGCGCAGTCGCCCGTGGGCATGATCCTGGCCCACGGCGAGACGGGCGAGCACGTCGAGGTGAACGAGCGCGCGCGCCGGATGATCGGCCACTCGGTCGAGGCGAGCGGTGGTCTGGTCGCCTTCCTCGATCCGGTGACCGAGCAGCCGATCGCGCGCGAGGACATGCCGAGCTCGCGCGCCCTCCGTGGCGAACGCTTCACGTGGTCCGAATACGGCCTGCGGAGCCCCGAGGGACGGGTCGTACCCGTCGTCGCGGGCGCGACGCCAGTGCTGGACGACGAGGGCCGCCTCCTGGGCGCGATCGTCATCTTCCAGGACATCACGCCCATCAAGGACCTCGAGCGCCTTCGCGCCGAGTGGAACTCGATCATCGCCCACGACCTGCGGCAGCCGCTGAACACGATCAGCCTCAACGCGGAGCTGCTCGCGCGCCGCTCGGGCGACGGGGCCGCGCGCGCGGCGGCCGAGCACATCACGACGGCGACGCGGCGGCTCGATCGGATGATCAACGACCTGCTCGATCTGTCGCGCCTGGACGCCAAGCAGCTGACCTTGGCCGTGCAGGCCGTGGACCTGCCCGCGCTCGTGCGCGACAGCGTGGCCCAGCTGGGCCAATCCGGCCCGTCGCGGCCCATCGAGGTGCGCGGCCTCGAGGGCATCCCGCCCGTGCTGGCCGATCCCGATCGGATCGCGCAGGTGCTGGACAACCTGCTCAGCAACGCCGCGAAGTACGGCCTGCCCGGGACGTCCATCATCGTCGAGCTCGGCGTCCAGCCCGCCGAGGTCAGCGTCTCCGTGACCAACACCGGCCCCGGCATCGAGCCCGATGAGCTGCCGCGGCTGTTCCGCCGCTTCCACCGCACCGACGAGGCGCGCCGAAGCGGCGTCAAGGGCATCGGCCTCGGCCTCTACATCACGCGCGAGCTCGTCGAGGCGCACGGCGGGCGCATCAGCGCGGAGAGCGCGCCCGGCGGCGCGACGACGTTCCGCTTCACGCTGCCGCGCGCGGCGTGACCGTCCCCCAATGAAAAGGGGCGCCCCGGTGAGGGCGCCCCTTGGGGGACGACGAGACCTGCTTGGTTAGAAGTCCAGGTTGCAGTCCGTCTGCAGCTCGCCGATCGACCACCAGTTGGTCGAGCTGGTCGACGTGATCTGGATGCGGATCGCGCGCACCGACTCGGTGGCGAACGAGGCGGCCGTGGCGTTGTTCAGCGCGCCCGAGGCCGTGACCACCGGCGTGCTCGCGAAGTTGACGCCGTCCATCGACGTGTAGATGGCGTACTTCGCGGGGTAGTCGGCGCCCGAGGTCTGCGAGTTGTTGAGCGTGATGTTGCTCAGGTTGACGTTGCCGAGGAAGTCGACCTGAACGTAGTCACCGACCTGCATCGCGCGGCCCGTCGTCCAGCGGTTCGCCAGGTTGCCGTCGACCAGGCCGGCCGTGCCGTTCACCGACGTCGTGACGTTCCACAGCGACGGCGTGCAGACGCCGTTCGTCGGGATCGAGGACGAGGTGCCGACGATCTCGATCCAGTCGAGGTCGGGCGCCGAGTGCGTGCTGTCGGCCGTGACGTAGATCGTGTTGTCGCTGCCGGCCTTGAAGCCCGACAGGGTCACGGCGCCGCCGCGCGGGTGGCTCCAGTCGTTGAGCCCGCCGAAGGGCTTCACCTGGGGCGCGCCGCCGTTCACGATGAACTGCAGGTAGCGCGTGAGGTTGTAGGCGTCGCCGTTCGTGTAATAGACCATGAGGTTCGCCGAGCCCGACTGCGCGACGTTCACGTTCGTGAACTTCACGCCCTTGTTCGGGCCGATGTAGCCGACGCGCTTGCCCATGCCGTTCTGCGGGTCCGCGATGACGGCGCAGCCGGCGGTGCCCGGCGAGCAGTTCGTGTTGAAGCCCCAGTTGCCGGCGTTCCACACGCCGTTGCTGTCGAAGCCGCCGCCCTCGGCCGACTCGGCCTGGAACGTGGCGCCGCGCCACACGGTGATGGGGTGCGTGTACGTCGCCCCGTCGAGGACGCACGACGTCTCGCCGTCGATCACGCCGTTCGTCGTGTGCGCCGTGCACTTGCCGTGGTCATAGCCGCTCTTGTCGACGTGGTTCGTCTCGCACTGCCCGTCGAAGCCGGCCGTCGTCGGCCACGCGTTGGCGTACGGCACCGCGCCTTGGTTCGCGCCCAGGCGGCCGGGGACGACGTTCTGGTCGGCGCCGGGGCCGTTGCAGAAGTACGCGTCCAGGTTGTAGGCGGCGTTCGTCACCATGATTTGGCCGAAGAACGTGCCCTCGCGCGTGGGGAACCACGAAGACGTGCCCCAGCCGAGCGAGTCGGGGCTGTCCATCCACAGCGGGATGTGCGTGCCCGAGCTGTTGATGTGGGCCATCATGCACGCCGAGATCATCTCGGAGCAGTCACGCGTGCAGCCCGCCGTCTTGTACGCGGGGTAAAGGCCCATGCCGCCCTGGAACGTGTAGTTGTTGCCGTACTGGTCCTGCTTGACCAGAGAATCGCCCGAGGCCAGCGCGCACCGCACGAGGTACTGAGCGATCATGCGGCCACGCTCGTTCGTCATGTAGCCGGCGCCCTCCGAGAGGCCTTCCTTCTGGCTGAGGCCATACGCGAGGTTCAGGCCGTTCGCCGCGTTGAGACCGTTGGCGGCGTTGAAGCCGTTCGCCGAATTGAAGCCGTTCGCCGAGTTGAAGCCGTTCGCCGAGTTGAGGCCGTTGATTGTCCCGAGGCCGTTGGCGGAGTTCAAACCATTGGCCGCGTTGAGCCCATTCGCGGCGTTGAGGCCATTGGCGGCGTTCAAGCCGTTCGCCGCGTTGAGGCCGTTCAGCGACGTCAGCCCGTTCGACGCCTCGACGTAGTTCGCCTGACTCGTCGCCCCGGCGGGAGGCTCACTCGACGTCCCATCGGACGGGAGGTCGGTCCCGCATCCCACGAGCGCCGAGGTCACGCCAAGTGACGCTCCAATCCATCCCACGCGTCGCAATACCATTCTGCGCGTACCCATCGTTCTTCCTCCTTCGGCAACCCAGCCGGCTCAGAGAGCCCCGTTGGCTTTGCGTCGCCCGGTCGCCCGGGGTCTGCGTTTTCGAGAGTTCGCTTTCCGAACGATGGCTCATGGAGCAGTAAGCGTGCCTACGCTGCCGAAGACCCGAGGTCGCGCGGATCTCAGGTGCACCTAGTACCTAGCGATCGGCCCTGTTACTCGGCAGGCGACGCTCGTTGCCGCGCGAACAACAAAACTGGCACGCAAATTGATTAGGCAAAATGTGGGGACAAACGATTTGCTCGCGAACGAAGGCGCGTCATTCACACTTGCAAATCGCGACAAAATTCACGGCCGCATCAATCAATCATCGAACACGCCGAATCATCTGCGTGGGGGCCGCAGGTGAATTTCGTTATTGTCACAGCTGCAAAAAACAGGCGGTTTGCGCCTGGCAATGCGACGTTTGTAAACGAGCGGGCCTCGATCGTTTTCTTTGTTCGGGGCGCTGCCGCCGAGTCCACCTCCGCGACGGGCGGCACCGCCTCGAGCTGAAGTCGCAGCGCGCGGCGAGCGGCGCCGTGACGGCAGCACCGGCCCGCCCGGGCCGTCGCGTCCAGGTGCACATCGTGCGGCAAGGCACGTCCGCCGCGGCGCGCGCCTGGCTCCGACGACGGCGCCGAGTCCGCGATTGACACTCCGGATCTCGATCAGTAGTGTCGGCGACCCATTCGTAGGTACGCCCTCAGGAACCTGCTCGAAGTCGCGCGCGGGCTGCCCCTCGCGGCGGACTCCGAGGAGACGACCCCGGTCGGCACCGGCGTCGCGGTCTGGGCCTCCCAGCTCGCGCGAGCGGCGGCGGCGCCCTCGTCTGCCGACCTCGCGCCGCCCCGCGTCCTTGCGGGCGAGCGGGCCGAGGCCAGCCGCCCCGAGATCGGCGCCCTGATCAAGCGGATCGCCGCGAGCGTCGACGCCACCTTCGGCGCGGGCGTGGCGCGCGCCGCCAAGGCCTGGGATCAGGCCGACTCGGTCGAGATGATCGACGACGATCTCGAGGCGGACATCTCGTCGATGCGAAGGCGCCTGGCCGCCGCTGCGCACCCTTCCTCGCCGGCGCACCGCCGGGCGATCGCCCTCGAAGGTTTGCTCGTCGTGGACACGTCGGTCGCGCTGACGCGTCTCATCGAGCGCCGGATGGCGTCGCTGCTGCGCTTGCGCCGGCGCTCGGCCACGCCCGACTTGCTGCCCGGCGGACGGCCTTTCTTGGATCTCGGGGCGGCACTTGCCGAAGTGGCGGAGGCATGGCGATGACGCGCGCGCGGTGGATCGTTGGTGGGCTCTTGGGCGCGGGAGCGCTCGTCATCGCGTTCGAGTCGCTGGCGGCGTACGCCGCGGCGCACTCGGCCGTGGGCGTCGTCGCGACGCTGGTGCTGATCGGGATCTTGGGCGTCGGGCTCGTGAGCCTGGCGCGCGCGCGGCGCGACATCGGGCGCGAGCTCACGGCGCTGGGCGCGACGCCGCCGGGCGGTGCCCTCTACAAGGCGCGGCGCGAGCAGGCGGTCGAGCTGCAGCGCCGCGGCGTCACGCCCGATCTCGACGCGCTGGCCGACGCGACGGCCGCCGAGGAGGCCGAGCGCGCGTTCACCGGCAAATACCTCGTGGCCACGACGATCCTCGTCGGCCTCGTGGGCACCTTCGGCGGCCTCATGGAGACGCTGTCGCGCCTGTCGCCGCTCCTCAAAGGCGAGGTGCTCACCGAGGGCGCCGCGGGCGTGTTCACGCTGATCGCCGGGCCGCTGGCCGGCCTCCACGTGACGTTCGGCACCAGCATCGTCGCCATCCTGGTGACCCTCTCGCTGGCGCTCGTGCAGGGCGACGTGACGGTGCACCACGAGCGGCTGCTGGCGCGCCTGCAAGAACGCACGCGCCACGTGCTCTTGCCCGAGCTCGCGCCGGCGCAGGTCGACGCGGCGGAGCAGACGGTGCGCGAGCTCAAGGAGCTGCGGGCCCTGGTCGCCCAGACGCTGGCGACGACGGCCGATTCGACGGCGACCAAGGTGGCCGAGGCCGTGCGCGCCGAGGCGCGCCGCCTGACCGAGGAGCTGGGCGCGGCCGTGACGACGACGGCGGCGGCGGCGCGGAGCTCGATCGATGCGGCGACGACGGCGGTGCGGGATCAGTCGCAGCGCCTCGCCGCGGATCTGGGCGCCTCGGTGAGCGCCTCGGCCGAGGCGACACGCGATGCGATGA
>DASZUD010000054.1:0-9663 GCA_035548155.1 Polyangia bacterium
GGGAACACCTTGGGCGCGGCCGCGCGCGCCGTCGGGGGCGCCGCCTTCGTTGCCGGCGCGGGAGTGGCGGGCGCAGCAGCGGCGGGCCGCGGATCGGCAGGCCGCGGGTGGGCGGGCTCGGCCGCCGGCGGCGGCTCGGCGCGGGCGGCGGAGGTCCACGCCGCCAAGGGCAGAAGGGCAAGCAAGGCCGCGCGCATGCGGCCGCCAGTCTAGTGGAATTCGACACGCGAACGAAAGGGGGCCCGGCGTGGTGAACAGCCGACGCCTCACCCGTCGCGCCTTCGGAAAGCTGGGCGCGGCCGCCGCGGTGGCCGCCCTCGCGGGGCGCGCGCGCCCGGCACACGCCATCGGCGATCACTCGCTGTTTCGTTTCGCGCGCATCGCGATCCCGGGCCTGCCCGATCCGCGGCCCACGGCGCTGCGGCGGCTCAGCTGGGATCTCGTGCGCCGGACCAGCCTGGTGACGGCGTCCGATCCGGTGACGTTGCGCCTCAACGACCCGGCGCTGTTCCGCCACCCGTTCCTGGTGCTCTCCGGCGATCGCGGCTTCGCGCTGCCGCCCGAGGCCGATCTGGCGCGGCTGCGGCGCCACATCACCTACGGCGGCTTCTTGTTGATCGATTCGGCCGAGGGCCGCGCGGGTGGCGGCTTCGACGAATCGGTGCGGCGCCTGCTGGCGCAGACGCTGCCCGGCGAGCTGCCGGCGCGCATCGCGGACGAGCACGTCCTGTGGAAGGCGTTCTACGTCCTGCACGGCGGCGCGGGGCGCGTCGTCGCGGCGCCGTACGTCGAGGGCGTCGAGCGCGATCGGCGCCTGGCCGTCGTGTACACGCAGAACGATCTCGAGGGCGCGCTGGCACGCGACGGCTTCGGCCGCTGGGAGCACGAGGTGGTGCCGGGCGGGGACGAGCAGCGCGAGATGGCCTTCCGCTTCGGCGTGAACCTGGTGATGTACGCGCTCTGCCTCGATTACAAGACCGAGCAGGCGCACATCGATTACATCCTGCGCACGAGGCGGTTCTCGAAGTGAACCCGCTCAAGGCCGTGGGCCTCGATCCCTCCCAGCTGGGCGGCGTCCCGTTCAACGAGTGGCACCTCACGCTGGGCGCGGGCGGGCACCTCGGGCGGCTGGGCGTCGTGCTGCTGATCGTCGCGGCGGCGCTGGCCGTGGCGGTGTCGGCGCTGTCGCTGCTCGAGGAGCGCGCCGGGCGCACGTGGCTGTTGCTGGCGCTGCGCGCGGGCGGCGTGCTGGCCGTGCTGGCGACGGCGCTGGAGCCCACGATCGAGCAGCGCCAGGTGGTGCACGTCCCGAACCACGTCGCCGTCGTCGTCGACGCCTCGCGCTCGATGGACGTGCGCCCGCCCGACGGAGGGCCCTCGCGCGCCGAGCGCGCGAAGATGCTGCTCGAGCGCGCCGCGCCCACGCTGGCCGAGTGGGAGCGCGACGGCCACCACGTCGATCTGTACGCGCTGGGCGAGGGCCTCGCGCCGGCGACGGCGGCCTCGCTGGCGACGGCGCCGCAGGGCGACGCCACGCGCATCGGCGAGGCGCTGGGCGATCTGCGCGCGCGCTACGCCGGCCGCGATCTCGGCGGCGTGGTCGTGATCTCCGACGGCATCGACACGGGCCGCGTCGGCGAGGGCCCGCTGGACGCGATGACGCGCGCCGATCTGCAGGCGCTGGGCGCGCCCGTGAGCACGATCGGCCTCGGCGAGCGCTCGCTGCGCGATCTCTCGGTGGCCGCCGTGCTGGCCGACGACTTCGCCTTCGTGCGCACGCCCGTGACGCTGGAGGCGGTCATCCGCCAGACGGGCCTCTCCGATCGTCAGATCGACGTGACGCTGACCCGCGACGGGCGGCCCGTGGCGAACCGCCCGGTCATCTTGCGCGGCGAGCATTCGGAAGAGCGCGTGTCGTTCGACTGGTTGCCCGATCACCCGGGCACGTTCGTGTTCCGCATCTCGACGCCCGTGCTGGCGGGCGAAGCGCTGGCCAGCAACAACGACCAGACGTTCACGGTGAAGGTCATCCGCGACCGCGTGCGCGTGCTGCACCTGTGCGGCCGGCCCTCCTGGGATCAACGCTTCCTGCGCGCCATGCTGCGCCGCGATCCCAACGTGGACCTCGTGTCGTTCTTCATCTTGCGCACGGAGACCGACGAGCAGCCGTGGAGCCGCGACGAGCTCTCGCTGATCCCGTTCCCCACCTACGAGATCTTCGAAGAGCAGCTGCGCTCGTTCGATCTCGTGATCTTCCAGAACTTCAACTTCGCGCCCTACGGCGTCGAGCCGTTCCTGCCGGGCGTGCGCGACTATGTCGAAGGCGGCGGCGCGATCGCGATGATCGGCGGCGACCTGTCGTTCGCGAGCGGCGGCTACGGCCTGACGCCGCTACGCGACGTGCTGGCGGTGGACCTGCCGCCCACGCCGCCCGCGATGACGGGCGCGGCCGATCCCGAGCTGACCACGGACACCTTCAAGCCGCGCCTCACCGACGAGGGGCGCAGCCACCCGGTGACGTCGCTGCTGCTGGACCCGCGTGAGAACGAGGCGCGCTGGGCGAAGCTGCCGCCGCTCGAGGGCATCAATCGCGTGCCGCGCGCGCGCCCGGGCGCGGCGACGCTGCTGACGCACCCGACGCTGAAGTCGGCCGACGGCAAGCCGGCCCCCGTGCTGGTGGCCAGCGACGTGGGCAAGGGGCGCTCGCTCGCGCTGCTGACGGACACGGCGTGGCACTGGGGCTTGCCCGCGGCGGGCGAGGGCGACGACGGGCGGGCGTTCCAGCGCTTCTGGGAGAACGCCATCCGCTGGCTCGTGCGCGATCCGGCGCTCACGTTGCTGCGAATCGAGCTCGACCGCGTCGAGTACCGCCGCAACCAGCCGCCCATCGCGCGCGTGCGCGCCATGCACGGCGACTACTCGTCGGCCGAAAATGTCGACGTCACGCTGGACCTGCGCAGCGCCGAAGGCCCCGCCGACGCCAAGCCCCTGCGCACGCTGAACGGCACGACGAACGCCGACGGCGAGGCGCAGATCGACCTCGGTGGTCTGCCCCCCGGCGCGTACCGCGTCGCGGGCCGCGCGACCGTCGACGGCCGCCCCGTGACCGAGGAGAAGACCTTCGTCGTACGCGCCGAGGGGCGCGAGCTCGACGACGTCGCCGCCCGCGACAAGGTGCTGCGCGAGATCGCGCAGGTCACGGGCGGCGACTATCGCTTCGAAGACTTCGGCCACCCGACCGTGCGCGCGCCGCGCGAGGTGCGCGTCGGCCGCCACCGCACGTTCGAGCTGTGGTCGAGCCCGCTCCTGCTCCTCGTGGGCCTCTCGCTGCTGATGACCGAGTGGTACCTGCGCCGCCGCGCGGGGCATAGATGACCAAGTGATCACGGGCCCGCGACCGCTGGGCGACGAGGCTCACCTCGGCGATGAGGCGGGGGCCCGGGGTGACGCGCAGGCGCGAGTTACCGCTGGAGAACGGTCGCGCCGCTCGGTCCGACCTATTTGAAGACGCCGAGGGCGCCCGTGACGGCGCGGCGGCGGCGCGCAGGCGCCCGGCGGCGGCGCGAGAACACCAGCAAGACGCCCAGCGCCGGCAGCGCGCCCGCGAAGCCGAACGCGCTGGTCGCGACCGCGCAGCCCGCCATGTTGGGGGCCGTCGCGTTGATCGTGCCCTTCTCCATGGGCGCGTCGATGGTGACGCTGTCCTTCGTGACGTGACCGAAGCCGTCGATGGCCGTGACCGTGATGGTCTGGTGGCCGCTGATGTTCGCGAGATCCCACTCGTAGGGCGGCGCGTACGACGTCGCCTTGAGCCCCAGCGGCGCCACCTGCACCTGCACCTGGGACAGGTTGCAGTCGTCCTTGGCCGCGACCTTCAGCGTGAAGCTGCGCAGCACCTTCGCGTCCGCCGTGGGCTCGAGGATGCTGACCGTGGGCGGCACGGTGTCGTTCGTGCAGCCGAACGCCGACGGCTTCGGGCCGCCGGGCCACTCGCCCAGGCGGTCCTTCAGCATCTCGTACGAGTTCTGCGTGGCGCGATCGCAGCGATCACCGTCGACGTCCAGGTCCTTGTCGAGGAACCCGTCGCAGTCCGAGCAGATGCTCGGATACATGATGTCCTTGGTGCTGGTGACGTGCTCGAGGCCCACCAGGTGCGCCTGCTCCTGCGCGATGATGACCGCCGTCTGCTTCGCGCTCTGGCCGCCGAGGAACGTGTAGGCGACGCCGCCGTTGATGTCGCTGCACAGGAACGGCGCGACGCCCGCGACCTTCGGCGCCACCTTGCACCAGGCGCCGCCTCCCGACGAGATGACCTCGGTGTAGAACCGGCCGGACGTCGGGCGCGTCAGCGTGAAGACGATGTTCAGGTCCGCGTACCACTTGTCGAGGTACGCCTGAATCTGGCGCTGGCACTCGGGCAACGTGGGCGCGAACGTGCAATTGAACTTGGGCGGCGTCGCGCCGTCGCACGCGTCGTACTCGGTCGGCGGCAGCGACTTGCCGTCGGCGTAGAAGAGATAGAACACCTTCGGGTCGGCGGACTTGCCGTTGCCGCCGCCGGACAGCGCGCTCGTCGCGCGATCGACGCCGCCCGTGGTCTTGCCGGACCCCGGCACCGTCAGCAGGTCGTCGCCCATCGACGCGCCCGCCATGGGATCGGCCAGCGCCTGGGTCTCTTTGTCGATCTCGGGCCCGACGCCCGTCGGCCGCCAGTCAGCTTCGTCCTCGCCGCCGCAGCCGGCGGCGACCCAGGGGAGAGCGGCAAGGACCAAAGCGACGAGCCCCACGCTTCGAGGGACCTTCATCGCGACGTGCTTGCGAGCCTTCACCGCTGACTCCTTCGAACCGCGCTTTTCGGCGGTTGGCTATGGGCGCAGACCTATGGCAGGGTCTCGTGTCTGGACATCGGCGGAGCGCCCCGCCGACTTGACGGTGCGGCGCGTCCCCAACACGATCGAGGCCCCGAAAACACCATGGCAGCTGCCGACACCTTCGTGAGCGAGCTTGACGCGAAGAACCAAGCGTCGATCCAACGCGTCATCGACGCGCTGGCCGCCGGTCTGACGAAGGAAGGATTCGAGGTGACCGACGTGCTGCGTCTGGTCATCAAGGCGACGATCGAGGCGACCGAGGTCGCCGCGCTGTGGGTGACCGACTGCGAAGACCTCGAAATGAAGCTCTCGCTGGCGGAGCAGTGCGGCGACGGCGCGCGCCAGTGCCGCGAGCTCGTGGCGCGGCTCGAGGCGCTGGGACAGGGCGCGTACGATCCGCGCCACGGCGGTTACTCGAAGCTCTTCGCGTTCCAGCGCTCGCTGCAGACGCCTGAAGAGCGCTCGTCCGCCGGCTACGTCACGGGCAAGGCGCTGTCGATGGCGCGCCTCACGGCGCTCGCGGGCGTGTGCCGTGAGAAGGGCGACGCCGAAACGGCGAGCCTGCTCGCCGACAAGATCCTGCCCTCGGAGCGCCGCTACTACGAAGAGGGCAAGCAGATGCTGATCGCCGTGGCGACGAACGAAGAGAGTCAGGCTCGTGGCAGACGCTCCGCCTACCGCACGCTCGAGCTCGCCACCGAGACCGTCGAGCCGCTGCAGCTTCGGAAGCTCATGCCCAAGAAGACGCCCGCGCGCTAGACTGGGGCACGCCGAGATCGATCGGGCGCGGCCGCGGCGTCCGGAGGTTCCACCTTCGCGGCGGGTAACGCCCGCCCCGAGCAGGCGGCGCCGGCCATCACCATCAGCGCGAACGCCGGATGCGCGATCTCGCCATGCGAAGTTGGTCGAATGGCGCGAGGGTGCTGACGACGAGCGCACCACCATCGGAGCTCACGCCCGGAGGCCCTTCGAGGAGGGCCTTCTCCAGCGTCAGAGATCCGCCGCGCGAAAACGCGCCGAGCAAACGAGCTTTGCTGGCCAAAGCTCGACGGAACACCTGATATATTGGCTGCGTATGTCGACCGCGGGGGGAGCGCTCATATTACCCTCCCAATTCGGCCGCTACACGCTGCTGGAACGGCTGGCCGTGGGCGGCATGGCCGAGGTGTTCCGCGCGAAGATCAGCTCGTCGCACGGCTTCGAGAAGATCCTCGTCATCAAGCGCATCCTGCCGCACCTCGCGGCCGACGCGACCTTCGTCTCGATGTTCATCGACGAGGCGAAGCTCACGGCGCAGCTGACGCACCCCAAGATCGTCCAGATCCTCGACTTCGGTGACGTCGGCGGGCAGTACTTCATCGCCCTCGAGTACGTCGACGGCTCGGACGCGCTGGGCCTCCTTCGCACCAGCGCCCAGCGGCGCGTGCACATCCCGCGGCACCTCTCGGTGTTCGTCATCAACGAGGTGCTCGAGGCGCTGGACTACGCCCATAACGCGCGCGACATGGAGAGCAAGCCGATGCACATCGTGCACCGGGACATCTCGCCCTCGAACATCTTCCTGTCGAAGCGCGGCGACGTGAAGCTGGGCGACTTCGGCATCGCGCACGCGCAGCGGCGCGAGTCGAAGACGCAGGCCGGCACGCTCAAGGGCAAGTACGGCTACATGTCGCCCGAGCAGGTCGTGGGGCAGCCCGTCGACGGGCGGAGCGATCTGTTCGCCGTGGGCGTCGTGCTGGCCGAGATGCTGATGGGCCGGCGGCTCTTCACGGCGCCGAACGATCTCGACGTGCTGCTCATGGTGCGCGACGCGCGCATCGAGCGCCTGGGCAAGTACTGCCGCGATCTGCCGCCGCAGCTGGATCGCATCGTGCGGCGCGCGCTGCACAAGGATCCGCGCGAGCGGTTTCCGACGGCGGCGTCTTTCCGCGACGCGCTCGGCGACTATCTCTACGAGACGGGGCAGCGCGTGGGACCCCCGGATCTGCGCGCGTTCCTCACGGATCTTTTCGACCCCAGCCCCGAGGCGACCGAGCGGCTCGCGCAAGAGGCGCGCAAGGCCGCGGCCAAGCCGGCGCCGCCCGCGGCCGCGCGGCCCGTCGCGGCCGGCGCCGTCGTCGACCCGCTCGAGGCCATGAACACCGAACGCACGTCGGCCGAGGCGCCCAGCCTGGGCGCGCTCATGGCCTCGGGGCGCGAAGAGGCGGCGAGCGAGGTGCTCGTCGACGCGGCCGTGCTGGCCAAGGTGGATCCGGCGGCGGCGCAGCTCATGGATCAGCCGACGGCGCAGCTCGGCCAGATCCTCACGGCGGTGGACGACGGCTGGCCCGCCGACGAGAAGAACGAGAGCTCGTCGATTCGCGGCTTCACGCCCGCGCAGCCGGCGCCGCTGCCGAGGCGGCCGGCGGGCTCGCTGGAGCTTCTGCCCGGCGTCGGCAAGTTCGTCTCGGGCGCGCCCAAGCGGCCGCCCGACAGCGCGGGCGACATCAGCGTCATCACGCCGATGCGGCTGTTCTGCGATCTGGCCGTCGCGGGCGAGACGGGGCTCCTGCGCTTCGAAGTGCCGGGCACCGTCAAGGAGATCTTCCTCGTGCGCGGCGCGCCCGAGTCGGTGAGCTCCAGCCTCCCGTCCGAGCGGTTCGGCGAGTACCTCGTCGCGAAGGAGGTCCTGGGCCGCGGCGATCTCGAGCTGGCCCTCGGCATGCTGCCGCACTACAACGGCAAGCTCGGCGACACGCTGGTGGCGCTGGGTCTGTTGCGCCCGCTCGACGTCTTCCGCCTGCTCTCACAGCAGGTGCGCGACCGCGTGATCGACGTCTTCGGCTGGACCGAGGGAACGTTCGCGTTCTTCCGCGGCGTGACCAACCCCACCGAGGGCTTCCCGCTGGGGCTCGACACGTTCGAGATCCTGGGCGCCGGCGTCGTCACGCTGCCCGGCGAGCTGCTCGAGCAGCGCTTCGAGCCGATGGTCGACTACCGTCCGGTCGCGACGGGCAGCCGCCGCGTCCAGCCCGAGGCCTTCCGCATCGGCCCGACGCCCCGCGAGGTGCTCGCGCTGCTCGACGGCGAGCGGACGCTGCGCGCGTGGACCGATCAATTCTCCGAGCCCGAGGAGCGGCTCACCTTCTTGCGGTCGCTGTACTTGCTGGTCGAAACGGACCTCGCCCAGCTCGACTAGAGAAGCGCACGGCGGCGCCGCACGCGAGCGCGGCGAGGAGCGCGGCGCCGGCGGCCAGCGAGCGCACGCGTCGGCGGCGCGGAGGCGCGGCCGGCGCAGGCGGAACGTACTCCACCGTCATCGAGGCCTCGCTCGGGCCCACGGGCACCGGGATCGGGACCGCGACATTGGCCATCGCGATGAGCCGCGCGAGCTCGCGCTCTTCGGCGGTGGTGCGCTGGCGCGGCTCGCTCTCGAGCGAGGAGAAGCTGCCCGCGCCGATCGACGCCGCCAGGCGCTCGCGCGGCACCGACGCCGCGTCGCCGAACAGCGACGCGAGCAGCGCGGCCATTCCTTGCGCGCCTTCGAGTGAGGCGCCGCGCTCGGCGGCCAGATCTTCGGCCAGCGCCGCGGCCGACGGGTAGCGACGATCGCGATCGCGCGCGAGGGCCCGTGCGACGATGCGGTCCAGCGCGGGCGGCACCTCGGGACGGCGCGACGACGGCGGCGGCACCGGCATCGAAAGCACGTTGCGCAGGGTCTGGAACTCGCTCTCGCCCGCGAACAAGCGTTGGCCGACCAGCATCTCCCACAGCACGACACCCAGCGAGAAAACGTCGGTGCGCCCGTCGAGATCGACGTTGCGCACCTGCTCGGGGGAAAGATAGGCCAGCTTGCCTTTGACGCGCCCCTTGCGCGGCGCGCTCTGTCCCGACTGGGCCGCGCGCGCGATGCCGAAGTCGAGCACCTTCACGCCGCCCGCCGCGAGCAGCATGATGTTCGACGGCGTGACGTCGCGGTGGACGATCTCCGCCGGCGCGCCGTCCGGCAGCTTCGCGCCGTGCGCGTGATCCAGTCCCAGCGCGACCTGCTCGGCGACATAGGCGGCCACCACGGGCGGCACGGCCGCGAACCGCAGCCGGCACGCCCGCATCACCGCCGCCAGATCGCGGCCCCGCAGGTACTCCATGGCCATGAAGTACGCGCCGCCGATCTGCCCGAAGTCGTACATCTCGACGATGTTGGGGTGGCTGAGCAACGCGCAGATCCGCGCCTCGTTGCAGAAGAGCTCGGCGAGCTCGGCCGAGTCGGACTTCTCGGGCCGGATGCGCTTGATGACGAACGTATCGCCATAACCCTCGCGCCCCTCGACGTAAGCGCGGAACACCTCGGCCATGCCGCCCTTGCCGATGCGTTCGATCAGGCGGAAGCGCCCGAAGTGCTCGGGCGCGCGGTTGGGCTGGGAGTCGTCCGCAGACATGCGACCCACCCTTCCTCGGCAGGTCCGCGCCAAAGGTCGAGCCTTCTGCGACGCGCCACCGGTGCGCCTACCTGCGCTAAGGTGCGCGTCATGCCCCTGCGCAGCCTCACGCTGGACCAGCTCACGATCGACGACGAGGGCTCGTTCCGCGGCGTCGCGCTCTACGGGCGGCTCAAGGAGGTGCTGCGCGCCGCCGGGCACAAGTTCAAGGTGCCCGCGCCCGGCGAGGCGGCCACTTGGGACCGCGCGCTGTTCCTCAACCTCACGTTCTGGTCACCCACCGAGGAGGCGAGCGTCCTCGTCGACGAGCACATCGCGCCCGACGTCATCGCCCACACCGCGCTTCACCACGTCGTCGCGCGCGAGCTCGCGCG
>DASZUD010000055.1:0-10548 GCA_035548155.1 Polyangia bacterium
TGCAGGCGCACTGCGCGCTGCCCGTGCGGCTCATCGACGACAAGGATCCCATCCTGTCCGGCTGCGTCCACGTCGCGCCCGCCGACTCCCACCTGCTGGTCGAAGAGGACCACTTCGCGCTCTCGACGGCCGGTCCCGTCAAAGACGTGCGTCCGGCGATCGACGTGCTGTTCGCCTCGGTCGCCGACCAGTTCGGCGACCGCGCCGTGTGCGTGCTGCTCGGGCGCGACGAGAGCCCCGAAGGCGATGGCCATCTCGGCGCCGCCAAGGTGCGCGCGCGCGGCGGCCTCGTCATCGTCGAGAACCCCGCGACGGCGGCGGTCGGCGGGCGCGCCGACCCGCCCCTCGCGGCGGCCACCGTGCTTCACCTCTCCGAGATCGCTCCGTTCGTCTCGGCCCTCGGGCCGGTGGAGGTTGCATGACGAACCCGACTGCGGCCGCCAAAGCCCCGCCGCCCGTCGCCGCGGGCGAGGCGTCGATCCTCGTGGTGGACGACGAGCCCAAGAACCTGTTCGCCATCGAGTCCGTCCTCAGCGACCTCGGCGGCACGCTGGTGACCGCGCTGTCGGGCCGCGAGGCGCTGCGCCACGTCCTCAACCGCGACTTCGCGGCGATCTTGCTCGACGTCCAGATGCCCGAGCTCGATGGCTTCCAGACGGCGACGATCATCCGCGAGCGCGATCGTTGCCGCCACGTGCCCATCATCTTCATCACCGCCATCAGCAAGGCGTCGGAGCACGTGCGACTGGGCTACTCGCTGGGCGCGGTCGACTACGTGTTCAAGCCCTTCGAGGCCGAGATCCTGCGCTCGAAGGTCAACGTGTTCCTCGAGCTCTATCGCAACCGCGAGAGCGTCCGCCGGCAGGCCGAGCAGCTGCGCACGCTCGAGGAGCGGCGCCTGCACGCCGAGGTCCTGGACTCGATGCGCCGCCAGAACGAGCTCATCCTCAACGCCGTCGGCGAGGGGATCTGCGGGTTCGACGCCGACGGCCGCATCGCGTTCGTCAACCCGGCCGCGAGCCGGATCACCGGATGGAAGCGCGACGAGCTCATCGGCCAGCCCGGGCACGCGCTGCTGCACCACACCCGCGTCGACGGCCTCGCGTGCTCCGGCGACGGGTGCAGCCTCTACGCCGTCATGCGCGGGCGCGCGGCGCTGGAGGTCGAGGGCGAGTCGCTGTGCCGCAAGGACGGCAGCCAGGTCCCCATCGAGGGCACCGGCTCGGTGCTGCGCGATCGCCACGAGCTGGCCAGCGTCATGGTGTTCCGCGACGTCACCGAGCGGCTGCACATCGAGCGCGAGCGCGGCCGCCTGGTGCGCGAGCTCGAGGAGGCCATCAGCGCGCGCGACGATTTTCTCTCGATCGCTTCGCACGAGCTGCGCACGCCCCTCACGCCGATCCGCCTCAGCGTGCAGAGCCTCAAGCGCAAGGGTCAGGCGCTGGGCCAGATCCTGCCGAAGGGCGTGGCGACGCAGCTCGAGACCATGGATCGGCAGGTCGGCCGGCTCGACACGCTCATCAACGAGCTGCTCGACGTCTCGCGCATCACCGTAGGCCGCATGGATCTCGAGCTGACGGAGTTCGACGTCACGGTGGTCGTGCGCGACGTCGTCGCGCGCTTCCAGCAGGAGCTGGACTGGGGTCGACACAAGGTGACGATCGACTTCGGCGGCGGTCCGCAAGGTCCGCAACCCGGCCGGCCCGGGCCGCCCGGAATCGTCGGCTGCTGGGACCGCCTCCGGCTCGACCAAGTCGTCAGCAACCTCCTGTCGAACGCCATGAAGTACGGCGGCGAGCGCAAGCTCATCGAGATCGCCGTGGCGTGCGACGAGGGGAACGTCGCCATCTCGGTCCGCGACCACGGCGTCGGCATCTCTCCCGAGGACCAAGACCGCATCTTCGAGCGCTTCGAGCGGCTGATCTCCGTCCGCCACTTCGGCGGCTTCGGGCTCGGCCTCTGGATCGTCCGACAGATCGTCGAGGCTCACGGCGGGCGGGTCCGCGTCGAGAGCGTGCTCGGCGAGGGCTCCAAGTTCACCGTCGAGCTCCCCCGCTTCACCGTGCGCGGCGCGCCGGCGCTCCCCCGCCACGACGACCCTTCGGACCCTCTCGCCCAAGCCGCCCGCACGGCCTCGGACAGGTGACACCATGGAGATCGAGACGCCCCCGAACCGAACCATTCTCCTCGTCGAGGATGACCATGACATCTGCGAGATCGTCGAGCAGGTCCTGGCCGAGGAGGGCTACGGCACGATCGCCGTTTCGAACGGCGCCGAAGGGCTGGCCCGGCTGCGCGCGCCGGGGCCCCGCCCTTTCGTCATCATGCTGGATCTCATGCTGCCGGTGATGGACGCGTGGCAGTTTCGCGCCGAGCAGATGCGCGATCCCGACCTCGCGTCAATCCCCGTCGTGATCTTCTCGGCGAACCCGAAGGTCACGCGCCACGCGGACTCGCTGGGCGCCGCCGCCGTGATCCGCAAGCCGCCCGATCTCGACGAGCTTCTGCGCGTCCTCGATCGCTTCGCGCCATCTACTTCGGGACCCTGAGAGGGTCCCGCGCCCCCGGCGCTCGCTTCGCGCGGCGAAGCCGCGCTGCGCACGAGGCCACCTAACCTCCGAACGTCTTGGCGTCGCGCGCGAAGGCCCGCATGCCTTCGTCGCTGAGCGGGTGATCGGCGACCGTGGCCAGGATCGGGGCGGGCACCGTGAGGATGTCCGCGCCCGCGAGCAGGCACTCGGTGAGCTGCACCGGGCTGCGGATGCTCGCGGCCAAGACCTCCGACGTGATCCGGTAGTTCGCGAACACGGTCACGATCTCGAAGATGAGACGCGCGCCGGCGTCGCGCAGCGGCCCGCCCGAGGCGACGAACGAGGTGTTGTTCGAGACCTCGGCCTTCGGATCGTCCACCGAGTAGAGCGAGTTGCCAGCGGCCTTCTGCGGATCGTCGTGCGCGTGCGCGTAGTCCGCGAGGCGCCCCAGGAACGGGCTCACGTAGGCAGCGCCCGCGTTCGCAGCCCACAGCGCCTGCGTCGTGTTGAAGACCAGGGTCGTGTTGACCCGGATGCCGCGCTGGTACAGGCGCCGAATCACCTTGAGGCCCGTGTACGGATCGGCGCTGGGGTCGATGGCTCGGTAGCCGCCGATCGGCACCTTGATGACGGAGTTGTCGCCCAGCGCCGCCAGCTCCGACGCCTGCGTGACCATCGCCTCCTCGTCGAGCGCCGTGAGCTCGAGCGAGACCGGGTAGGGCCGGAACAGCGCGCAGAGCTCCCGCATGAGCTCTTTCGCGTGGTCCCACGAGCGCGCGCCTGCCTTCTTCAGCAGCGTCGGATTCGTCGTGAGGCCGTTGATGATGCCGGCGCGCAGGAGCGGCTCGACGTCGACCTTGGTCGCCGAGTCGGCGAAGATGCGCGGCGCGCGAGAAGCCGGGTGTTCGATCGGCGCGGCGCCGCCCGCGTTTGGCGGATTCGGATTGACCACCGGCATCAAGCTCCGGCGGTGAAACAGCGCCGGGCTCCCCACGGGAGGCACGAACATCAGCGCCTCCTCTCGTGCGGGTCGACGCCCAGGGTCCAGTTGGGCGGGTCGCTCGCCGGGAACGACTCCATCCCGGCCTCGTCGACCTCGTCCCTCGCCGGCGGCTCCGGGCGCCGCTCGACCGGCTCGCTCGGGGTCGGCCGCTTGCGCCGGTCGCCCACGAGGGCGTGTAACCGCGAGGTCACGCGCCGCACCCACTCCGGATGACGTCCTCTCATTTTTTCTCCCTGCCCCGCCACCCGTAATTATGAAGCCCGGTTCCCCTCCGAGCTCCGATTCCTTCGAGCCGCGCCCTCAGGCGTTCGCGCCGACGGCGCCCTCTTTCGCGTTCGCCGGCCCGGGCACCGCGTCGCCCAGCGACGCGCGCAGGTGACGGCGCAGCCGCAGCTTCAGGCGCTCCTCGATCTGGCGCACGCGCTCGCGGCTCACGCCGAAGCGCTCGGCGATCTCGGCCAACGTCGTCGCGTCCTCGCAGACGAGGCGCCCGTTGAAGATCTCCGCGTCACGCCCGGTGAGCGTCTCCTGAAAGGCCTTGAGCTCGCGCTCGAGCACGTGGCTGAACTCGGTGGCCTCCGACTGCACGTCCGGGCGCAGCGTCGGCTCGGCGCTCACGCTGTCGCCGCGCGGGCGCTCGGCGTCGTCGTCGCCGCGCGTCGGCCAATCGAGCGACGTGTCGCACGCCGAGAGGCGGCGCTCCATCTCCACCACCTCGCGCTCGCTGACCGCGAACGCCGCGGCAAGTTGCCGCGCGCCCACGGCCGTTCCGTCGCGGCCCTCGAGGCGCGCCCGCTCACGGCGAAGGCCGAAGAACAGCCGCCGCTGCGCCTGCGTCGTGCCAAGCTTCACGAGGCGCGCGTTCGAGAGGATGAACTTCAAGATGTACGCGCGGATCCACCACGAGGCGTACGTCGCCAGCTTCACGCCGCGGTTCGGATCGTACTTGTGAACGGCGTGGATGAGGCCGACGTTACCCTCCTGAACCAGATCGAGGAGGTTGCGGCGCGCCGTTCGATACTCGAGCGCGATCTTCACGACCAGGCGCAAGTTTGCCGTGACCAGTTTGCTCGCGAGGCGCGGGTTGCCGGTCTCCGCGAACTCGGTCGCGATGCGCTTCTCCTCTTCACGCGTGAGCAGCGGATGCCGCCGAAGCTCGCGAAAGTACGTGAGCATCGTCGAATGACTGTCGTTTCGATCCAGCCCGGCGCTCTCGCGCTGGCGCGCGCGCGGCGCCTCTTCCCAATTCTCCTCGCTCTGAACGGGCGCCGCCTTCGTCGCGGGAGCTTTGGTCGGTCGAGGCGCGCGGTGCGGCCGGCGGCGGGTGGGCTGTTCGACTTCGATATTCATAGGAGCGATGCTTGGCATGCCGAGGTGTCAAGCAAGCACCGAGCCACGCCCTTGACACGCGGGGCCCCGGAAATCCGGCAGTCGCGCGCGGAGCTCGTTACTCAGAGGTGTCTGAGGCGAAGTCGAGTCTTGATTTGGTAACGCGACCGCTCAACGGGCGGTGGCGACCCCGTGGGCTCGCGGCAGGGTCACCATGAAGCGCACGCGGCCAATCGCATCCGGATCCAGGGCGACCCGTCCGCCGTGGGCCTCGACGATCTGGCGCGTGATGTAGAGACCGAGCCCTAGGCCTCGGCCGCGGTGGCGCGAGCCGCGCTCGCGGCCGTGAAATGGCTCGAAGATCGTCGCGAGGATCTGCTCGTCGATGCTGCCTTCGTTGGCGACGCCGAAGCGAACCTCCTCGCCGCGCCCATCTGCCGTCACGAAGACGCCCGGTTGACCCGCGTGGTCGACGGCGTTCCCCACCAGGTTCGACACCACCTGAGTGAGCCGATCGGCGTCCCACTCCCCGCTCAGATCGCCGCTCGCCTCGACGACGATGTGCGCGTCCGGCTTGCGAGCGCGCGCCTCGGCCACGACCGCGCCGACGATCGCCCCCAGATCGCACCGGCCCCGCTCGAGCGTGATGACGCCGGTGCCGGCGCGGAGCCTCGTCCATTCGAGGATCTGATCGATCATGCGCGCCATCCGCTCGCCGCTCGTGACGATGCGACGTCCGATCGCGCGCGTGCGGTCCGTCTCCGCGTCGCGCAGCAGCCGCCCGTTCATGAGCACGGCCGACAGCGGATTCTTCAGGTCGTGCGCGAGGATCCCCGCGACGATCTCGTGCGAGCGCAGCAGCGCCTCGGCCTCGGCGCGGCTCTGCTCGGCGGCGGCGCGCGCCTCCTCGCTCTCCTCATAGAGCCGCGCGCGCTCCATCGCAGCCTCGCACCGCGACGCCATCGTCGTCAGGAACGTCCGCTCGCCGTCGTCGAAGACATGGACCTCGGGGAAGGCCAGCCCGATGCCGCCCACCACCTCGCCGCGCACGCGAAGGGGCAGCGCCGCGAGCGCCTGGCCCACGAAGCCACCTTCGGAACCACCGGACACGGCGCGATCGAACTCCGGAAACTCCTGGGCCAGCTTCTCGCGGCTCGGCACCCACACCGCGGCGCCCTCACGGACGCTGCGCGCGACGGGGAAGCTCGACGACAGCGGCATCCCATCGAAGGAGCGCGCGAGCGCGTCGGGCAGTCCCCGGCGCGCCACCAGCTCGAGGACCTCGCCCTCGGCCCGCCGTGACACGACATAAGCGGCGCCCGCCGATGAACGGAGCACGCGGCTCGATTCGTCGAGCACGGCCTCGAGGACCTGCGTGCGCGTCACCGCGGAAGAGACGCCCGCCGTCACGGCGCAGAGGGCCGCCTCGCGGCTTGCCGCGAGCGCGGGATCGGCCGGCGTCTTCGAGCCCGTCATCAACAGCAACCATGGACCCAGCGTCGCCCGATTGCCACCGGGAAGCCCCGGAGTTGCGGCATGTTACCCGCTGGTGACACCTGCGGGAGCCCCGTACGGAAGCGCGTTTTTGTCCTTGTGTTACGAGCCCGGGACACCAGGATCTGGTGCGTGGACATCCTCCTCATCGACGACGAACCAGAGCTGCGACAGACGCTATCGGACGTCCTCAAAGAAGCCGGGCACAACGTCACGGAGCTGAGTGACGGGCGAGCGGCGGCTGACCTGCTCCAGACCAAGTCCTTCGACGTCATTCTCAGCGACGTCCGCCTCCCCGGCGTGGACGGCCTCACCTTGCTGCGGGTCGTGCGGCGTGAGGCGCCCCTCACCGACTTCATCCTCATGACCGCGTTCGCCGACGTGGGCGAGGCCGTCGCCGCCCTGAAGGAAGGCGCGTCGGACTACCTGACGAAGCCGTTCGACGTCGATGAGCTGCTGCACCACATCAGCCGCATCGACAGCACGCGGTCCATGCGCCGCGAGCTGACCGAGGCGCGACGGGCGCTGTCGGCGCGCCCCGAGCACAACCGCCTCATCGGGCACTCGGCTCAGATGACGAAGATCCGCACGCGCATCGAGATGATCGCGCCCAGCGACGCCGCGACGCTGATCGCCGGCGAGAGCGGCACGGGCAAGGAGCTCGTCGCGCGCATGATCCACGAGCGCAGCCCTCGCGCCGCGAAGCCGTTCGTGGCGGTCAACTGCGCCGCCTTTCCCGACACGCTCATCGAGGCGGAGCTCTTCGGCTTCGAGCGCGGCGCCTTCACGGGCGCCGTCAAACGCCGCGAGGGCCGCTTCCGCGCCGCCGACGGCGGCACGTTGTTCCTCGACGAGATCGCCGAGCTGCCGCTGCCCGCGCAGGCCAAGCTGCTGCGCGTCCTTCAGGACGGGACGGTCGAGCCGCTGGGCACCGATCAATCGATCAAGGTGGACGTGCGCATCGTCTCGGCGACGCACCGAAATCTGCGCGAGTACGTCGCGCACGGCCTCTTCCGTGAGGACCTCTTCTATCGCATCAACGTGCTGGACGTCTCGCTGCCGCCGCTGCGCGATCGCGAGGGCGATCTCCCCCTGCTGGTCGAGTTCTTCCTCGAGGGGTTCGCCAAGGTGGACGCCAACGGGAACCGCATCGTGCCCACGATTTCGACGGACGCTTACGCGGCGCTCTCGGCGTATCGGTTCCCCGGCAACGTGCGCGAGCTCAGCCACGCCATCGAGCACGCCGCCGTGCTGGCGGGCTACGGCGAGATCACCCTCGACCACCTGCCGGCGGCGATCGCCGAAGAGGCGCCCAGCGGGCCGACGCTCGCGAGCCTCGCGCCCCCGGGCGAGAACGGCGTCCCGCAAGCCGTGGTACCGCTCGCGGCGGCGATCCGCGAGTTCGAGAAGGGGCACCTGCGCCGGGCGCTGGCCGCGACGGGCGGAAAGCGCGTCAAGGCCGCCGAGCTGCTGGGCATCTCCCGCAAGAGCCTGTGGGAGAAGCTGCGCATGTACGAGGTCGAAGAGGCCTCACCCAAGGCCGAGAGCTGAGCGGCGTTTCCGCCCCGTCACCGTTCGGGGCTACGACGCCGTAACGGAGTTACCGAAAGGTGTCGTGACGCGCCGGACGCCTCCGGCGTGCCCCGCGCCGGACGCGGTCTCCGCCCGGAAGGTGCGCCGCGTCCTGATTGGCACGATTTTCGAAGACGCGCCACGTATGGCGCGTGGTCCGTCTACCCCGGGGAACGAGAAAGAGACCAAGTCCCGCCCGCGAGACCGTTCGTGGGCCATCGTGCTCGCCGCAGGCGAAGGTCAGCGCCTCGCGCGCCTGACGCGTGCGCTCTACGGGCGCGACGTGCCCAAACAGTTCGCCGCGCTGGACGGCGAAGACACGATGCTCCAGCAAACGATGGCGCGCGCGGCGCGCGTCACGCCCGAGGAGCGGACCGTTGTGGTCGTCGCAGAGCACCAAGGCGCCCTCGCGCGCGAACAGCTCGCGCGCTGCCCCGCCTCCCGGCTGGTCGAGCAGCCGCGCAACGCAGGCACCCTCTGCGGGTTGCTGCTGCCGCTGGCCCACGTGCTGCGTGAAGACCCGACGGCGCCCGTCGTCATCTATCCCTCGGATCATCACGTCAGCCGCATCGGCCCGTTCGTGCAAGCCGTTCGCGACGCGCTGGACGCGATCGAGCGGGCGCCCGCCCGCGCCGTGCTGGTCGGTGCCTCTGCCGATCGCCCGGCCACCGACCTCGGCTGGATCCTCCCGGGGACCCCGCTCACGCCCAACGACGACGCGCGCTCCGTCCTGTCCTTCGTCGAAAAGCCCGGCGCGTCCGCCGCCGCGCGGCTCCTCAAGTCGGGCGCGCTGTGGAACACGCTGGTCATCGCCCTCGACGCGGGCGCCTTCTGGCAGACGACGCTGGAGGCACGGCCCGAGCTGGCGGGGCCCTTCGAACGCTACCGCGCCGCCATCGGCACGGCGGCGGAGGCGGACGTGCGCCGAGAGATCTATGCCCACCTGCCCTCTCTCGATCTCAGCCGGGACCGCCTGGCGCGCCAGAGCGGCCTGGGCGTCATCGAGCTTCAGGAGTCCGGCTGGTCCGACTGCGGCACCCCCGAGCGCCTGTTCGAATCGCTCGCGCACGGCGGCACCCTGGACCGCCTGCTGGGCCGCCTCGGCGGGGCCGGGGTGCGCGCCCTCGCCCTCGAGAGAGGCGCCGATTGACGAACTCCCCCGAGCGTCGCTCGATCGAGATCCCTGCCCGCACCGTGCTCGTCGCGGCTGCGGGCATCGGTAGCTTATGGCTGCTGGTGCGCCTTTGGCCCGTGCTGCTGGTCGTGGCCGTGTCGCTGATCTTGGTGGGCACGTTGAACCCGATCGTCGGCAGCCTGCAGCGCCGTGGCCTGCGCCGCGGCACCGCGGTCGCGCTGACGCTGTTCACGCTGGCCGCCGTCTTCGCCGGTCTGGCGCTCGTCACGGCGCCCGCGCTGTGGTCCGAGCTCGTGCGCGTCGTCCACGACCTGCCGAAGCTGCAGGACCGCATGGCCGTGTGGCTCGAGCGGTCCGAGTTCACGACGCCGCTCGCCGAATCGATCCGCCGGGCCGATCCCACGAAGCTGCTCTTCGCCTCGAGCCGCGAGGCCGTCGACATGTCGACCCGCTTCGGGACGCGCCTCGGCTACGCGGCGACCACGGTGGCCCTCGCGGTGTACATGCTCGTCGATCCAGAGCGCTCGCAGGGCGCGCTCTACGCGGTCGTCCCGCGCCAGTATCACGTCCGGCTGGCGCGCGTGCTGCTCAACCTCGAGACGATCGTGGGCGGCTACGTGCGCGGCCAGATCCTGACGTCCGCGGCGATCGGCGTCTACGTCTTCGCGCTGCTCACGGCGTTCCGCATGCCGAGCGCACTGGCCTTCGCCGTGTTCGCCGCCGTGGCCGACGTCGTGCCGCTCGTGGGCGGCGCCCTCACGCTGATCCCCATCGCGCTCGCGGCCCTGCCCCACGGGACGGTGTTCGCGGTCGTCCTCGTGACCTTGGTCGTGGTGTACCAGGAGTTCGAGAATCGGATCCTGGTCCCTCGCATCTACGGGCGCGTGCTCCGCCTCGACGCCGTGGCCGTCACGCTGGCGCTGCTCGTGGGCGGTCAGCTCTTGGGCATCATCGGTGCGCTGCTGGCCTTGCCGCTGGCGGCGGGGCTGCGCATGGTCGTGGAGGAGCTCCGCGTCGGCCTGCCCGGCCAACCCGGAGATCACTCGGACGCGCGCGCCCGCGACGAGCAGCGCGCCGAGGAGACCTACGCAGCCCTCACGGCGGGTGCGCCCGCCGAGAAGGCCGCCGTGGTCGCGGTCGCGATCGCCGACGAGATTCGCAAGCGCGGGGCCACACCTGGACCCCGCGTCCTCCAGTCCGGCACCAAACCCTGAACCGAGGACGCCACCATGATTGAGACGCATGCCGACGAGCCGCCGGTGCTCTCCCTGATGAAGGAGGTCGTCGACGCGCTCGGCACGCTGATCGCGGGACACCTCCGGCTCGCGCGCGCCGAGCTGGGCGACGAGGCGCGCCGTCACGTCCGACGCGGCACGTACGTCCTGATCGCCGCGACGCTCATCGTCGTCGGTTACGTGTTCACGTGCCTCGCCGGCGCGCTGGCGCTCGGGCGAACGCTCGGGACACCGTTCGCCCTCTTGCTC
>DASZUD010000056.1:0-2174 GCA_035548155.1 Polyangia bacterium
GGGGGGGGTGGGGTTTGCCCCCCCCCACCGGCCCACCCCCGTTGCCGAGGCGAGCCGGCGCGGCGAAGCCGCGCCTCCCGGCGCCAAATCAGCACCCCGGCAATAAGAAGCGCTCAGAAGGAGAGGCGAGGCGCCACTTCCAGCCTCTCCCTCCTGCAGCGCTTGCGGGAGAGGTCAGCGAGCCGGAGGCGCGGTGGGTCAGGGCCCAGCGCCCCAGTTTCACGCTGGTCAGGGCTCGGCGCCCACGATCACCGCGCCCTCTTCTTCGCTCCGCGCTCGTACCTCTCGACGAGCGCCCGCATCTCCGGATCCTCCGGCAAGCTCATGTCGAGCGGGACGATCCGGTTCTCGAACCAGTTCCCGGTGATGCGCGCGGGCCGCGCGGCGATCGCACGGGAATCGCGCTCGAGCGCGGCACGGAGCGCCTCGATGCGCCGCTGCGTGTACGCGCGCGTCTTGGCGTCCAGGGGCTCTGCGAGCTGCGCCTGGTAGTCGGCGAGCTGGTGCTCGTGATCGGCGCGAATCGAGCGCAGGCGTGCGCGCTCGTCGCGATCGGTGTAGGCGCCTGCGCCGTCACCCGAGACGACGTGGAGGTCGAGGCGACCGAGGTTCCGCCCCAGCGACATGGCCTCGAGCTCGCGCGCGCCGGCCCCGGCGCCGCCTTGCACCTCGACCAGCTCGGGCGTCTCCAGGTTGCGCCCGCTGTGGCCCAGCACGACCCAATCGATGCCCGGCACGGCCGCGATCACCTTCTGGCTGTCGCTCGGGCCACCGACGTGGACCAGCGCGACGACGATGCGCGCGCCGCGCTGCCGCAGCGACGTGACCTCGGCGCGCGCCGCCGCGATCGGCTCCCGCGCGACGGCGCCCCACGCGCGCCACATGTCGGCATCGGCCGAGGGCGCAGCCGTGACCCCGAAGATCCCGATCTTCACGCCCGCGGCGTCGACGACGACGTCGGGCTGAAAGAGGAGCCTCCCCTCGGCGTCGACCAGGTTCGCCGATACCGTGGGCACCTTCGCCTCGCGGAGCACGCGCGCCAGCAGCGGCACGCCCAGCGACAGGTCACGCTCGCCGGGCGTGAAGGCGGCCACGCCCATCCGCGCGTAGGCCGTCGCCAGCAGGCGCGCGCGGCGCTCGAGGGCGCGCGGCTCACGCGCTTCTTCCTCGCCGTCGCCCTTCTCCGCCGGCAGGAACAGGTCGCCCGCGTCGACGGACACGACGGCGTCGCTCTGCCGGCGAATGCGGCGGAGCTCCGCGGCCCGCCGCGCCAGCCCGCCGAGCGGCTGCACGGCGCACCCACAGCGCTCGTACTCGCCGCCCACGTTCGAGGTGTAGACCAGCGAGACGACCTTGCCTCGAGGCGGCGCCACCTCGGGCGCCTCGGCGGCCGCCGCGCTTGGGCTCTTGGTCCCCGCATCGGCGGCCTTCGCGCCGCGCCCGCCGATGGCGAGCGCGAGCGCGAGTCCGGCTAGAAGAACATGTTCATGCCGAACTCGGTGCGGTAGTTCGTAGCCGTCACGCCGTCGCCGAACCACTGGTGCGTCCTCTGGAAGGAGAAGCCTAGCTGGATCTGGCTCGTGAGCGCGAGGAACAACGACGCGTCGTTGTACCAAGCGTTCGTGAAGATGGCGCCCCAGCCCGGAAGGGGCGTGATGTCCCTGATGTTGCGCGACTTGATCTCGGAGTGGGTCGCGGAGACCCACACGCGGCCGCCCGCGATCGGCAGGTAGTACTGCAGGTTCACGAACCAGCCCTGCCAATCAGCCGTGCGCAGGCGCCGATCGGCGTCGAAGGTAACGATGCCGCTGTCGATGTTCGGCGTGTAGACGGGCGGCGGGTTCGCCGGGTCCAGCCGGCTCATCGAGTTCGGAAGCGACGGGAACAGCAGGCCGCCCGTCAAATCCGAGTACATGTCGGCGATGCCCGTGCCGGTCGAGAACTCGCCGGTGAACGACATCGCGTTGCCGCGGTCGGTGACGCTGGTCGCCGGAATGATCGGCAGGAAGATGTTGCCGGCAATGCCATACCCGATAGCCGGCACGTTGCGCACCGGGTTCTCGATGAACTCCGAGACCTCGAAGCGGCGGCCGATCCCCGACACGCCGATCGCGGCGCGGCCAATGGCCGGCTGGCCGTAGGCCTGCTGGCGGGCCCCCGTCCAGCCCGGCAGC
>DASZUD010000057.1:0-7273 GCA_035548155.1 Polyangia bacterium
GGCCCAGCGCGGGCGCGGCCGACGCGTCGGTGTCGCGCGCGGGCAGCGCAGCCTCGTGCTGCGTGTGCGGCGCCGACGGCAAGATCCACTGCGGCCTGACGTGTACGCCCACGAGCGGACTGGACGGCGGCGCGAACAACGCCGACGCGACGACCAATGGCGGCGGTGGCTCGGGCGGCAAATGCGAGCCCGGCGATCCCTGCCAGGCCGGCGCGGCGCCGTGCAGCAACGCCTCGCCCACGTCCTGCTCGTCGTGCATGTGCGGCGCGGACGGCAAGCTCGTGTGCATGCCGTGCGGCGGCGCGCCGCCGCCTCCGCCGGACGGCGGTGCGCCCGCGCAGTGCGCGTCGGGCGCCAAGTGCCAGCCCGGCTCGGGAGGGTGCGAGTCGACGGCGAGCGGCACCTGTCTTCAGTGCCGCTGCGACTCGAACGGGGTGCTCGCTTGTGCGCCGTGCGGCAGCGCGAACGACGCCGGCGTGCCGCCCCCTCCGCCGTCCGACGCCTCGACTGACTGCGTGCCGCACGGCACGTGCGCGCAGGGCGCGATCTGCGACGCGAAGGTGGCCGACGGTCAGTGCATGACGTGCAAGTGCGACCAGACTGGCCTGTACCAGTGCGTGCCGTGCGCGGGCACGCCGCCGCCCCCCACCGACGGCGGCGCGGCGCCGCCGCCCCCGAGCTGCGTGCAGGGCGGGGCGTGCCTGGCCGAGGGCATGATCTGCGACGCGAAGAGCCCCGACGGCGGGTGCATGACGTGCAAGTGCGGCGCGGACGGCACCTACCAGTGCGGGTCGTGCGCGGGCGCGCCGCCGCCGCCCGCCGATGCATCGGCGCCTCCACCCCCGCAGGCCTGCGTGCAGGGCGCGAAGTGCCCCTCGCCGGGGGCGACCTGCGGGGGCACCGACGGGGCGGCCGGTTGCACGCAGTGCACGTGCAGCGTCGACGGCATCCTCGCCTGCAAGCCCTGTCCGTGACGATCCGAAGCGCGGCGCGCGTCGAGATCGGCTACTTCTTCGGCGGCAGCTTCGCCTTCAGCAGATCGCCCAGCGTGCCCATGCCGCCGCCCGAGCCGGCGGCGCGCGACGCCGCGCTGCGCCCCTCCTCGTCGACGACGTCTTCCTTCGCGCCGAGGCCCAGGGACACGCGGCGCTTCTCGTTGTCGACGGAGAGGATCGTCACCTCCAGCGCGTCGCCGGGCTTCGCGGCCTCGCGCGCGTGCGTGAGGCGCTTGCCGGCGCCGAGCTCGCCGATGTGGAGCAGACCTTCGACGCCGGGGGCCAGCTCCACGAACGCGCCGAACGACTCGACGCGCGTGACGCGCCCCTTGATGACGGCGCCGGCGCGCACCGTCGCGGCCGCCTCGTCCCACGGATCGCGCGCGAGCGCCTTCAGCGAGAACGACACCTGCTCGGGGCGCTTCGGGTCGTCGCGCTTCTCGATGCGCATCACCTGCACGGTGACGCTCTGGCCGATCGCCAGCACGTCGGAGGGCTTCGTGTTGCGCTGGTAGCCGATCTCCGACGCGGGCAGGAGGCCCTCGATGCCGCCCACGTCGACGAACGCGCCGAAGTCTTTGAGCGCCGTCACCGTGCCCGTGAGGACGGCGCCCGGCACCAGCTTGGCGCGCGTCTCGACGGCGCGCGCGCGCATGTCCTCCTCGAGCAGCGCGCGGCGCGAGAGCACGACGTTGGGGCCGCGGCGATCGTCCTCGAAGCGCGTCACCCGGAACTGCAGCTTCTGCCCGATGAACGCGGACGGATCGGCGACGGGGCGCAGATCCAGCTGCGAGAGCGGGCAGAACGCGCGCACGCCCGCGACCGTGACCTCGAGGCCGCCCTTGTTGACGGCGGCGACCAGTCCCTCGACAGGCAGGCCCGTGGCGGCCGCCTCGGCCAAGCCCGAGCGCGGGTCGATGCCGCGGCTCGCGCCGCGTCGCAGGTAGACGAAGCCGGCCTTGTCGCCGAGCCCCACGACGCGTGCGTCGACCTTGTCGCCCACCGCGACCGTCAGCTGGCCGCCGTCATCGCGCAGCTCGAGCGTCTCCAGCGTGCCTTCGCCGCCGCTTTCGAGCTCGAGCACCGTGACCTCATGGCCAATCGAGACCACGCTGCCGCGCACGCGATCGCCCACGGCGAGCTTGGGGCGCTTGCCGCGCGGCGCAGCCTTCTCGGAGGCCGCGAACATCGCGGCGAAGTCTTCCTCGGGGGCGGGGCTCTTCTTGTCGGACGAATCACTGGCCATGAAGGCGCGCAGTCTAGCGAATCGCAGCCGCCAAGGCTCGCCCTTCGAAGTGGTCGAGCAGCCTTCTCGCTTCTGCGGGGCGATCGCGGCGCGTCGAGACGACGCGCGCCGAGGTGCGCAGGCCGTCCGGCAGGTCCATCGCCTCGAACAGGACGTCCAGCGCAGGCTCCACGGCGGCGCGCTCCTCGGGGTCGATCGGGCCCGAGGTCGGCGCGGGGCGACCGGCCAGGCGCGCCAACCGCCGGCGCACGGCCATGTTCACCTTCATCTTGAGCGCGGCGAACAGGAACACGGCCGAGCCGTTCATGTCGGAGATGACGTAGTCGCGCTCTGCGCGCCAGGCGTCGTCGAGCTGGGCGTCGAGCTCCTGCACGGCGGGCGTCGCCAGCGCGCGCTCGACGGCGCGGAAGAAGCCGACCTGTCCCGCGTGATGCTCGGGCGCAACGAACTTCTCCAGGTGGCAGAGGTCATGAAGCGCGAAGGCGAGCCCGTCGGGGTGGCGCGGATCGCCGTGCCCCAGCGCGGTTGCGTCGTCGAGCAGGCACACGCAGCGCCGCCCGCGCGCCTGCCGTGCCAGCACGCCCTGCGCGCTCGGGATCTCGAACAGCAGATCCACCGGGCGCTCGTCGCGGTCCCACGCGAACAGCCCTCGCACGACGTCCTCGGGCACCCCGCGCACGCGCCGCTCGGCGAACACGCGCAGCGCGGGGCCCGAGGGCGGAACCGCCGGCGCGACGCGCGCTCGCCCCTCGTCCCACATCGCGCCGCGCGCCATGCGCACGCGCTCGAGCAGGAAGGCCGCCGTCACCTCGGCGTCGGTCACGTCACTTGTTGAGGTTGATGAACGGCGTGTTGCCGCCCGTCACCTCGGGCAGCTTGCCGTCCCACTTCGTGACCTTCATGTACTCGACCAGCGCGGGCGTGAGCGACTTGGCGATGCGCTCGTTGGCGTACGCCTCGGCGTCGGCGCGCAGCTTCCGCGCCGTGGCCTCGCCCTCGGCCGCCGTGATCTTCTGCTTGGCGAGCGCCTCGGTCTTGCGAACCTCCTGCTCGGCCCGCTGCGCCTCCTGGACCATGGCGACCTTCGCGTTGATCGCCTGCGTCACCGCGTCGGGCACGCGCGTCTCGTTGAGCGTGAACTGCGTGATGTTGAAGCCGTCCTCGACGAGCTTCTTCGTCAGCAGGCCCTGCACCTCGGCGCGCGCCGTCTCGCGCTTGTCCGAGTACAGCTGCTGCGCGGTGTAGCGCGCGAACGTCTCCTGCAGCGCCTCGCGGATCGTCTGCCGCATGAACGAGCTCTGGATGTGCTCGAGGTCGCGGCGGAACTTCTTGTAGATGTGCGGCACGCGTCCCTCCTCGAGCGTGAACGACATCGAGGCGTCGACGTTGATGGGCAGCCCCTCGGACGACGTGACGGTGATCGACTCGTCGTGCTCTCCGCCCTCCGTCGGCGCGCGTGTCAGCACCATCGTCTGCTGGTACGTCGGGTACTTCGTGACGTCGGTGCACGGGCCCTGCCAGTGATAGCCGATGCCCAGCGGCACGTCGTCGACGCCGCCGCCCGAGCACTTGTTGATGCGCACGCCGACGTGCCCCGGGTCGACGTTCACCACGAACGCGGCGACCACGATCACGACAAGGGCCAGCCCCAGGCCGGCGATCAACAGAAACTTCGGTCTCATTCCCGCTCCTCCGTCATTCAGCGCACGCTCTCACGCCAGCAGCGGCCGTGCCACCAGGTCTGCGTCTTCTCGTCATAGAGGTCGTGCGCGGCCGTCACGGGCTCGCCACAGACGACACACGTCTCGGCGAGCGCCCGGCGGGCTTGCGCGGCGTTCTTCGCGCCTTGCCGTTCGCGCGCCTGGCGTTCGCGCGTCACGCGCGTGGCGCGCTGGTACGAGAGCATCGCCCAGACGCTGCCGACGAGCGCGATGCCGAGCAGCAGGACCTCCCCGGGATTCACGGCGAGCCGCGATGCTAGCACGGCGCCGTCGCTGTCCCGGGCGGCCCCAACAGGCGCGGCGCAGAAAATCATAGGCAAAAAATTGGCGTCGGGTTTCGGGCCATGGGATCGATAGTTTGAGGAGCCCCACATGCTTGAGTTCGACGACGAAACCGCAGGTCCAGGACGTCCCGCCATCAAGGTCATCGGCGTCGGTGGCGGCGGCGGAAACTCCGTCAACACGATGATCGAGGGCGGCATCGAGGGCGTCGACTTCATCGTCGCGAACACCGACTGCCAGGTGCTGGAAACCAGCATGGCGGGCACCAAGGTTCATCTCGGCCGCAACCTCACGAAGGGGCTCGGCGCGGGCGCGAACCCCGAGGTCGGCAAAGCCGCCGCGCTGGAAGACGCGTCGCGCGTCGCCGAGGCGCTCACGGGCGCCGACATGGTGTTCGTCACGGCCGGGATGGGCGGCGGCACGGGGACCGGCGCGGCGCCGGTCATCGCGCAGGTGGCGCGTGATCTGGGCGCGCTGACGGTCGGCGTCGTCACGAAGCCGTTCGCCTTCGAGGGCTCCCAGCGCAAGAAGAAGGCGATGTCGGGCATCGCCGAGCTGGCCAAGGCCGTCGACGCGCTGATCGTCATCCCGAACGATCGCCTCGTCTCGATCGCCGGCATGAAGACCACGCTGAAGGACGCCTTCGCGATGGTCGACAACGTCTGCCTCAACGCCGTGCGCGGCATCAGCGATCTCGTGATCGCGCCCGGCCTCATCAACGTCGACTTCGCCGACGTGCGCACGATCATGACGGGCATGGGCCGCGCGCTCATGGGCACCGGGCGTGGCGCGGGCGACAAGCGCGCCGTCGAGGCCGCGCAGCAGGCCATCAGCTCGCCGCTGCTCGAGGACGTCGCCATCAACGGCGCGACGGGGATCCTGCTCAACATCACGGGCGGCCCCGATCTCACGCTGGCCGAGATGAACGAGGCGTGCAGCCTGATCGCCGAGGCGGCCGATCCGGACGCCAACATCATCTTCGGCTCGGTCATCGATCCGCACGCCGGCGACGAGGTTCGCATCACGGTCATCGCGACGGGCTTCCAGTCGCGCGACGCCGTTCAGCCGGGGCCGACCATGGGCCGCAGCATGGTCGGCGCGCGCGGTCGCGCCGACCAGATGGCGCTCCCGATGCAGGCGGCCTCGCAGATGCCCGTTGCCAGCGCGGCTCCGCCGGCCAGCATGCCGGGCTGGGCGCAGCCGACGACGGTTGCCCCCGTGGCACCGCGCGGCTACGCCGTGGCGCCCGGTCGGCAGTTCGAGGGCGCGCAGGGCGAGCCCGTCTACGACGAGTTCTACGACAACCTGGAGCAGGTCCCGGCGGCTCCGATCGCGACGACGCAGGCGCCGACGGCGCCGGGCGGCTTCGGCATCGCGCCTTCGGCCGAGTGGACGCCCGCCGAGCGCCCGATCATCCGCCCGCCCGTGCAGGCGGCCGCCGGTGCGAGCGCCGCGCCGGGCGGCCCGCCGCCGCGCCGCATGTCGTCGCAGGTGGCGTCGCGCCCCGCCGACGAGCTGGGCGTCGAGGAGTCGGAGTTCGACAAGCCGACGTACCTCCGCCGCGGCATCTTCGCGCCCGAATAGCTGGGGCCCTCACAGGGGGGCCCCAGACCCCCCGCGCTCGGTTTCGGGGGACTTGGGACGGGCTCGATTTCACGCAACCCGGGTCGTGGGGCCGCGACAAAGCGTCCATGACCCTCGGGGCTCTTTTCACGGAAACCCTCCAGCTCCTCTGGCCGGCGCGTTGCGCGGCGTGCGATCGCGCGACGGAGGGCGACACGATCTTCTGCAACGAGTGCACGCCGTCGCTGAGCGCGCTCGTGGGCGCTTGCCCGGGGTGCGCGCTGCCGCGCACGGAGTGGGGCGCGCGCGGTGCGCGCTGCGGCCTGTGCCGGCGCATCCCCTTCGCGTTCGGCGAGGCCCGCGCCGTCTACGAGTACGGCGCGGCGATCGCCGATGCCATCGTGCGCATGAAGCACGGGCAGCGCTACATGGCGCGGCGCCTGGGCCCGCTCCTCGTCCCGGCGCTCATGGACGTCCTCGCGCGCGGCGGGTTTGGGGCCGACGATCTCGTCGTGCCCGTGCCGCTGCACGCGCGCCGCCTGCGCGAACGCGGCTTCAACCAGGCCCTCGAGCTCGTGCGCGCCGCCTTGCGCGAAATCGCGCGCACGCCGTCGCTCGCGAGCGGGGCGACCCGCGGCCTGCCGCGGCTCGAGCGGCGGCTCTTGCGCCGCACGCGCGCCACGAAGGCGCTCGGGCACGCCGGCCCCGCGGCGCGTCTCGCCGAGGTCGCGGGCGCGTTCGCGGTGCCGGCCGCCCTTTCCGAGCGCGTGCGCTATCGCCGGATCCTGCTGGTCGACGACGTCCTGACGACGGGCGCGACCGCCAACGAGTGCGCGGACGCGCTGTTCGACGCGGGCGCGCGCGCCGTGACCGTGCTGGCGCTGGCGCGCGCGGTATAGTGCGGCCATCGTGGCCAAGCCACCCGCCGCCAAACAGCCAGAGACCAAGGTGCTCGCGAGCAACCGGAAGGCGCGGCACCTCTATCACATCGACGAGACGCTCGAGGCGGGCATCGTGCTCGCGGGCTCGGAGGTCAAGTCGATCCGTGACGGCAAGGTCACGATGGTCGACGCCTTCGCCGACATCGATCGGAACGAGGCCTGGCTGCACCAGGTGGACATCAGCACGTACAAGTTCTCCCACGGCCGGAACCACGAGCCGCGGCGGCGCCGCAAGCTGCTCCTGCATCGGCGCGAGATCGATCGCCTCGCCGGCAAGATCAAGGAGAAGGGCTACACCCTCGTGCCGCTCTCGCTCTACGAGAAGGGCGGGCGCGTGAAGGCCGAGCTGGCGCTCGTGCACGGCAAGCAGGAATGGGACAAGCGAGAGGACTCGAAGAAGCGTGAAAGCCAACGAGAGATCGACCGCGCGATGGCGAGCCGGCGGCGCTGACGTGCGCGCGATGACTTTCGCTTCGCTCGTGGGCGTTCTCCTGGTCGCCTTGGCGGCGCACGGCTGCGGCGACG
>DASZUD010000058.1:0-3542 GCA_035548155.1 Polyangia bacterium
CAGGCTCACCACCTGAAAGAGATGGTTCTGCACCATGTCGCGCAGGATGCCCGCCTGCTCGAAGTAGCCGCCGCGGTTCTCGACGCCCACCGTCTCCGCGCCCGTGATCTGCACGTGATCGACGAAGCGGTTGTTCCACACCGGCTCGAAGATGCCGTTCGCGAACCGGAACACCAGCAGGTTCTGAACGGTCTCTTTCCCGAGGTAGTGGTCGATGCGGTAGATCTGCTTCTCGGTCAGCGTCTTGTGGATGTCGGCGTTCAGCGCCTGCGCCGTCGAGAGATCGGTCCCGAACGGCTTTTCGATGATGACGCGCGCGAATCGGCCGTCGGCCGCCTGGGTGAGCCCCGAGGCGCCCAGCTGCTTGACGACGGTCGCGAACGACGAGGGCGGGATCGACAGATAGAAGACGCGGTTGCCGGGCAGGCCCAGCTGCGCCTCGATCTCTTCCAGCCGCTTCTTGAGCGCGGCGTACGCCGCGGGGTCGTCGTAGCTGCCCTCCTGATAGAAGAGGTGGTTCGCGAAGGTGTCCCACAGCTCCGCGTCGACTGGGCGGCGCCGCGCGAACTCGTCGCAGCCCTTGCGCATGTCTTCGCGGAACACGTCGTCGGCGATCGGCTTGCGCGCGTAGCCCACGACGGCGAAGCGGGCCGGCAGCAGGCGGTCACGGGCCAGGCTGTACAGCGCCGGGACGAGCTTGCGCTTGGTCAAATCGCCCGACGCACCGAAGATGACCATCGTCGCCGGCTCGGGAATGCGCTCTTCCTGAAGGCCTTCGCGCAGCGGGTTGGGAATGGATTCGAGGTCCAAAGAAGGTACGGCGCTCATGTTCGTGTCCCTATGCTTTCAGATCCGCATTTATAGGCGCGGCGAGCATCTCAGCCAAGCGCCGGGCTGTAAAGGTTGGCGCCCTGCCGCCCCGGCGTGGTCGGCAGGCACACCGTCGGGCGCCGGAGTCAGGTTTTCGTCACAAGTGCCGATCCTCGACGCGCGGGACAGGCGCTAACTGCGCGAAGACACGAGGCGCGCCGACTCTGCGGCGCCTGTCACGGCGATTGCAGATTGGGCTGCGTCGAATTCTCGTCCGGCAGTTCAACTCGAGGAGGGAGGCTCACTTATGCACAAGGTCACGCTGGTTCGTTCCGCTCTGACGCTCATGCCGCTGGCCGCCGCGATCGGCTGCCAATCGACGCCGATCGATCCGTCCGCGATGGCCGACCGGGCCGCGCTCAGCGCGCGCGAGATCGTGCACCAGACGGGCGGCGGCGTCGCCTTCACCCAGTCCGACGATTCGGGGCTGGCCAAGATCATCAGCGGCATGGCGCACGCGAACGACGGCCTCTCGGGAATGGCCGCGGCGCTGCCGCCCGGAATGATGAGCGCGATGAGCACGACGCCGATGGCCCAGGCGGCGGCGGGGATGCCATCTCTGCAGACGACCGAAGAGCAGTTCGACGACACGGCCGACGACCTCAAGCTCTGGCTGCGCGAGCGCGTGCTGGCCGACTTCAACCTGGAGTCCAAGGACGTGGACCAGGCCGTCTACCTCCTGCATCCGGACCCGACCTGTCGGGCGCTGCCGCGCGCGGGCGATCCGCCGGACGTCGTGCCCCAGCTGAGCTCGAGCTGCGTGGATCAGCTCACGAAGCTGCAGGTGCGCGTGATCCTCAGCGCCGACGGCGACGGCGCGCGGCTCACGATGGTGGTCGGCCCGGACAAGCTCGAGCTGTCTTCTTTCGTCATTCACTCGAACCTGCTCGCGATCGAGACGAACCTCCCGAAGACGCGGGTCGCCACGCAATACGTCGATGAGACGCTGGGCCAGGACAGCCCCATGGGCGGCGACCAGATCGAGACGCTCACCGGGGTCGTGCGCGTCTCCCTCGAAAAGGAAGGGGACAAGAAGGTCACGTTCGCGATCTCGGTGCCTTCGGCCATCCGCATCGCGACGCGGTCGTCCGATGGCCAGCCGGGCCCCGACGTCCAGCTCGCGGCGAGTGACCCGGCGGTTTCGCTCTCTGCGGACGGCGTCGCCCAGACCGCGACGGCCCGCGTGAACCTCGGCGCGCTCGACGTGCTGACGAACTGGGATCCGCCGGGCAGCTCGGTGACGAAGAACCGAGACCTCCACGTCGCGATCGGCGCGCTCACGGGCTCCACCACCTTCACAGAGGGCATGGATCAGCTCACGGCGAAGGGCCTCGGCATCGGCGCGACGTCCGTCGTCGTGCGCAACCAAGCGACGATCTTCGACCTGGGCCTCAACCCGAGCGACAATCACCGCTTCGATCTCGTCGTCTCGCTGGACGGCGCGGGGCAGCCGCGCTTTGCGGTCACGCCGCGCTTCGACCTCTCGATGGGCTTCCACTTCGGCGCGGTCGCGAATGACTTCCCGCGCGAGAGCCCGCCGGCCTCCTACCTCCTCGACGAGACGTACCGGATCCTTTTGGATGCGGGCGGCTCGGCCGCGACGGTGACCGCGGCCCCGGCGACGACGACGTTCGGGGGCGGCCTCGCGGTGGGCCCCGGCACGTTGACGCTATCGAGCAGCAAGGTCGCGACGCCACTGGTCGTGCCCGCGGGCAAGTGCCTCACGTCGGCCGCGAACCCGCCCGCCGACGCGCATCCGATCCTGGGTGCCTTCGCCGTCACGGACTGCCCGGTCCCCTGAGACTCGCCGGCCGCGGTCGTGCCTCGCCAGATCTGATAGCTTCCGCCGGTTCCGATGTGGGAGCCGATCAGACCTCTGGCGGGGCACGCGGTATTTCTGCTGCTGCTCGAGCTGGCCATCCTCGCGGCGGCGGCGCGGCTGGGCGCCGAGGTGTGCAAGCGCCTCGGCCTTCCGGCCGTCGTGGGCGAGCTGGGGGCGGGCATCGCCCTCGGGCCGACGGGCTTCGGGCACTGGTTCCCGAACGCCTTCGTCACCGCCTTTCCGCGCACGAACGAGAGCTTCCACCTGCTCGACGCGTGGAGCGCGATCGGGATGACGATGCTGCTCCTGCTGACGGGCCTCGAGACGGACCTGCGCCTCCTGCGCAACCTCGGGCGTGCCGCGCTCATCGCGTCCTTGATGGGCATGGTCCTGCCGTTCGGCCTGGGGTTCGGCCTGGGCTACGTCATGCTCGAGTCGTACCTCGCCGACCCGTCGAGCCCCTTCGGCTACGAGAACGAGCGGCTCGTTCGCGCGGCGCGCGTGCCCGTCATCGTCGTCGTGCCCAACCTGCGCCGTCTCGCGGGGCCGCCGTCGTGAGGGCCCCGTTCGTCCTCGTGGGCGGGGGCGCGCGATCGGGCAAGAGCCGCTTCGCGCTCGAACGCGCGCAGTCTCTCGTCACGCGCGGGCAGGGCGTGTTCATCGCGACGGCGGAGGCCAGCGACGACGAGATGCGCGACCGCATCGCTCGGCACCGCGAGGAGCGCGACGCCCGACTGCGGACGATAGAAGCGCCTCGCGCGCTGCCGGCGGCCATCGAGGCTGCCGGGGACGAAGGCGCCGCCGTCGTCCTCGTGGACTGCCTCACTCTGTGGCTCTCCAATTTGCTCGT
>DASZUD010000059.1:0-13499 GCA_035548155.1 Polyangia bacterium
TCCACCGGTGGTGATCCAGTGATGCACGTCACCAAGCGGACCTCGCTCCTCGTCGCCCTCGCGACGACCATCCTCCTCGCCGCGCCCGGGGTGACGGCGGCCAAGGCCAAAGGCGCGAGACGGCCGGCGAGCGCCTCCGCAGGGCCGAAGCCCGCGCAAGCGACGCCGCCCGTCGAGGCCGCGCCGCCTCCCGCGCCCGTGGTGCACCTTCCTCCCGCTCCCCCGCCCACGCCGGGCCGGATCGAGTTCGGCCCGGCGGGCGCGGGGATGGGGACCGTCGTCGTCAAGGGCGCCAGCGTCGAGGTCACCTTCGACGGGCGCTCGTTTGGCGCCGCGCCCGTCACGATCTACAACGTGCCGAAGGGTGACTACATCGTCGAGGGCACGACCGCCGACGGCAAGGAGGTCAGCCGCCCGGTGACGGTCGAGGAGAACGCCGACGCGATGGTCGATCTCGGTGCCGGCATCATCGGCGTCGAGCCCGCGGGCCCAGCGGAGGCTCTGGACGACAGCCATCCCCGGCTCCGGCGCGCGTCGCACATCCTGCTGGGCGTCAGCGCGGCCGCGCTGGCCGTCGGGCTGACCTTCGGCGTGCTCGAGCTGAAGGCGCATTCGGACTACGAGAGCGCCCCCGCGGACCAGGCGAAGCTGGACTCCCTCGCGGCCTCCGGGCGACGCGACGCCCTCGTCGCCAACATCGGCTTCGCCGTGTGCGGCGCCGGCCTCGTTGCCGCCGGATTGGCCGCGCTCCCCTCGTTCCTGCACGACGAGCACCCGGCCGCGACGCCGGCGACGACCGCGTTCACGGCCCCCACGCGCGGCGGAGCGGTGGCCGGCATGTCCTTCCGGTTCTGACGCTTCGTTCGAGCGTCGAACCGACAGGTTTCTGGCAGCAGCTGTCGAACCGCTGGCTGCACCCGCGGCACGCGCCTGGAAATCCGCGCGATCGCTCGGGGCACGGCTGTTGCTTTGGATGGCGCCGCAAGCGAGCATCGAGCCCGCTTCGACCAACCCATGACGATCAGCAACGGCCTCAATGACGTGTTCATCACCGGCCTCGGGAGGTTCTTCCCCGGCACGCCCATCTCGAACGACGAGATGGAGGACTATCTCGGCCGCATCCAGGGGCGCCCCGCCCGCGCGAAGGCGCGCGTCCTCGCGCAGAACGGGATCCAGACGCGGCACTACGCGCTCGACAAGCAGCAGCGCACGCTGCACCGAAACAGCGAGATGGCGGCCGAGGCGGTGCGAGACGTGCTGTCGCGCGCGGCGCTGGCCGGCCCCGTCGATTTCTTGGGCGCGGCGACGACGCAGGGCGATCTGTGCGTGCCGGGCTTCGCGAGCATGGTGCACGCCGAGCTGGGCATCCCCGCCTGCGAGATCGCGTCGCTGGGCGGCGTGTGCGCCAGCGGCGTGGCCGCGCTGAAGACGGCGTACCTGCAAGTGCGCGCCGGCGAGAAGCAGAACGCGATCGCCTGCGCGAGCGAGCTGCCGAGCCGCCTGTTCAAGGCCAGCCGCTACGAGCCCTACCTGAAGCCGGACGAGGCGCTCTCGTTCGACGCCGAGTTCCTGCGCTGGATGCTGTCCGACGGCGCGGGCGCCGCGCTGCTGCAGCCCGCGCCCGCCGCGCGCGGCGTCTCGCTGCGCGTCGACTGGATCGACATCCGCTCGTACGCCCACGAGAACGCCACCTGCATGTACGCGGGCGGCGTCAAGAGCGCCGACGGCACGATGGGCCTCGGCTGGCTCGACCACCCGACGTTCGACGCCGCCGGGCACGAGGGCGCGCTCTTCCTGCGTCAGGACGTCCGGCAGCTCGACGCGCTCGTGCGACTCGGCGTCGACGGGTTCTTCCGCCTGGTCGACGAGGGCAAGGTCGTCGCCTCCGAGATCGACCACGTCGTCTGTCACTACTCGTCGAACTTCTTCCGGACGCGCATCTTCGAGCTGCTCGCGAAGGCGGGCGCGTCGCCCCCACCTGAGAAGTGGTTCTCGAACCTCGCGACGCGCGGCAACGTCGGCTCGGCCTCGGTGTTCGTGCTGCTCGACGAGCTCGTCAACGAAGGTCACGTGAAGCCCGGGCAGCAGATCTTCGTCATGGTGCCCGAGAGCGGCCGGTTCACGGTCAGCTACGCCAAGCTCACGGCCGTCGGCGGCGAGGCGCCTCTGCGCCGCGCGGTCCCCGTGCCCGTCGAGCCGGCAGGCCCGCCGGCCCTCGTGACCACCACGAGCACGCCCGAGACCGAGCGGCTCGTGCGCCAGCTCGCGCGGGTCTGGATCGACTTCGAGGCGCGCCTGCACCGCGTGCCCATCGTCGCCCGCCTCGAGAGCGGCCGCTTCACGCTGGACGACTACAAGCTCTTGCTGCTGAACCTGCGCCAGCAGGTGGTCGAGGGAGCGCGCTGGATCGCGCGCGCCGCTTCGCAGATGGACGCCGAGCGCTTCCCGCTGCGCAGCCTCTTCATCACGCACGCCCGCGAGGAGCATCGCGACTTCGAGCTGCTCGAACGCAACTACGCCAGCGTGGGCGGCAACCTGGAAGACATCCGCGGCGCGGCCAAGAACGTCGGCAGCGAGGCGCTCTCCGCGTGGATGTTCCACCGCGCCAGCCAGGAGAATCCCTTCGACCTGCTGGGCGCGATGTTCATCATCGAGGGTCTGGGCGCGCAGCTCGCGGCGCGCTGGGGCGCGCTCATCAAGGAGCAGCTCGGGCTGGCCGACGAGCAGGTGTCGTTTCTGCTGTATCACGGCGGCAACGACGATCGGCACCTCGAGAAGCTCGAGCAGGCGCTGGGCGCCGTGGGCCTGGAGGATCGGATGGTCGATCGGATGGTGAAGACGGCGAAGGTGACGGCGCGCCTGTATCTCTTGCAGCTCGAGGAGCTGGGAAATGTCTGACACCGCGGGGCTGCTCGCGCTCTGCGCCGCGTACTACGTGGGCGCGGGCCTGGCGATCTGCCTCGGCTACCACCGCGTGCTCTCGCACCGCTCGCTCGTGCTCGGCAAGGGCCTCGAGCGCGTGCTGGTGACGCTGGGCCTGCCGGCAGGCACCCCCGTGCAGTGGGCCGGCAATCATCGCTTCCATCACGCGCACGCCGATCGCCCCGAGGATCCGCACTCGCCGCTCCACGGCTTCTGGCACGCGCACAACGGCTGGTACATCGGGCGCAAGGACGCGCCGGCCTGCATCGCCTACGGCCTCGCCGGACCGGTGCGCGTCCTCTTCGACGGGTGGCACCGGCCGCGCACCAATCAGCAGCACGCGCACCTCGCGCCCGACGTCGCGCGCGATCCCTGGTACCGCTTCGTGAGCCGCCCCGGCGTCTATTTCTCGTTCGCGCTCGCGCACGTCGCCCTGTTCTTCGGCGGCGCGTTCGCGCTTTTCGGCGCGCGCGGCGTCGCGGCGATGTGGCTCACCCTCGTGCTCGTCTACAACATCGGCGACGCCATCGACAGCGTCGCGCACGTCGTGGGCGCCATGCCGTACGGCGGCCCCGATCGCGCGCGCAACCACTGGGTCATGGGCCTCATCTGCCTCGGTGACGGGTGGCACGCGAACCACCACCGCTTCCCGTGGAGCGCGCGGCACGGCCTCGAGCCCGGCCAGTGGGACTGGACCTGGGGCGTGATTCGCGCGCTGCGCGCCCTGGGCCTCGCGCGCGACGTGCGCGTGGCCACGCCCGAGCAGGTGCGCGCCGCGCGCGCGGAGATCGGGGCAGGCGCGTGACCACCCCAACGGGCGAGACGCCCGCGAGCCCGCCCGGCGACGACTTCGTCGCCGAGCTCGGCACGACGCCCCACGACCCGCGCGATCCGGATCCCTGGTGGGCGCTGTACACGGACCGAGGCGTCCCGCTGGACCCGCAGTCCAAGGCGGCGCTCGTGCTGGACTCGCGCTCGTTCTCACGCCGGTTCCTGCTGCCGCTGCTGCGCCCGCTGGCGCGCCTGGCGCTGATCTTCGTCGGCCTGTTCCGCCTCTTGGTGCCGCGCGCGCTCACGTCCTCGCGGCTGCTCCACTGGCTGATCTACGTGGGGCTGCGCTACTTCGCGAGCCCCTGGGCGACGTTCCTCATCCTCAAGCACTTCCACCTGGGCTCGAACGTGATCGCCTTCCTCGCCGCGAACTGCGGCGAGCGCGTCGAGAGCGTGCCGCTGCGCCCGCTCACGCCGGCCGACGTCAAGGACGACCTGTTCCTGCGCCACGACCTCAACCTCTACAACTTCGTCCTCAAGCTGAACGCGGCGCTCGCCGCCTCGGGCCGCTCGCTCACGACGCCGGCGCGCATCGATTTCGCCGCGATCGACGAGCGCCCCATCCCCTTCCCCAAGCTGCCGCGCGGGTTCTTCAACATCCTCGACTCCGTCTCGGCGATCGAGATCTACACGCCGCTCTATCACTTGCTGCTCGGCCAGCGTGACTTCGCGCGCGCCAACCAATCGTTGCAGCTCGACGAGACCGTAGCGATCTACGCGGCGCAGGTGCTGGGCGACGCGACGCACCTGGCGCTGGTCAACAACAGGCACCCATGGGTGCCGCTCTCGTCGATGCGCGCGGGGTACCGCCTCGTGCTGCACGGGCTCGCCACCGAGCTTTTGCACGCCGTCCTCGTCGAACACAAGCGCGCGGCCGCCGGCGGCGTCGAGTCGGCTCCCGGCCGCGGCTTCGGCCTCGCGAGCCTCTGGGAACGGAAGCTCCCTCGATGAAGGGGCTGCTCGAGCGGCTGCGGCTCGAGGCGGTGCCGCTTCCCGTCGTCTTCGCGTTCACGACGCTGGGGTTCCTGTTCCTCTACTTCGGGCTGGGGGCCGCGACGCGCGCGCTGGTCACGCGCGCGCTGCCCGCGCGCGGCATCGGCCGCCCGCTCTCGACGCGCGCCCTCGCGCCCGGCCAGGTCGCGCGCGAGATGCGCCAGGCCCTGCTCACGATCGTGCTCTTCGGCGGCTTCGGCGTGCTCACGGCCGTGGGCGTGCGCGCCGGATGGTGGGCCGTCGTCCCCTGGCGCCCGCCCCTCGCCGTCGCGCTCGAGGTGGCCGTCCTCGTCATCTGGAACGACGTCCACTTCTACGCGGTGCACCGCCTGCTGCACACGCGCTGGCTGTTCCAGCGCTTCCACCGCGAGCACCACCGCGCCATCCGACCGACGTCGTTCTCGACGTACGCCATGCACCCGGTCGAGAGCTTCCTCCTGGGCACGGTGATGGTGTGCGTGCAGCCCTTCCACGCCTTCTCGTTGCCGACGTTGCTGCTGTTTCCGCTCGTCAGCATCACGCTGAACAACATCGGGCACTCGAGCTACGACTTCGCGCCGGGCGCGGGCGTGTGGCATCCGCTGGCCGGAAGCCGGCGCCACGAGGCGCACCACCGCGAGGTGCGCGGCAACTACGGCTTCCTGTTCCCGGCGCTCGATCGGCTGTTCGGCACCGAGCTGCCCGACGGGCCGCCGCCGGCGCCGGAATAGGCTCGGCGTTGCCCGGACGTTGCCGCGGCCAGCTGTCCTGTTGCAGCGCCGGCGGCAAGTGCTGAGAGTCCAGCCACTGCCTCACCAGCGACGCCGTCCTCCACGACATCTACAAATGCACCGACATTGCGACGATAGGTCGGTACGACCCTACTTGCGTGGTCTATTGGGCCAAGGCGAGGTCGGCCCCGTCGCGTTTCATTCCGGTCGTCCGCCGGTCGGACGCGCTACGAAGAAGACGAGCTGACCGGCGGCGCGGCCCGGGACTGGCGCGCCATCTCGAGCGCCACCATCGCCGCGGCGAAGAATCCCATCTGGGCGGCCATGTCCGCGCGGCTGAGGCTGCTGATGATGTGCTCGAGCACCGAGGGGTACGACGTGAACAGGTAGACGACGACGAGGGAAGCCGCGTAGCCGACCCCCACGAGGAGCGCCAGCAGGAAGCGGCGGTCGCGCAGCACGGTCGACAGCGCGAGGTTGGGCGCCGTGAGACGCGCCACGACGAGCGACACGACGACCGCGCCCACTCCCGTCACGATCAGCCTTTCCGTGAGGATGCGAGGCACGATGACCGACATGAGCTCGTGGTGAAGGCGGACCAGCGCGATGGGAAGCCCCTTGCTGTGCTGCAGGTAACCCGTCGCCTTGAAGAGCTTGACCTCTGCGAGCCACATCACCGTGGGCACGAACGCGACGAAGACGCCGGCCACGCGGGCGAGCGCGCGCGGCGTAATGGCCCGAGTGACGAGCGCGCAGGCGAACACGATGAGGACGAGCGCCCGCCCCTCGAACTTGAGCTGCGACGCGACGGCCATCGCGGCGACGCCCATGGCGAGCAGATCGAGACGCTCGGTGTCGCCGGGAGCTCGTGCGGACGCAGGGCCCGTCCTCTCGACGAAGGAAAGCACGGCGATCAACGTGAGCAGCGAAACATGGATGTCCAGGAGGCCGGCGTCGAAGAAGTAGCGGTAGGTCGGCACGATCGTGATGACGACGTTGAGCGCCACGGCGCGCCGGCGCCAGCCGAGCTCGATGAAGCCGATCAGCTCCAGCGTGTGCAGGAGCAGCGTCGCGATCTTGGGGAGATATTCGTTCCAGTAGCCGGCGAGCGTCGCCACCGATGCAGCGAGCGATCCGATGAGCTTGGGATAGTCGGCGTTCGTGTTGAGGTAGTAGTCGGGGCCCCAGTGGCAGATGAGCCGCCCCCAGACGTCGAGCGGGAAGTGGCCCGCTTCGAACATGATGCGCCCGGCGAAGAACCAGACGTTGCGCGGGTCGAACGCCCAGAGGGGCCGCGACAGGTAGTACGTCCACAGGGGCAGCGCCGAGGCGAAGATGAGCGCGATCTGTCGGAGGGTGCGCGGCGACACCGGGGCGCGCGGACGGCGCAGGGCGATCCCGCCCTCGACGGCCGCCATGGCGCTCACGACGACGAGCACGCCCACGAGCGGAAGGCCAGTCAGCGTGAGCGCGTGCAGGAGGGAGATCCCCAGCGCCATGCGAGTGAAGACACGCGGCGGAGCGTCTCTGAGAACGGCGCGGCCAAGGAGGCCACCGCTGCCGATCAAGACCACGAGCAGGTAGCTATAGATGACAACGAGCAAGCGTGTACTTTCCCGCAACGCCGACGACGGTGCAGTCCTTCCGCGCGGCGAACTCCGAGGTGTATCCGGCGACGATCTCGTCCTGCTCGCGCACCTCGATCGGCCAGCTCGCCTCGAGGATGAAGGGCGCGAACTCGATGTCGTCGCCGAGCTTCGGCGTGAAACGATAGTGAGAGATGCCCGCGGAGCGCATCAGGTCGACGAACGCGCGCGTTTGTGCGGGGACGATGCGGTCCCGGCCCCCGCCAGGGGTATGCATCTCGCGCCAACGCGACGTCACGGCCGCGATCGCGCGCAGGGCAGCGGGCCTTCGAGCCCCGACAATCACGATGATCGCGGCCACCACGACGACCGCGGCGACCGCGGCGCGGCGGGCAGCGGGCGATCCGCCCCGCGCGAGTTCTCCGATACCTGCCATTCCGCAGCCCCTACTTATCACACCGAGGGCCCGCCGGCCGCTCCGAGTTGAAGCTGACGGGCGAGACAGTTCTAGGTTTTGCCCGCGCTCCGCGCAACAATGCGGTCAGATGACTCTGACCTCATCGGCCGAGGGGGGCCGGGTTCGTGGCTTGGACTCGTGGCGGTTCTGGTGCGCCTTGTGGGTCGTGTTCGGCCACAACGGGTTCATGCCGCTCGTCGACGGCGTCGATCTCACACACCTCGCCGGACGCGTGAGCCGAGCGGTCTACAACAACCTGACCCCGGGTCCGGCCGCCGTGATCGTGTTCTTCGTGATCTCGGGGTTCTGCATCCACTACCCGTTCCGCCGCGCCTCGTCCGTCCCCGCGCTCCTCCCGTTCTACGCGCGGCGCTACTTGCGCATCCTGATCCCGATCGCGGCGGCCATCACGATTTCGCGGCCGCTGGGCATCCAGCTCGACATGTTGGGCCCCTCGATCCTGTGGAGCCTCCTCTGCGAGGAGATTTACTATGCCCTCTACCCCTGGCTCCTGCGGCTGCGAAATCGGTACGGGTGGCGGCGGCTGATCGCAGCCTCGTACGTCGTGTCGCTCGCGCTGGCCGTGACCAACCTCAAGAGCGGTGAATATCCCGCCTTCGGCATCCAAGGAAACTGGCTGCTGGGGCTCCCGTGCTGGCTCCTGGGCTGCGACCTCGCCGAATCGTACGCCGAGCTGGCCGCGCTGCCGCGGCCGCGACTTTGGATCGGATGGTGGCGCCTCGGCGCCGTCGGCCTCTCGATGATCGCCAGCGTCCTCAGGTTCCACAGCCGCATCACCTACCCGGTCACGCTGAACCTGTTTGCCTTCTACGTGTACTTCTGGCTGCGCAACGAGCTCGTCGCGGCGAAGGAAAGCACGCCCGTCAGTTGGGCCGAGCGCGCCGGTGTCTTCAGCTACTCCCTTTACATCACTCACCCCGCCGCTCACACGATCTGGGAGCGGCTGGCGGTGCCATCCCTGGGCTCAGGCGTGTCGTGGCTCGTGGCCACCACTTTCGTCGTGGCCTTCGCCTACGGCTTCTATCTCGTCATCGAACGGCCCTCGCACCAGTTCGCCCGGTACGCGTACAGGTGGCTGCAGGAGCGTCGCCCCGCCCCCGAGCTGAACCGGTCCTAGGCGCTACTTCGGGGCGGAGCCGCTCGCCGCTCACTGGATGCCGTAGCGCGCCTCGAGCGCGCACTCGACGGCGACGCGTTCGTCGGGAGGGGGGGCGCGGTCGTACACGAGCGCCTCGGCGACGGCTCCGGTGCCGCGGGGCCGCAGAGTGCACAAACCGGAGCTACGCGCTGCCGGTCGGGAGAGACTCTGCGGAGATCCGCTGCGGCGGCAACACGTCCCCGTTGGTCGCCCTGTGAGCGGGCTGCGGCTGCCGCGCCGCCGTCGCGCGGTGGTCCCTCGCGATGAGGACGTAGACCGACGGGACGACGAAGAGCGTGAACACCGTCCCGATGGCCATGCCGCCCACGAGCACGACGCCGATCGAGTTGCGGGCGGCCGCGCCCGGGCCGTGCACGAGCGTGAGCGGGAAGTGCCCCGCGACGGTGGCGATGGTCGTCATCAGGATGGGGCGCAGCCGGGTCTCCGCGGCCGCCTGAACGGCGGCCACCTTCGACAGCCCGCTCTCTTGCTGGTGGTTGGCGAACTCGACCACCAGGATGCCGTTCTTGGCGATGAGGCCGACGAGCGTGACCAGCCCGACCTGCGAGTAGATGTTCAGAGTCGTGGTCCAACCCTCCGTCAGCGCGAACTTCATGCCGGGCGGTCCGGAGAACTTCAGGAAGGTGAAGATCATCGCGCCGAACATCGCCAGCGGCACCGAGCCCGCGAGGACGACGATCGGATCGCGGAACGAGTTGAACTGCGCCGCCAGCACCAGGAAGATCAGCACGATCGCGAGGCCCATCGCGGGCAGGAACTTGCCGGCCTCCTGTCGGAGCTGGCGCGACTCGCCCGTGTAGTCGACGCGGGACCCCGGCGGCAGGGCCTTCTCGGCGGCGGCCTCCAGCACGGCGAGCCCGTTCTCGAGCCCGCGCGGCGCGACGCCCGAGATCTTCACGGCGTTGAGCTGCTGGAAGCGGTTGAGCGAGCGCGGCTCGACGCCGGTGCGGAACGTCGCGATCGACGACAGCGGAATGAGCGTACCGCCCGGGCCGGTGACGTGGATCTCGCCGAGGTCGGCGGGGGTCAGCCGGCCCGCGCGCTCGACCTGCGCGATGACCTTGTAGCTGCGCCCCTCCATGTTGAAGCGGTTCACGTAGTTACCGCCCAGCATCGTCGCGAGATCGGCGCCGACCTGCTGCATGCTGAGGCCCATCGACGCGATCTTCTCGCGGTCGAAGACGATCTCGGCCTTCGCCTGATCGATCTTCACGTCCGTCACGGGCGGGAACGCGAACTGGCCGCTCTTGATGGCCTCGACGACGATCTGATCGGCCGCGCGCACGAGCTCTTCGTGGCTGCCCGTCGACGCGATCACGAACTCGACGGGGAAGATGCCCGCGCTGGGCAGCGCCGGCGGCAGGAACACGGGCGCCTGCACGCCCGTGAGCATCATTTGCTTGCCGAACAGCTCCTGGTGGATCTGGAAGATGCTGCGCGAGCGCTCTTCCCACGGCTTCACGATCATGCCGCCGAAGCCGCCGCTCGGGAACGTCAGCTGGAAGCTGTGGCTGAACTCGGGCGTCGATTGGAAGTTGCGAAAGATCTTCTCGGTGAAGGGGGTGACCTGCTCCATCGTCGCGTTGGCCGGCACGTCGACCTTGCCGAAGACGACCCCTTGGTCCTCGGTGGGCGCCAGCTCCTTCGCGGAGAACATGTACATGGGCACGACGAGGAGCGACAGGACGCCCCAGACGATGTAGACCGCCGGGCGGTTCGCCAGCGTCACGGCCAGCATGCGCGAGTAGCGCTCCTTGACGCGGTGGAACGCGCGGTCGACGAGCGCCGTGAACCGCCCCTCGTGCTGCTGCGGGCGCAGGAGCTTCGACGACATCATGGGCGAAAGAGTCAACGCGACGACGCCCGAGATGAGCACGGCGCCCGCCAGCGTGAAGACGAACTCGCGGAACAGCGCGCCCGTGAGGCCGCCCTGAAAGCCGATCGGCGCGTACACCGCCGCCAGCGTGATCGTCATGGCGATGATCGGCCCGACGAGCTCGCGCGCACCCAGCATGGACGCCTCGATCGCCGAGTGGCCCTCGCGCATGTGCCGGTCGACGTTCTCGACGACGACGATGGCATCGTCGACGACCAGGCCGACGGACAGAACGATCGCCAGCAGCGTCAGCAGGTTCAGCGAGAAGCCGAACACCTGCATCAGGAAGATCGCGCCGATCAGCGACACCGGGATGGCGACGACCGGCACGACGACCGTGCGCAGCGACCCGAGGAACAGGAAGATCACGACGATGACGATCGCGATCGTCTCCACCAACGTCCCGCGCACCTCGTGGATGGCGCTGTCGATGTACTTCGTGGCGTCGAAGGCGATCATGCCGGTGAGCCCCGACGGCAGCTCGCGCTGGACCTTGGCCAGCTCCTCACGCACGCGCTTGATGACGTCGAGCGCGTTGGCGTTGGGGAGCACCCACACGCCCATGAAGACGGCGCTCTTGCCCGACATGCGCACGTCCATCTCGTAGTTGTCGGCGCCCAGCACGACGTCGGCGACGTCGCCGAGGCGCACCAGCGTGCCGCCCTCCTGTCGGATGACGAGCCGGCGAAAGTCCTCGACTGATTCGATGCCGGTCGTGGCGGACAGGTTGAGCTGGAGGAAGGTGCCCTTCGTCTGGCCGATCGCGGAGAGGTAGTTGTTCGAGGCGAGCGCCTGCCTCACCTGCGTAGGGCTGACGTTCAGCGCCGCCATGCGGTCCGGCTTCAGCCAGGCGCGCAGCGCGAAGGTGCGCCCACCCAGGATGTCCGCCTTCTGCACGCCCTCGACGGCCGACAGGCGCGGCTGCACGACGCGAATCAGGTAATCGGTGACCTGGTTGTCCTGGAGGATCTTCGAGTCGAAGCTGAGGTACATCGACGCGAACGCGGCGTCCGACGGCTCGAGGCTGATGGCCGGCACCTCCGCTTCGGGCGGCAGATCGCCGCGCACCTGGTTCACGCGGGCGCTGATGTCGGCCAGCGCGCGCGCCGTGTCCACGTTCAGCTGGAGGTGAACGTTGATCGTCGAGAGGCCCTGGTCGCTCTGCGATTCGATGTAGTCGATGCCGTCACCGGCGGCGACGGACCGCTCGATCGGCGTCGTGATGAACCCGCGCACGAGATCGGCGCTGGCGCCCACGTAGGGCGTGCGAACGACGATCGTCGCGCTCTCGAGGCGCGGGTACTGCCGGACGTTCAGCGAGCGGATCGCCTGCACGCCGGCGATGACGATGATCAGGTTGACGACGACCGAGAGGACCGGCCGGCGTACGAAGACGTCGGTGAGGCGCATCAGCGATTCTGCGGGTTGGGAGTTTGCGAAGGCTTGAGCTGGATCTCGTTGTTCACGAAGACCGGCGCCCCGTTGCGCAGCTTGAAGGCGCCCTGCGTGACCACCTCTTGCCCGGCGCTCACCCCTTCGTCGATGGCGACGAAGTCACCGCGGCTGGCGCCGATGCGCACGAACTGCTGGCGGACGACCTTGGCCGGCTTGCCGCCAGGGCCGCTCACGACATGGCCCGCCTCGTCCTTGCGGTCCTCGACGATGAAGATGGAGTTGCCGTAGGGCGCGCGCTTGATCGCCGTGTCCGGCACGAAGACGACGCTCGCCCGCTCGGGCAGCACGACGGCGACGTTGACGAACATACCCGGGCGCAGCTCGTTCGCGCCCATCTTGTCCGCACCTTGGTCGTCGTCCACCGACGCCCGCACCTTGACGGCACGGGTGACGGAGTCGGCGTTCGGGTCGACGGCGGCGATCTTGCCGGCCAGCGTTCGCAGCGGCTCGGTGCCGGGCAGCGTGATGCGCACGGCCGTACCCACCGGCACGCGGGCGACCTGCTGCTGGGGAACCGTGAAGTCGATGTAGACCGCGTCCAGCGATTCGAGGACGGTGATGGGCGTCCCCGGGTTCAGGTACTGGCCCAGGTTGACCGAGCGGATGCCCAGCTTGCCGCCGAAGGGCGCGCGAATGGTCTTCTTCTCGATCTGCGCCGCGAGCGCCTGCGCGTCGGCGCTGACCGTCTTCAGCTGGGCCTCGTCGGCGTCGAGCTGGGCCTTGGTGGAGGCGCCGCCCGCCTCGAGATGGCGGGTGCGTGCGGCCGAGGTCGTGGCGAGGTCGCGGCGCGCCTGCAGCGACGCCAGCTGCGCCCGCTCGACGCTGGCGTCCAGCTCGACGAGGACCTGCCCCGGGCGCACCTTCGCGCCCGAGTCGAAGCGGATGGCGCGCACGACGCCCGGCACCTCGTTGCTGATGGTGACGCCCCGGCCCGCCGCGACGCTGCCCACCGACTCCAGCACCGACTCCCACTCGGCGCTCTTGGCCACCGAGGTTCCGACCGCCTCGGGGGGCGGTCCGGCCGCCTGGGCGGCCTTGCCGAAGCGCATCAAAGACGAGATCTGCGCGAACTTCGTGCCTGCCAGCAGGCCGACGACGGCAAGCGAGATTCCTACGGCTACTACGATTCGCATGGGCTTCGAGATGCCTCGGCCCGCCGTTTGGTCACGCAAAGAAATCGTTTCTTTTCCGTCTTCGTTCGATGTCACGTAGCAGCCCTCCAGGCCGCGGTGCTCTAGCATGCCGACCGAGGTCGCGGCGAACCGATTCGCTTCCTCCCCAGGCCGTCCGCTGGCCGAGGCCCCGCGGCGCGGCAAATCCGAAGGCGTGGTCTCGGTCGCGCGGGGTGCCTTGCGGCGCTCGTTCCCCCGTCAGATGTGACATGCGCCGTCTCACCGCCCTGATCGCGATGACGATCCTCGCCGCTTGCTCGTCGGGAGGCCGCTCCGTCAGCGACGCGGCGTCGGGAGCGGCGGGAGCTCCGGCGGAA
>DASZUD010000060.1:0-2541 GCA_035548155.1 Polyangia bacterium
TCGCGCCGGCCGCCTGCGGGTCGGCGAGGACCGCGGCGACGGCCGCCCACTTCGCCTGCAGCCGCTCGCCGTCGCCGAACCACAGCGCCGGTCCGGTGGCGAGCTGCAGCTCGAGCCCATGCTCTCTGGTGACCGCGACCCGCTCGATCCGCGAGCGCAGCTCTCTGGGGCCGACGCCGAGCGCCGCGAGCGCCAGCAGCGTCTCCGCCAGATCCGCACGGGCGATCTCGGGCGGGTCATAGCGCCGGCGCGCGTCGTGGTCGTGTCGCGTGTAGAGGCGCAGGGCGCGCCCCGGGCGGGTGCGGCCCGCGCGGCCCGCGCGCTGGGTGGCGGCCGCCTGGCTGATCTTCGCGACGGCCAGCGTGGGCAGCCCCGTCCACGGGGAGTGCGAGGCGATGCGCGCCAGCCCCGAGTCGACGACGGCGACGACGCCCTCGACCGTGATCGACGATTCGGCGACGTTCGTCGAGAGGATGATCTTCCGCCGCGCGGGATCGGGCCGAACGGCGCGCGTCTGCTCTTCGAGAGAGAGCTCGCCGTGCAGCGGCAATATCGCGAGCGCGTCCAGGCCGGGCGCCCTCGAGAGCAGCTCCTCGGCGCGGCGGATCTCGGCGGCGCCCGGCAGGAACACCAGCACGTCACCCTCGAGCCCCTCGCGCAGGAGGCGGCGCACGGCGCCCGTGACCTGCTCGTGGAGCGGCCGTTCGTCCGGAGTCGGCAAGTGCTCGATGGCGATGGGGTGAAGGCGTCCCTCGCTGCGCACGGCGGCGCAGTCGTCCAGGAACGCCTGCAGCGGCTCGGCCTCGAGGGTCGCCGACATCGCGCAGACGCGAAGGTCTGGTCGCGCGGCGCGCTGCAGCCGCCGCAGCAACGCCAGCGCGAGGTCCGTCGCGACGTGCCGCTCGTGGATCTCGTCCAGCACGACGGCGCCCACGCCTTCGAGTCGCGGGTCCGACAGCATTCGCCGCGTGAGCATGCCTTCGGTCACGAAGCGCAGGCGCGTGCTGGGCGACGAGACGTCCTCGAACCGCACCGTGTAGCCCACGGTCTCGCCGACTCGCTGGCCGAGCTCGCGGGCGACTCGCTCGGCGGCCAGGCGCGCGGGCAGCCGCCGCGGCTCCAGCACCCAGATCTCGCCCGGGACCACGCCGGCCTCCAGCAAGGCCCGCGGCACGCGCGTGGTCTTGCCGGCGCCGGGCGGCGCCTCGACGACGAGCGAGCGGCCCCGGCGCAGTCCCGCGACGATCTCGGGGAGCGCCGCGTCGATCGGTAGCTCGACCGGCAGGTTGAGGGCGGATTTGGCGGCCACGGGGTGCATTAAAGGAGTCTCAATGGTGGAAGACGTCAAGCCCGGCGCGGCAAGCGCCGATGCCTTGAGCGGGAAGGTAGGGGGCGGGTCTGCCGCGCGCCGAATGTCAGACGGTCAGACAGGGGGCCAAGACCGAGCATGGGCAATATGGCGATCGTGATAGGGTATAAAAGCCGATGATCCGTTGCCCGAGCTGCGGCAAGCGACTCAGGGACGGTGCGCCCAGCTGCGCGCTGCACGGAGCGCCGCCGCCGGCGCCGCCGCCGGCAGGGGACGCTCCGACGCCCTTCGTCGTCCCGACGCCCGAGCTCCCGGCGTTCCGCGCCGAGAAGCTGCTGGGGCAGGGCGGCTTCGGCGCCGTCTTCCGCGCCGTGCGCGTCGAGGACAACCACCCGTGCGCCATCAAAGTGGCGCGCGCGGACAACGCCTCCGCGGGAGAGAGCCTCGTGCGCGAGGCCGACGCGCTCAAGGAAGTGGGCGTCCCGTACGTCCCCGCGGTTTACGACAGCGGCAAGCTGCCCGACGGATCGGTCTACGTCGTCATGGACTTCGTCAAGGCGCCCATCCTCGCGGACGTCATGAACGAGCTCGACGGGCCCATGTCGATCGACGACTTCGCCAAGACGGCGATCCCGATGCTCGAGGTCATGGAGGTCGTGCAAGGCAAGGGGCTCGTGCACTGCGATCTCAAGCCCGAGAACGTGTTCGTCCACGAGAGCTTCGGCGCCAAGCTGTTCGACTTCGGCCTCGTGAAGAAGGCGAACGCCAAGCCGGCCGACGAGACGAAAGAGGAAGCGGCGGCGGGCACGCCCGAGTACATGTCGCCCGAGCAGTGCGAAGGCCGCCCGGACATCGACCTGCGCAGCGACATCTACGCGCTGGGGGCGATCTTCTACGAGATGCTCGCGGGCGGACCGCCGTTTTGGGGCAAGCCCGCCGAGGTGCAGCAGAACCACCGCAGCCGCCGGCCCCCCGCGCTCGGCCGGCGCGTGCCCATGTCCGTGCCGCTCGAAGACGCCATCATGCGCTGCCTCGCGAAGGATCCCGACCGGCGCCCGGCGAACGCCACCGAGCTGCGCAAGGCGATCCAGGCGGGCATCGTCGCCGAGCGCGCCCGCCTGCAAGAGGTGGCGAGCGGTGCGGCCGGCGCCGCCGCGCCTGCGGCGACGCCCGCGGTCGAGGCGGCGAAGCCGGCGGCGCCCTCTGCCAAGGCGGCGGCGCCCGCGCGCGAG